>JAEUPE010000109.1 GCA_016790435.1 Rubrivivax sp. | reverse complement strand
GGCGAGGATCTGCCGCGTCTGGCCCTTGACGTCCAGCTGGATGTCGTCGGCGGTGAGGCCCGCCAGGTAGACGGTGTTGCCGTGCACGACGGCGCCGCTCATGCGCGGGCCGGGTTGGAGGCGTTGGATGGTCATGGCTTGCTTTCTCCTTCTGTCGTGAAGAGCCGGGTGGATGGAGCTCAGAACGTGCGAATGCGCGGCGCTTCCAGCGTGCGCAGCACGATGTTGCGCAGCAGCGTGACGACCGCGGCGTTGGACTCGGCCGGAATGCCGTCGCACCAGGGGATGAGCCCGCCGCCGCCGCCGTCGACCAGGCCGAGGCCAACGCCCACGTGGTGCAGCGCGATCTCTTCTTCGGCCGTGTGGCACAGCGTCGGGTCGCCCTTGAGCATGGCCAATGCGGCCACCACGCCGTAGGCGCCGAGGTTGGAGGTGGAGGCGACGACGAGGTGATCGGTGGCGATGGCCGAGAAGATGCCGCCGCCGCAAGGCGTCTTGTCCTTCTGCGCGAACGCGGGCAGTTGCGCCTCGAGCGTTTCACGCAGGCGGCCGAAGCCGACCTCGTTGCCGCCGTCGCCGATGCCGATCGTGGTCTTGCCAAGGCGCGTGGCCTCGACAAAGGCGTGGTCCACGTTGCAGCGGAAGGCATCGCGGTTGGTGCCGTTCACGCCGTGCAGCTTGCCGTTGACGTTGCCGCCCAGGCGCTCGATGGCCACCAGCACGTCTTCGGCCTGCGCCGCCCCCGCCAGCTGCGCCTTGTCGCCCAGGCGCAGGCGCACCACCTCGGCGGTGGTGCCGTTGCGTCGAAGAAGCGCCTCGATCGGCGGCGCGCACACCGCATCGGTGTAGATCGTCGGCCGGTGCCCGAGCCGCGCGAGCGCCTGCGCCAGCACGCTGGCCCCGAAAGGCCCGTCGTTCTCGCCCACCGGCATGTGCTCGGGCACCGCGGCGCCGGTGAAGATGCCGATGCGGCCCGGCGCCCGGTCGAGCAGCTGCGCCGCCTTCAACACCATCGGCCCGTCGGAGATCGCGCGCCCCGCTTCGTACAGCGGCCACTTGAAGCCCCGCGGCAAGCCTTTGCGGCGCATCTCGATGCACAGCAGGCGGTCCATGTTCTCGGCAGCGATTTCCATGCGACGACGACTCCGTAGAAGGCCCCTAGGAGGCCAGGTGGCACGATACCGCCACTGCAGCGCCCGCTGCGCGCGGCAGCAGGCGATGCGCTGGCTCTTCCGTGGCGCAGCGCGCCACGGCCAGTGGGCAGCGCGGGTGAAAGCGGCAGCCGCGCGGGATGTCTCGGGGGCTGGGCACGTCACCCCCGAGGATTTCGCGCGGCGTGGCGCGCGCCGCCACGGGGTCGGGGATGGGCGTGGCCGCCAGCAGCGCCCGCGTGTACGGGTGCGCGGGCTGCTCGAACACCGCCGCCGTCGGGCCCTCCTCGACGATGCGGCCCAGGTACATCACGAGCACGCGATCGGCAAAGGAGCGCACGACCGCCAGGTCGTGCGTGATGAAGAGCATCGACAGCGCCAGCTCCTTCTGCAGCGAGCCGAGCAGCGCCAGCAACTGCGCGCGGATCGAGATGTCGAGCGCGGACACCGCCTCGTCCGCGATCAGCAGGCGCGGCCGCGTCGCGATGGCGCGTGCGATGCCGATGCGTTGCCGTTGTCCGCCGGAGAACTCGTGCGGGTAGCGCTCGAGCGCCTCGGGCGGCAGCCCCGCCAGGGCGAGCAGGCGCGCTGCCTCAGCGCGCCGTTCGCCCGGCGGCACCGTGGCGTTCAGGCGCAGCGGCTGCGTCAGCGTGGCGAGCACGGTCTTGCGCGGGTTCAACGATTCGAACGGGTCCTGGAACACCATCTGGATCGCGGCGCGCAGGCGGCTGTCCAGGTGCGCGGGAAACCCGGTCACGTCGGCACCATCCAGCTCCACGCGGCCCGCGCTGGGCGCCACGAGCCCGGCCACCGCGCGCGCGAGCGAGGTCTTGCCGCAGCCCGACTCGCCCACCAGCGCCACCACCTCACCGGCGCCGACGGTGAGCGTGACACCGTCCACCGCGCGCACCGCCGCCCGCGGCGAGAACAGGCCACCGCTGGCGACGGAGTAGGTCACCACCAGGTCGCGCACCGCCAGGCGGGGTGCTGAAGCGGCGTCACTCACGGCTTGCTCATGCATTGGGCACCGGCAGTGGGGCACCGCTGGGCCATGTCATTCGAGCGCTGCCGCCACATCGCAGCGGTGCAGGCGCTCGACCTCGCCGCCTGCTTCTTCGGCGTGCAGCCTGGGCGCCACCGCAGCGCAGCGCGCCGTGGCCTGCTCGCAGCGCGGGTGGAACCGGCAACCCGTGGGCGGCAACACCAGGTCGGGCGGCTGGCCGCCGATGAAGCGAAACTCGCGCTGCGGTGTCGTGATGCTGAGCGTGGAGCGCAGCAACCCGCGCGTGTAGGGGTGGCGTGGCGCAGCAAAGAGCCTGGTGGTCGAGGCCGCCTCCACCACCTGCGCGGCGTACATGACGACCACCCGCTCGCAGGTCTCGGCGACGAGGCCGAGGTCGTGCGTGATCAGCAGCAACGCCCCGCCCAGTTCGGCGCGCAGCTCGGCGAGCAAACGCATGATCTGCGCCTGGATCGTCACGTCCAGCGCCGTGGTGGGCTCGTCGGCGATCAGCAACGCAGGCCGGCAGGCGATCGCCATCGCGATCATCACGCGCTGGCGCATGCCGCCCGAGAGTTGGTGCGGGTACAGCCGCGCCGTCCGGGCCGGCTGCGGCAGCCGCACGCGGTCCAGCGCGCGCGCCGCCTCGGCCTGCGCCGCCGCGCCGGCCAACCGCTGGTGCACGCGCAGCACCTCGGCCACCTGGGCGCCCACGGTTTGCACCGGGTTCAGGTAAGTCATCGGATCCTGGAACACCATGGCGATGCGCGACCCGCGCAAGCGCCGCATCTCGCGCTCGCTGGCGCGAACGAGGTCCGCACCTTCGAAGACGACGCGGCCGGCGACGATGCGCGCCGGCGGCCGCAGCAGCCGCAGGATCGACAACGCCGTCATGCTCTTGCCGCAGCCGGACTCGCCCACCAGCGCCACGGCCTCGCCGGCGTGGATGTCCAGATCCACGCCATCGACGGCGCGCAGGATGCCGCGCGAGGTCGGGATCTCCGTCGTCAGGCCGCGCACCTCGAGCAACGGGGGCGCCGCCATCAGCGCTCCCTGGCGCGCGGATTGAACAGGTCGTTCAATCCGTCGCCGATGAGGTTCACCGCGATGACGGCGACGAAGATCGCCAGCCCCGGCGCCGCGGTGGCCCACCAGGCGCTGCGCATGATCGACTGCGCCTGGTGCAGCATCAAGCCCAGGCTCACCCGGCCGGGGTCTCCGAGGCCGAGATACGACAGGCCCGCTTCGAGCAGCATTGCCTGCCCTACCAGCAGCGTGCTCGCGACGATCACGGGCCCCAGCGCATTGGGCAGGATCTCGCCGAACACGAGCTCGGCGCGCGAGGCCCCGGCCACGCGCGCCGCGTCGACGAACTGCCGCGAACGAAGCGTCAGGAACTCGGCGCGCGTCAGCCGCGCGATCTCGGGCCAGCTCAGGATCGCGATCGTGAGCACCAGGTTCAAGAGGCTCGCACCGAAGAAGGCCACCAGCAGGATGGCGAGAAAGAAGCGCGGGATGACGAGGAAGACCTCGGTCACCCGCATCAGCAGGTCGTCCAGGCGCGCGCCCGCGAAGCCCGCGATCGCGCCGGCCAGCACGCCCACCAGCGTGGCCAGGACAGCGGTCGTGAATCCGACCAGCAGCGACACACCGGTGCCGGCGAGCACGCGGCTGGCCACGTCGCGCCCGAGGTCGTCGGTGCCGAACCAATGCCGCGCGTCCGGCGCCGCCAGCGTCGGCCCAACGCCGACCTTGTGGGGATCGAATGGCGCAATCCAGCTTGCCGCCAGCGCCAGCGCCACCAGTGCCGCCAGCAGCACGAGGCCGAGCAGCGAAAACCGATTGCGTGCGAAGACCGCGAACCCGGTGGGCCGCTGCGAGGCTGGCACAGGCAAGGCTGCCGCCGCGCTCACCGGTATACCACCCGCGGGTCGATCAATGCGTAGGCGATGTCGGTCAGCACGTTGACCAGCACCACCATCGTCGACAGGCACACGAACAGGCCCATCAGCAGCGGGTAGTCGCGCGCCAGGATCGCTTCGTAGAGCAGGCGCCCGGTGCCCGGCCAGGCGAACACGGTCTCGGTGAGCACCGAGCCGGCGAGCATGAAGCCGAAGTTCAGCCCGAGTACGGTGACGATCGGCAGCAGCGCGTTGCGCAGCGCGTGGCCGAAGATCACCTGAGCTTCGCTCAAGCCCTTGGCGCGGGCGGTCTGGATGTAGTCCTGCGCCAGCACGTCCTGCATCTTGGCGCGCGTCAGGCGGAAGATGAGTGCGAGGTGGTACAGGCTGTAGGTGAGCGCCGGCAGCACGAGGTGGTGCGCGACGTCGAGCACGCGGCCGAAGCCCTCGGTCGGTGCGCGGATCGACACCATGCCCTGGGCCGGGAACCAGTCCAGCTTGAGCGCGAAGGCGATGAGCAGCAGTTGGCCGAGCCAGAACACCGGCATCGAGTAGCCCGCCAGCGCGAGCGTGGTGACGCCGTTGTCCAGCGCCGAGTACGGCCGGTGCGCGGCGACCACGCCCAGCGCGACGGCCACGAGCGTGCTGACGACGAGCGCAGCCCCCATCAGCAGCAGCGTCGCCGGCAGACGGCTCGCGATGAGCTCGATGACCGGCTCGCGGTAGCGGAAGCTCTGGCCGAGATCGAGGCTGAGCACCTTGGCGTAATAACGCGCGAGTTGCACAGGCAGCGGCTGGTCGAGGCCGAAGTCGGCGCGCAATTGCGCAACCACCTGCGGGTCGGCCTCTCCCTGGCCGAGCAGGATGTCCACCGGGTCGCCCGGAGCGGCGTGGATCAGCGCAAAGTTGATGGCGATGATCACCAGCACCAGGGGGATGGCCTGGGCGATGCGCTTGAGCGCGTAGATCAGCAGCGGCATGCCGGGTTCGGCGGCGGCAGCATCAACGGCGCGTGGCCCGCTGCCTCACTTCTGCGAGATGTTCTCGCGGCTCTCCAGATAACCCATCGGCCCGCTGATCACGTTGTTGAAGCCCGCCGAGGCGATGTTCAGCACCGGGAACTCGAACAACGGCAACCCCGGCAGGTCGCGCATCAGCAGCTCCTGCGCGCGATGCCACATCGCGGCGCGCTTCTTCACGTCGAAGACCGAGAATTCGGCGTCGAAGATCTTGTCGAGCTCCGGGTTCGAGTAGCCCATGCCGTTGACGAACGGCAGCTTCAGGATCTGCCGCGTGTGGTACGAGCGCGTGACGCCGATCGCCGGGTCGGGCCCGGTGGTCGAGTTCTGGATCGCCATGTCGAAGTCCCAGTTGCGGTAGGTCTTCTCGATGTAGGTGGCGCGATCGAAGGTCTGCATGGTGACGTCGATGCCGACGTCACGCAGGTTGGAGCGGATGATCTCGGCGGTGCGGTGCTCGACCTCCTTGCCTGAATCCCAGGTGAGCCGAAGTGCAAAGCGCTTGCCGTCCTTGAGCGGGTAGCCGGCCGCATCCAGCAGCGCGGCGGCCTGGGCCACGTCGCGCTTCTTGTAGGCGTCGAACTTGTCGCTGTAGGCCCAGCCGAGGCTCGAGCTCAAGTGGCTGTGCGCGACGCGGCCGAGGTCGAAGAGCGCGCGCGCGCGGATCTCGTTGCGGTCGATCGCATGTGCGAGCGCCTGGCGCACGCGCACGTCCTTCAGCGGGCCGTTGCGCAGGTTGAAGAACAGGAACTCGTTGGTGGCCACCATCTCGAGGCCGCGGTTGACGACCTGCACCTTGGGGCTCTTCTTCAGGCGCTCCACCTCGTTGTAGGGCACGATGTAGGCGTGCAGGAAGTCGAGCTCGCCCTTCTCGACGCCGAGCAGCCGCGTGGCCGCATCGGGCACGAAGCGGAACACGACGCGGTCGAGATACGGCTTGCCGGCGCGGAAGTAGTTCGGGTTGCGCACCAGCTCGACATGGCTGCCGCGTTCCCACTTCGAGAACTTGAACGGGCCGCTGCCCACCGGCGCGCGGTTCGCCGGGTTGGTCTTCGGGTCCTTGCCCTCGTACAGGTGCTTGGGCATGATCAGCGTGCCCATGCCCAGCGAGTTGCCGAGCAGGATGAGGAACGGGGCGTAGGGCGCCTTCAGGTGGATCACCAGTGTGTGATCGTCGACCGCGCGCACGAAGTCCACGTTCGGCCACCAGGCACCGGCGCGGGGGTGGGTCTTGGAGGTGATCTCGTTGAGCGTGAAGGCCGCGTCGTGCGCCGTGACCGGCTTGCCGTCGTGCCACTTGGCGTTCT
This sequence comes from Rubrivivax sp., assembly GCA_016790435.1. Lineage (GTDB taxonomy): Bacteria > Pseudomonadota > Gammaproteobacteria > Burkholderiales > Burkholderiaceae_C > Rubrivivax. The sequence continues at coordinate 2,604 of JAEUPE010000109.1, read as the reverse complement.
TGACGAGATGGAAGGTGTAGGTGCGCTCGTCGGGCGAGATTTCCCAGCGCTCGGCCAGCTCCGGCTTGGGCTGCAACGCGAAGTCTGCCGTGACCAAGCCGTTGAAGACATTGGAGGCGATCATCACCGCCGAGGTGTCGGTGGAAAGGTGCGCCGTCAGCACACCCGGCTCGCCCTCCGAGGCGACGATGAAGGTGCCGCCGCGCTTTTGCGCCGCGGCAGGGGCCAGGGCGGCGGCCGCGAACAGCGCCGCGGCGAGCATGGACGTCAGGCGACGGCGAAACTTGTGCATCGAAGAATCCCGTGGTGATTGGCTGGATCTCGCAGGCTACCAGGAGCTGCCCGCGTGTTCGAGCAGGCACAATGGCTCGGCCATCCTAGACGTGAATGTCCGGCTGGCGCAATGCGACGAACACCAATCGGCCGCAAACCGTCGGCGACAGCCGAGACCCCCGCGGCCGGCCTTTGGAAAACCACCATGAGCACCCCCACGAAGACCATCGACGACACGCTGGGCGACGTACGGCGGGTTCAGCGCCTGCTGGCCGAGAGCGACTTCGACGCCGTCATCGCTGTCTCGCCCGACAACGTGCGCTATGTGGGCGACGTCCACATCTCCACCCAGACGTCGATCCGCGACCGCCTGGCCTTGATCGTCTGGCCCAAGGGGCGCGAGCCGGTGTTCGTGCTGTGCCTGGTGGAAGAAGGTTTTGTTCGCGCCCATTCGTGGATCCGCGACATCCGCAGCTACAAGGAATTCGTCGTCAAGCCGATGGACCTTCTGGCCGACGTGCTCACCGAGCTGGGCCTGGCGCAGGCGCGGGTGGGGTGCGAGCTGGACTACCTGGCGGCGATCTATGCCGACCATCTGCGCGCGCGGCTGCCCGGCCTGCGCCTGGCGCCCTGTACCGATCTCTTCCTGCGCGCACGCATGTACAAGACGCCGCGCGAGCTGGCGATCCTGCGCCACGGCTACCGCGCCACTGAAAAGGCGCTGATGGCCACCTACGCCACCGTGCGTGTGGGCGAGACCGAAAAGAGCATGGCGAACCGGCTGGCCGATGCGCTGATGCACACCGGCGCCGATCTCGTCGCCTACCTGCACATCAACACCGGCGCCAACACCGGCTACCCGCACATGTCGCCCGGCGACAACGTCGTGCGCGCCGGCGACATCGTGAAGGCCGATGTCGGTGCCTGGTACAGCGAGTACATCACCAACGTGGGCCGCACGGCGAAGGTCGGCAAGCCGACGGCAGAGGACCTGTCCTATTGGACGCGGCTGCGCGACATCCACCACCGCATCATCGACATGGTGCGGCCGGGCAATACCGGCCGCCAGCTCTTTGCCAAGGCGGGCGAGCTGTATGCGGCGGCGGGACTGCCCTTCCCCTACGCCCACAACGGCCACGGCGTCGGACTGCTCGTGCACGAGCACCCGCTGATCAGCCCGCACGACGAAACCCCCTTCGAGCCCGGCATGGTGACCACGGTGGAGACGCGCGTGCGCTGGGTGGGCAAGGTGGGCTACCACATGGAAGATCTGATCGAGATCACGGCCGGCGCCCCGGTGGTCATGTCGGACGCGTTCGACAACGAGAGGATCTTCGAGATCTGACTACCGCGCTGGAGACGCTCGCGTCGGCGTCGTTCCTCGTTCCGGCGAACTTTCTTCAGCCCAACCCCCACCCCCTTAACCCCATTCCCCCGCCTGCCCCGTTCAACCCCCTGTCCACCGCAGGAGACTTGAATGAACAGGCGCACCACCCGGGCCCTTGCGGGCCTGTCGATCCTCTTTGCCGCCGCCGGCCAGACGGCCCCAACGGCCCCATCAGCCGGCCCCGCCGCCGATGCGGCCAGCGAGGACCCCCAACCCCCCGGCAAGCGGCAGGTGCTGCCGCCCGTGCCGCCCGAAGCCGCGCCCCGGGCCTCGCCGCGGCTGAGTCTGCCGCCGGGCGCCGAGACGACGCTCGCCGCCTCCATCGGCCGCTACTTCGAAAGCCACGTCGGCCGCCGCCTCTACATCCAGGTCGACAAGCCGCTCTACAAGCCCGGCGAGACGATCTGGTTCAAGACCTGGGATCTGCAGGCCCGCAATCTCGCCTTGCGCACGCCCACCGGGGCCGATGCGGCGCAGGCACTCACCACCACCACCGTCGAGCTCGTCTCGCCCAAGGGCGCCACGGTGCTGCGCAAGCGGCTGCGCGCACCCGCCGGTGCCGCCGGCGGCGCCACCAACGACTTCGAGCTGCCGGCCGAGGTGCAGGGCGGCGAGTACACGCTGCGCGCCACCGCGGCCGATGGCCAGAAGGCCGAGCGCACGGTCATCGTCTCGGCCTACGAGCCGCCGCGCCTGAAGAAGAAGCTCGAGTACGTGAAGAAGGCGTATGGCGCGGGCGACACCGTCAGCGCCACGGTGGAGGTGCGGCGCCCCACCGGCGAGCCGCTGGCGGGCAAGGCGCTCTCGGCGGTGATCACGGTCGACGGCGTGGAGCTGCCGCGCGTGAAGGTGACGAGCAGCGCCGAAGGCGGCGCGCTGGTGAAGTTCGACCTGCCCAAGACGCTGGCCACGGGCGACGGCCTGCTCACCGTGCTGGTGGAAGA
>JAEUPE010000103.1 GCA_016790435.1 Rubrivivax sp. | reverse complement strand
CGCGCGATCGATGCCACCGAGCGCGCGCGCGGAAAACGGCAGCCGACCCGTGAGCAACTCGTACAGCAGCACGCCCAACGCCCAGACATCCGTGGCGGTGCTCACCGACCCGCCGGCGACCTGCTCCGGCGCGGCGTAGGCCAGTGTCATGACGCGGCCGCCGACCTGCGTCATCTCGGTCGCCACGCCCAGGCCCTGCGCCGACTGCAGCAGCTTGGCAATGCCGAAATCGAGCAGCATCGCGTGGCCGTCCTCGCGCACGAGCACGTTGCTCGGCTTGAGGTCGCGATGCACCACCAGGTGCATGTGCGCATGCTGCACGGCGTCCATCTCTTGGCGCAGCAGACGCACACGTGCCTTCGCGTCCAGCGAACGGGCATCGCAGAAGGCCGTGATCGGCACGCCCTGGACCCATTCGAGGGCCAGATACGGCTGCCCGTCGGCGGCCAGGCCGGTGTCGTACAGGCGGGCGATGTGCGCGTGCTCGAGCGCAGCCAGGATGTCGCGCTCGCGTGCAAAGCGTTGCACGAGCAGGTCACGTCGAAGCGCCAGCGTCGGCAGCTTCAGTGCCACGCCACGCTTCAGCAGGCCATCAGCGCGCTCGGCAAGCCACACTTCGCCCATGCCGCCCTCACCCAGCTTGCGCACGAGCCGGTAGGGCCCGACCTCCTCGTCGGCCCGGTGCAGCGGCGTGGCCTCGGGCAACGAGCCGACGGCGCCACGCTCCAGCCAGTCTGCCGTCTCGCGCACGGCCGGTCGCGCCAGCAAGTCGCGCAGCTGGCCCCTGAAGCGCGCGTCTTCTCCGCTCAGCGAGGCCAGCCAGCATTCACGACCGGCGGCGTCGAGATCGAGCGCCGCGTCGAGCAGCGAGGACAGTTGGGCCAAGTCAGCCGGAGTCATCAGCGCCTCACCGTTGCGGCGTCACCGCATCGCTCCTACGGAATTCGAAGGCCATTCCGGACATCGCGCCCTCCAGTCGCAGCGGTCTGCGGCCCGTCCCGACTTCTCGTCTCGCGGCTCGAGTCAGCGTGCCGCCGTTCGCCTCATCGTGCGCTCGAAGATCTCGAGCACGGCGTCCGACCGCACCGCCGTGCACACGCGCTGATCGGGCACGCCCTCCCATGCGTCGCCTTGCGAGTAGCGGCGCCCGGCCGTGCGCTGAATGGTCTGGCCGATGGCGATGCCCTGCTCGACCACGCGCACCGGCCCGACGCGCGTCGTGAACAGCTCCGGCGCGATCGCGAAGGCCACAGCGCTGGAGTCGTGCACGTAGCAGCCCTCGACGCCGACCGCGCGGCCATAGAAGCCGACGTAGTGGCGCGAGGCTTCCCAGATGAACGCCCCTTCCGCTCCACCCTCGGCGCGCAGGCGCTCGAAGAAGGCGTGGTCCATCAACACGCGGTGCGTGACGTCGAGGCCGACGATCGTCACCGGCCACGGCGCCGTGAAGACGGCGTCGGCCGCATGCGGGTCGGACAGGATGTTGGCCTCCGCCACCGGCGTGACATTGCCGCCCTGGCCGTCGATGCCGAAGGCGCCACCCATCACGACCACCTGCTTCACCTGGTGCGCGATCGCCGGCTCTTCGGCCAGGGCGAGCGCGAGGTTGGTGAGCGGGCCCACCGCGAGCAGCGTCACCTCGCCCGGGTGCGCGCGCACCGTCTCGATGATGAAGCGGTGCGCAGGCCTCGGGTCGGCGGCGCGGGTGGTGTGCACCGGGCCGGCGAGATTGCCGAGACCGTCGTCGCCATGCACATCAGGCGCCGCGCCACGCGGCGGCCGCACGAGCGGCAAGGCCACGCCCCTGGCTACCGGCGCGGCAATGCCGAAGCGCTCGCACAGGTAGAGCGCATTGCGCGTGGTGATGCCGATCTCGGCGTTGCCGAACACGGTCGTGATGCCCACCAGTTCCACCGCCGCGTGGCGGTGCAGGAACAGCAGCGCCATCGCGTCGTCGACGCCGGGGTCGGTATCGAACAGGATCTTGAGCGACATGTCGGGCGGGACGGCACGCGTCAGGTTGGCAGCGTCATGGGCGCGCCAGGATTCTCACCGGTGGCCTGCCCGACGAAGCGTCGGCGCGGACATGTCAGCCGGCCGCGCCCTCGGGGCGACGCACCCAGGCCAGCACGGCCGTGTCGCGCGGTGGGCCACCCAGCTGCGGCCGCCAGGTGGCCATGCGCAGCACGCCTTCGGACTGCAGGCCGAGCTTGTGCAACACGTGCAGCGCGCGCGCGTTCTCGCTGTCCGTGGTGGCCCAGATGCGCAGGATCTCCGGCTGCCGCCGAAGCCAGCCCAGGAGCAACGCGGCCGCCTCGGTGCCCAGCCCCTGGCCCCAGGCGTCACGCGCGACCAGGAAGCCGAAATCGGCCGCGTGCCCCGAGATGCGGCAGGCGATGCTGCCGATGAGGGCCCCCGATCGCTTGTCGATGATCACCCAGTGATACTCGGTTCCGGTCTCCCAGCGCGCCTGGCAGCCCTGCAGGTAGGCCCGCGCGTCGGCCTCGCTGCGGTGGGCCGGCCAGTCCATGTAGCGCATCACCTCGGTGTGCGCGCCAGCGCGAAATGCGGACGGTGCATCGTCGGGCGTGGAGCGGCGCAGGCGAAGGCGCACGCCTTCGATGAGCACGGGTGGTGAAGAAGTCATCGCGGCTGTTTCGCTTCGGTCCGGGCCCTCGCTCTCGTCATTGTGGCGCCGGCCTCGGCCAGCAGCTGTCGGTCGGCCGCGCCGCGCAGGCCGGGGGCACGTGCCACGGCGGCCCGCCAGGCTTGCTCGGCCGCGGGCGGGTCACCCTGCTCGGCATGGGCCATGGCCAACAGCGCCAGGGCGCGGGTGTGCGGCGTGCATCCCGGGTGAGCCGTTTGCCAATAGGCGGCCGCCCGTGCGGCTGGCGGCTGTGCCGCCGCCGCCTCGCCGCGCGCCAGCAGCGCCCGCGCCAGCGCCTCGTCGGCCTCGGCCAACCAGGGAGAAGAGTCTGGCTGTCGCGGCTCCAGCACGGCCTGTGCCTGGCGTGCCAGCGCCTGTGCCTCGTCCGCGTGCCCTTGGTCCATGCGCAGGCCCGCCAGTGCTGCCCGCGCTTGAGCCACCCGGATGGCGTCAGATGATCCGCCTTCGAGGTGCGCCAGCACCGCACGCAACCCACGCTCGGCCTCGTCGAACCGACCTTGCAGCTGGCGCAGCCGCGCCAGCCGCGTGGTGAGCGTCGCGCCTTCGGCATTGGTGATTGACTCCGGCGCCTTGGGCATCAGGGCCTCGGCACCAGCAAGGTCACCCTGGCCGGCCCGCGCCAGCGCCGCCGCCGAGCGCGCCGCCGGCGCCACCCGGCTGCCCGCGCCCTGCACTCGCTCGAAGAGCGCGGCCGCCTCCAGCAGCACGGCTTCGGCCTCGGGCAGACGCTGCAAGAGCAGCAGCGCACTTCCCTCGTACATGCGGCCGAAGGCCGGGTCACTGTGCGCGGGCGCGCCGGCAGCGCCATGCACATCGTCCCAGGTGCGCCGAGCCAGGCGGGCGCTGTCCAGCGCACCGGCCAGATCGCCGGTGGTCATCTGGCCGAACATCAGTCGGCCGGCAAACCAGCCGAGCATGCGGTCGTGCGTCCCGAACAGCGTCTTCGCATCTTCGAGCGCGGAGCGGAGCAGGCGCACGCCCTCCGCGGCGTCACCTTCCTTGGTCAGCGCGCTGCCGTAGGCTTCTCTGGCGGTGAGGCGGGTGCGAACGAGGCGGGTGCCGTGCAGCGCCTCGTTCAGCTCGTAGACGCGCCGCGCCGGCGCCAGCAGGCCGCCACGGCCGGCAATGGTCATCGCCTCGAGCAACTCATGCTCGGCATACAACGTACCTTGCAGGGTCACCTTGTCCGGGTGCGCGCGCGCCAGTGCCACCGCCTGCTGCGCAGCGGCGATCGCGTCATCCGACTCGCGGCGCAGCGTGTGCCGACGACTCACCCAACGCAACGTCGAGACCTGCCCGGGCACGTCGCCGCTGCGACGAAAGCCGGCCAGCGCATGCGCGAGCGGTGCGCCGGCCGCCGCCTCTCGGCTGCCGAAAAGCATCGCCTCGCCCAGACGCAGATGGGCGCGCAGCACATCGGGGTGGTCAGTCGGCAGGTGGCGTGCCGAGACGGCCACGGCGGCCTCGAGGAAGGGAACGGCCTTGGCCGCCTCGCTGAGCCCGATCAGGCTGTGTCCCACCGACGACAACAACCGCATCTGGATCTCCGGCTCGCCCGCAAAGCGCCGCTCGATGCGTGCGCGCGAGCCGAGCAACATCTGCACCGTCGTGGTGTTGCGGTTGGAGCCGCTGTCGGAGTCGGTGCTGGCCACGAGTTCGAGCAGGAAGCCAGTCACCTGCTCGGCCTTGCGCGCCTCCTGCCGGGCCTGGGCCGCCTGCCACGAAGCGACACCCGTGCCGGCCACCAGCGCCAGCGACACGGCCACGCCCGCCCCCGCCACCAGGCGATTGCGCGCCAGGAAGCGCCGGACCCGGTACAGCGTGCTGTCCGGGCGGGCCAGCACCGGCTCGTGGCGCAGGTGGCGCTGCAGGTCCTCGGCAAACGCCGCAGCACCGGCGTAGCGCTCGCGCGCCTCCTTGCGCAGCGCGTGCAGCACGATGGCATCGAGGTCGCCGCGCAGTGCACGCGCGGTGGCGGGGTCGGCGGCGGCGCGGCTCGGCGGAGCGAGGTCGGCACTGACGATCGCCTCTTCCAGCTCGGCCGCGCTGCCGCGCTTGAGCTTGTAGGGCCGCTCGCCGCTCAGCAGTTCATAGGCCACCACGCCCAGCGAGTAGACATCGCTGGCGGTGCCGATCGCCTCGCCGCGGATCTGCTCGGGGCTCGCGTACGCCGGCGTCAGCGCACGGCCGGAAAGCCGCGTGAGCGCGGTTTCCTCGGCATGGCCGCCCTCTTCGCCAATCAGCTTGGCGATGCCGAAGTCGAGCAATCGCACCTGACCTGCGGGCGTGACCAGGATGTTGCCCGGCTTGAGGTCGCGGTGCAGCACGAGGCAGCTGTGCGCGAAGGACACGGCCTGGGCCACCTGCACCAGCAATTGCAGCCGCTGGTTCAGGCCAGCCGCCCGCTCGCGGCACCAGAGGTCGATGCGCTGCCCCTCGACGTACTCGATGGCCAGATAGGGTTGCCCGCCCTCCGTGAGGCCGGCCTCGTAGAGCCTCGCGATCGAGGGGTGTTCCAGGGTGGCGAGGATGTCGCGCTCGCGCTCGAAGCGCCGGACGAGGGTGGCGCGGCGCATTTCGGTCAGGGGCAGCTTCAATGCCACCTCGCGCTTGACCCCGCCGTCGGCGCGCTCGGCCAACCACACCTCACCCATGCCACCGACGCCGAGTTGGCGCAGCAGCCGGTACGGGCCGACGCACTCGCCCGCAGCGAACGCGCGCGCCTGCGGGTGCGCCTGCGGCGTGAACGCCGCCCCGCGTTCGAGCAGCTGGGCGGTTTCGCCGGCCGCGTCGCGTGCGAGCAGTCTGCGCAGCGTCGTTCCCAGCTCGGCATCTTCGGCGTCGAGCGTCTCGAGCCACCGGGAGCGTTCGGGCTCGGCCAGATCGAGCGCTCTGTCCAGCAGGGCAGAAAGCCGCAGCAACTGTTGCGGGTTCATCCGCGTAATGTGCCGGGCCTGGAGCGCGCCGGCCTCGGGCGCTACCCGAACCTCGTTGCCTCCTTCATCCGCCATCAACCGGCGAGCGCGCCGAACACCCAATGCCATCCGCTCGCTGTCACCAGCCCCAGCGGAATGCCCACACCCACCATCAGCGACACGAGCCGTGGCGCCAGGTTCGCCTGCGCGGCCACGATGCCCGCGCCGATCATCGGCGGCATCGCCGCCTCGATGACACTGACGCGCGTGGTGGTGGTGAGGCTGGCATCCAGCGCCCACAGCAGGCCCACCACCAGCGCCGGTGCGAGCACGAGCTTGTAGCTCAGGCCCAGCATCAACGCGCGGCCGTGCTCACGCAGGGCACCGAGCCGCAGCTGCATGCCCACCGATATGAGCGCCAGCGGCGCGAGCGTGTCGCCGATGCGCGCCAACGCCGCGTCCAGCGCCGGCGGGAAGGGCAACGGGCGCAGCAGCAACGCGAGCGCCAGCGCAATCACCGGTGGAAAGGTGACGATGCGCCGAAGCATCTCGCGGCCGCTCACGCCGGTGGCGCCCGCGGCGATCGCGCCGCCCGAAGCATTACTCGCACGAACACCCCCACCAACGGCACCACCCACGGCCGCGCCGCGCACGGCGCCGTCGGCGGCATACCAGGCGGCCGCCGCCACGCCGAGGGTGCTGAGGGCCAGATACGAGCCCAGCT
>JAEUPE010000081.1 GCA_016790435.1 Rubrivivax sp. | reverse complement strand
CCACCAACCCCACCAACCCGGTGGCCAACTCGGTGCACGCCGACCCGGCCGGCAACACCACCAATATCGCCACCGCGGTGGACCGTCGTGCTTTGTACAGCCCCTTCGGTGCCGCGGCGCTCCGAAAGCCCGACCTGGTGGCTCCCTCGCACACCGCCTACGGGCCAGCGCTGATCGACCCCATCCTCTCGGCCGTGCGCGTGGGCACCGGCGCCGTCGACGGCTGCCCGGGTGCCGCCGTGTGCAACGACTACGCCACCACTTTCGGCGGCACCAGCCACGCCACGCCGACAGTAGCCGGAGCGATAGCGCTCATGCTTTCGGCGCGGCCTGCGCTGAACTGGATCCAGGTGCGCGACATCCTTCGCGCCAGCTGTGCGCGCATCGACGCCGCGCAGGCTAACGCCACCGGCGCTTGGCAAGACCTCGACGGCGACGGCGTCATCGACTACAGCCGCTGGTACGGCGCCGGCAGGCTGGATGTGGACGCCGCTGTCGGCCTGGCGTTGGACGACTCGCGGCCGCTGGCCGACGTCTACGTGCGCGAGAACTTGGCCGACAGCGGTGCCGTGCCCAGCGGCGGCAACTGGTGGGACAGCCCAGACATCTGGGTGGCGCAGAACGCCGCAACGCCCATCCCGACGCTGGCCTGGGGCAGCGCGCCGCCACACGAGAACGCGCGCCGCGGACAGGACAACGCCATCTTCTGCCGAGCGCGCAACCGCGGCGGCACCGCGGCCAGCACGGTCTACGTGCGCGCGATGCTCACGCACTGGGCCGGCCTGGAGTTTGTCTACCCGGCCGACTTCGAGCCCACCACCAACGTCGGCGCCGCACTACCCAATCCGTTGGTGCCCGGCACCTACCTTGTCGGGCAAGCGCGCATCGACAACCTCGCGGCCGGTGCAGACCAGATCGTCAAGTTCAACTGGCCGCAGGCGCTGGTGCCGCCAGAAACGGTGATCGTCAGCGGCGTACTGGTGCGCTGGCATCCCTGCCTGTTGGTGGAAGCCTCGCCGCACGACGGTCCCGCGCCGGTGGGCGGCCCGTCTGCGCCGGTGCAGGGCAACAACAACATCGCGCAGCGCAACATCACCATCCTCAACGCCGGTGATGCCGATGCTGACAGCTGGGTCGGCATGATTGCAGGCAGCCGGCTCGAGGCCGGCGTGGCCACGCTCGTGATCGATGCCTCGCGCTTGCGAGGCGCCGGCTCGGTGCGGCTGCATCTGCCCGACGCAGTGGAGTTGAGTGAGCTGTGGGTCTCCGTTCGGGAGGTGGAGCGCCAGGGCCGGCCCGAGCCCGTGCTGGGTGGCGGCAACGGCGACGAGCCCGAGGACGACGGCGATTGCGCCGTCATCGTCGAGACGCGCACCCGGCTGCGCGTGGGCTGCCGCGACTGCAACGTGGTGATCGAGGCCGCGCCGGGCTCGCGCGTGCTGACCGCACCTTGCGGTCCGGCCCGCTTCAAGGCCGGCTGGGTGAAGCATCGCGGCATCGACGCGGTGGAACTCAGCGGACTGGCCGGCCAAGTGGAGATTCCGTTGCGCCTGGCTGGAGGCCGCTTCATGCCTCTGCTCGTAGCCGCCACCGGCGCCGCGCGGGGCACGCTGCGCATAACGCAGCGGCGTGGCGACGGGCGCTTCTCGGCGGGCTACGGCGTGGTGTGGCGTTGAGGCCTTCCGCTGGGCGCGCCGTCCATCGGGCCAGATGCTCCTGCTTGATCAATGCCTCGCCCGCCAGCAGCCCGACACGAGCGAGTTCCTCGAGCGCAGCGGCGTCCTCGGCCGCCGCCATCCTGCGCAGGGCCGCCGCCGGCAACTCCTGCCCCAGATGCGACGGCAAAGGCAGCAGTGCAGCGGGTGCAGGCATTCATCAGCGACGCCGTGAGTTGGCGCTGTCGGCCGCTTTGCAGTCTTTCGACGACCAGCAGGCCTCAGCGATCGTCCATGAAGTGAGGAAGATGCGCAGCGGCACGATCAGCGACGTGCGTAGGACCTCGCGCCGCACGCGATACGCATTACGTATCGCGTATGATGCATTTCCAGAGCGTCAGACCTTTGTTCATGAGGCGCGCCATGTCCCGTACTGCAACACACCCCGGCGAGCAACTCGCCGCGCATCTGTCCGACCTCGCCATGAGCGCGGCGGAGCTTGCCCGTCAGCTCAAGGTGCCGGCGAACCGAATCACCGAGATCCTGAACAAGCAACGCGCCATCACCGGCGACACCGCCCTGCGGCTAGGCCACTTCTTCGGCACCAGCCCCGAGTATTGGCTGAACCTGCAGGCCACCTACGAGCTGCGCCTGGCCGAGCAAAAAGTTGGAGTTGATATCAGGAGCCTGCCCACGTTGCGGATGCGCAAGAAGAAGCCGGCCGGCCAGCAGACGGCGCCCGCGTGATGGGTGCAACCGCGTATCGGCGTGGCCACGCTACTCCGCGCGTGCTACGACGAAGCCGAACGAAACGAACCAAGGCGGGAGCAGCGCATGAACGCCGACATCCTTAAGCGCGTCGTCCGCGCCATCTCAGAAGGCGCCCAAGGTGACTTGGAGCGCCTGGCAGTGAAGATCGTCGAAGGCGAACGCAAGACCGGTCACGTCCGCTTGGCCGAGCAGCTGGACGCCATCCTGAAGCAGCCGCGCCCGAAGCGGTCGGCGTCGCCCCCGGTGAGCCCAGTGGCCGACATCGAGCGGAACTTGAAGGAGCTGCCGCTGAGCCGACGGCATGGGGAGTCGCTGGCGACGCTGCTGACGACGGACGCGCTGGAGCACCATATGGTGCTGCCGGCGGCGATCGAGGAACGCTTCGCGCGAATCGAATCCGAGTACGCCGCGCGTGATCGCCTGCGGACCTATGGCCTGAAACCCAGGAAGACGATCCTGCTCTACGGCCCGCCCGGCTGCGGTAAGTCGCTCGGGGCTAAGCGCTTGGCATGGAACATGGGCTTGCCGCTGATGAAGGTCCGCTTTGACGTGCTGATCTCGTCCTACTTTGGCGAGTCAGCGACCAACCTGCGCTCGATCTTCCTGGCGGCCAAGGAACGCCCCTGCGTGCTACTGCTCGACGAGTGCGATTTCATCGCGCGCTCGCGCGTCAACTCCAAAGATATCGGCGAAGTCTCGCGAATCGTCAATGCGCTGCTGCAGCTGATGGAAGAGTACGACGCTCCCGGCCTTCTGGTGGCGACGACCAATGTGGAGTCTTCGCTCGACCCAGCATTGTTCCGACGCTTCGACGACGTCTTCATGGTGCCGCTGCCGGGCGCGGTTGAGATCGAAAAGCTGCTCCGCATGACGCTGGCGACGGTGAAGCTCGCCGAGCCGATCAACTGGATCAAGCTGGTGGAGAAGCTGACCGGCGCTTCGGCCGCCATGGTCGTCAAAGCGGCGCAGGACGCGGCGAAGGCGGCTGTGCTCAGCGGCAAGCAACTGGTCACCCAAGCCGACCTGCTGCAATCCATCACCGAACAACGGCGCACCGACCCGGCAGCAAGCGAGGCGTAGTGCATGCCGGGCCAGCAATTCGCCTATCTCCCGCTGCTCCGTACCTACAAGGGACGCGCACGGCTGGGTGGTGGCGGCGGCAACACGTCGCCGCAGACGATCGCTAACCGCAACGTCCATCGGCAGGCCCACAGTGCCACCCTCGATGCAGCGGTGCAGGCCTTCAGTGCCGACTGGCGGCAGCGCAAAGCACGGCGCCAGGCCGACGACCCGACGCTGCCGGAAGTTCCGGCCGGCGTGCCGATCTTGCTGGAAGTCGATCCGAGCCTAGACCTCGATGCGCTGCGTCACTTCTTCGCCTTTGAGATCGTTGCTGAGCAGGAAGACGGCTTCGTCATCGTCGCCTCAGAAGACCTTGATATGGCGACCTTCCGGGAGAAGGTGCGCGGCTTTGCTGTCAGGATTCAGGGCTCCGCGACGATCGCCGAAGTGCATCGGCTGCATACCAATGACGCGGATCGGCTCGCCCGAATCCTGTCCGAGCATCTGCTGCAACTCTGGGGGCAGATCGGTGATGACGATCTCTACATGGTCGATATCGGCATTGCTTGTACCGGCACCCTGACCATCCCAACACCGCCCAAGCGCGGCAAGCGCACCAAGGATGCCGAATGGGCTGAAAAGGAGTTCACCTGGTCCGAGAGGCGCGCCGCGGCTTACAGCGAGTGGGAACACCTGCAGACTGAACGTGAGACTGCGCTAGGGCGGTTCGTCACCTTCTACCAAGGCGAGATCCTGCATCTGGTGGATGGCGTGGACTTTGTGGCCGGGGTCCTGCCGGACAGCTTCACCGCGCGCGTGCGGATCTCGGGGAAGGGGCTGAAGGACATCGTCCTCAACTACCCCTATGTGTTCGAAGTCGTCGAGCCCGAAGACATCGCGCTACCCCAAAATGCCGGTCGGGCCGCAGCGCAGCCGCAGCTAGCGGTAGCGCCGGTAGCACCTGGCGCCGACGCGCCGACAGTCTGCGTCATCGACAGCGGCATCCAAGAGCAGCACGTGCTGTTGCAGCCGGCAGTCGATCAAGCGACCTCGCGCTGCTTCCTCCCGGACACAACATCGACCGACGTCGGCGATGCGGTGGTGGGTGGCGGCCACGGCACTCGGGTCGCGGGCGCCGTCTTGTACGGCGAGGAAGTGGCCAAGGCCGGCGCGCCGCAATTGCCGTACTGGATTCAGAACGCACGCGTGCTCGATGCCAACAATTGCCTGCCGGAAACGATCTTCCCAGCTGAGGCGATGCGGACGATCGTCGAGCACTACCACTTTGGCTCGCGCGCGACCCGCATCTTCAATCACTCGATCAACGCCTACGGCGGCTGCCGTCTGCGCTACATGTCCTCGTGGGCCGCGGAAATCGACGCGCTCGCTGACGCGCATGATGTGTTGATCATTCAAAGCGCCGGGAACATCCTGCCCACGGGGCCGGTGCCCTACCCTGGCGTCCGGGACCACTTGGCAGCAGGCCGCGCCTATCCCGACTACCTCGCAGAGCGCGCCGCACGGGTCGCCAATCCCGGCCAGAGCCTGCAGGCGTTAACCGTCGGGTCCGTGGCCTATGACGTCTTCGAGCAAGGAGGTTGGCGCAGCTTCGCGGCGGCCCCGGACTGGCCTTCGGCCTTCTCGCGCTCCGGCCCTGGTATCTGGGACGTGATCAAGCCGGAGGTCGTCGAATATGGCGGTGACTACATCCGCACCGGCAACCAGCCGCCCGATGTGCAGGGCGGCGGTGGCATCCCCGCAGCCTGCCCAGAATTGGTCCGGTCGTCCCTTGCCACACCCGGACCGGCTGTCGATCGCGATGCAACCGGTACCTCGTTCGCGGCACCCAAGGTCGCGCGCATCGCAGCCGCATTGCAGCGCGTCCTGCCTGACGAAACCACGCTGCTCTACCGTGCCCTGATCGTCCAGTCGGCGCAGTGGCCGGAATGGGCCGAAGATGTGCTGTCGCAGATCCGTATCCCGCCGGCCGGGCAGACCAAGCCGCAGCGGCAGCAACTACTCGGCCAAGCGTTGAATATCACGCGCAGCATTGGCTTTGGCATTCCCGACCTCGCGCGCGCCACCACCAACACCGATCACCGCACGACTTACATCACCCAGTCCGAAACGCCGATCCATGCCTATGAGTGCCACATCTATCAGGTGCCCATCCCGGCAGAGCTGCGGCGGCCAGCTGACGACTTTGACATCCGCATTGATGTGACGATGTCCTACGTAGCACAGCCACGGCGGACCCGTCGCAACCTACGGCGCTACCTCTCGACCTGGGTTGACTGGACCAGTAGCAATCTCGGGGAGGGGCTCAACACGTTCCACGACCGCGCCATCAAGGGCGAGGAGGTTGAGGCCGAAGACTTGCCCGGCTCAACCCTACCTTGGACGCTGCAAGTGAGCGACACGGCGGGCTCCGTCCGTGGCACGCGCCGCAATAGCGGCACGGTGCAGAAGGACTGGGCAATTGTGAAGTCGAACACCTTGCCCGAGCACTTCTGCATCGCAGTGCGTGGACACCAGGGCTGGAGTAACGACCCGGACACGACCGCCCGCTACGCGATGGCAGTCACGTTTGAGATTGTTGGCCAGGAGATCAGCATCCACGACCCGCTGCGCACCGCGGTACTCGAGCTGCAAACCCAAGTTGAGACTGAGCTTGAGGTGGAAGCCGAGGCTGAAATCGAGGTGGAAGGCGGAGCGTAGCTGGCGCATCCCTTCCGCTATGCCCGATTGCTACTGCTACGTGGGACCGCTGCGGCCCGAACGGCGGGTTTCGGATCAAGCTGCTATTGGGTATGCAGGGCCGGACTGGCCGCACCCACTCGTGCTGCCGATCACCGCGCCAGGCCCTTGCCTTGCACTGTCGACCGTTCATAAGGCCGACGGTGCCAGCCCTTGCCACCGTTGGTCTTTCGGCCCTTTCCGTTGTCCGTTCGGCCTTTGCGCCAGCTACCCCGCGCTATTTCCAGCGGGAGGGGCTGGCGGCCCTTTCAGGCCCTTTCGGTCGGGCCGTTACCTTTGTGTTGTGGTCGGCCTTTGCGTCGCTGCAACGCGCTGGCGAACCCCGAACCCTGCATGCGGGGTCCGCCTGCGCTCGACGTCACGGCTGGGGTGTACCCAGCCCGCCATCGATAACCCGTTGATCTTGTTCGCGCTGCGCACGCCGTAGCGGCTGCTGCGGCGTTCGAGAACTATCCAGTCTCTCGAGGCGCTTGCCGCGGCGTCAACAGGAAACCCGCTCCCGCGTGGGAACGGGTTTTCCGTTTGCCCACGGCGCTCCGTACCCCAAAGTCCCACCCCGAGGTCGCCACACGTCCGGTGGCCTCGTCGCCTGAAACGGTTGGCCCGGGGCTCGCAAGGCTCCGGGCGCTTTCTCCCGCCAAGGCGTTCACAGAGTGGGCGGGACACTGCGAACGGGCCGACACAGGACCATGTCACCTTCGGGCAGCCACGAGCAGCGCACGCCAGCCGACGCAGGGTCGATGGCGCTCGTCGCGTTGCTGATTGCGTTGCTGATGCTGTCTGCGTGCACCGCGGGAGCGCAGAACACCGTTGCAGCGATGCCGCGAGGTGCCGCCGCTGCTGCCGCCGTTGTTGGTGAGCGCCGGCCCAACCCGGGCGACACGCTCGCGTGCCTGGACAACGCTGCCGCCGAGCGCGGGCTCGATGCAAGGCTGCTGCGCGCTGTGGCACGGGCCGAGTCCAACCTCAACCCGCTGGCCGTGAACCGCACGCATGTCGAGCGCACCGGCACAGTGGACGTCGGGCTGCTGCAGATCAACTCGAGTTGGCTGCCCACGCTCGGCCGCTACGGCATCCGGGAGCACCACCTCTACGACGCGTGCACGAATGCCCGCGTGGGAGCCTGGTTGCTGGCCGACGCCTTGGCGCGCTACGGCAACACGTGGAATGCGGTGGGTTCCTACAACGCGGCGTGTACGGAGCTGCGGGGCGCAAGGTGCGCCACGGCACGCCAGGCCTACGCATGGCGCGTGTTCCGCCGCATGGACACCGGGGCTGGGCCCGCGCACCGTGTAGCCGCATCGGTTGCGTCGCAACGCCACGCAACTTCGGCGGTCATCGCGTTGACGCAGCTCGCGGCGCGGAGTGACGCGCCGACGACGGCACCAGCCGTTCCCTCCGACCCAGGCAACAAGCCCCGCACGCCATGAACTCACGAGCCCCGACCTGCCGACCCGTGTTCCTTTTCGCATCGCCCATGGCGCCACGCCTTGTGTTGGGCGGCATTGCCGCGGCCGCCGCACTGGCTCTGGTTGGTTGCAACGCCTTCTCGCCTGGCGCGCACCGCCCGGCGGCTGGCGACGACACCCTAACGTCCGCAATGCGTGACACCGCTGGGCTGGCAGTTGCGCCGGCAGCGCCCGCAGTTCCCGTTGCCGCATCGGATGTCACGGCCGCTGTGCCGATGCAGTATCTAGTCGAGCAACGGCAGGAGGGATCGCGCGCCACCTTCGCGCTATGTCTCGCAGGCGGGTGCGAAGCGCCGACCGTCAAGACGCTCGCAACGCCGGCAGCCGCCACAGCCTTGCGCGGCATGCCTGACGCGACGGCCGCGACTGCCGCCGTCGACGGGCTCGCTACGACGCACCCGGTTCAGTCAGGCCCCCTGCCGATGCTGCAGACCGTGCCGGCATCAGCCGAAGCGGCGCCGCGACCCCAGGTCGTCGAGGCCCCTGACGCACCGCCTCCTCGGCTTCTGCCGATGGCCGCGGCGCCCGAGTACGGCGTGCAGCGCGCTTTCATCACCTTCGAGCTCGCCAAACCGAGCCTGACCGCCGAGGCTTCGGCGCGGCTGGAGGTTCTTCGCCCGCTGCTCAGGCGCGCCCAGCGCATCAAGGTCACGGGTTTCACTGACGACCTCGGCGCGCAGGCCTACAACGACGATCTCGCCCATGCGCGGGCGCGTGCGACGCTCATCCGCCTGCGCGAACTCATCGGCGAGAACGACGCGCAGCTCTCTGCCGGCGGTCGCGGCCTGTGCTGCTACGCGGTCGCCAACACATCGGGTGCCAACCGGGCCCAGAACCGCCGTGCGGAGCTGGAACTCATCGTTCCGGACGACGAGCAGACCCGCCGGCTTGTCGCTGGTCTGGCGCGTCATCTTGGCGCTCCTTCTTGGCAGGCTGCCAGCTTGCCGGCCGCTGTCGCGGCTGTGCCGGCTGTGCCGCGGGCAACGCCGGGCGCCTCGGCGATGTCTTCGCGCACGCAGCGGGCAACGCCAACCCCCGCGATTGCCTTCGTGCGCCACGCACCTGGCTCTGCGTCTTCTGCTCCGGCGGCCGCCTCCGCGGCCGCTGCCCGCCCATGACCACGCCTTCCGCTGGCACGAGCACGCTCACGGTGCCACCGCTCGCCTCACCGCCCGGGGCATCCGCGATGGCGTCAGTGGCGCGCGCCGATGGTTCGCAGGCGTCTGCCCGCAGCGCAGACCCCACCCGCGTGGTTCTCATGGACAAGGCGACTTTCGACTGGCTTCGCCGTCTTCAGGACAAGACGCCTGCGCCCCGGCTCGAGATGCGCTACTGGGTCGAGGGACTGCTGCGGCTCATACAGACCAACAGGCCTCTGCAGGTTCGCTGGCTCATGGCCTCGCGCCGTGCGCTCAGCGAGCACGCGCGGCTGCAGGCTCTCGACGACAGCGACGCGCCCGATCTCTCTTCGCTCGATTCATTGGAACAAGCCACGCGGCCGGGCTTGCAGGACCCGGCCGATGCTTCATGCACCGCCGCGCCTCACGGGCGTGGTGAAGGAGTGGCGCAGCACGGCGCCGCTCGGACTTCAGGGCACCCCCGCCAGCCCGCACCGATGCGCAACGCCGACTGCCGTGCGTTGCACGTCGGTGAGAGCGCATTCCTGTGGCTCAAGGGGGTTCAGGACACCACACACGACCCGCGGATCGACTTCCGGTTCCTGCTGCAGGGCGCCTTCGCGCTCGTGCGCACGGATGCGGCGTCGGTTGCGGACGTGATTTCGGCCGCGCGTGCCGCCTTGATGGAGCACCTGGCGCGGTCGAACCAACAGCCCCTTGCCTTCAACCTTCCGGAGATCGATCCATGAATGCGTCCCTCACCCACGTCGCTCCAGTCGCGGCCAATCAGCTCGGCCGCTTCGCCGGCTACGCGCTCCTCGCGCTGGCGCTGCTGGTCGTGGCTTTCACCGCCCTGGCTGCTGGCACCGGTGGCACCGCGCTGCAGGCCGCCTACACCGCCGTCAACGACATGGTGGGCGGCTACGGCAAGCAGCTGTTGACGGTCATCGGCTTCGCCGTCGCCGCCATTGGCTACATGGCCACCAACGCCACTGGCGTCGTCATGAAGTTCATCGGCTTCGCCATCTTCCTGGGCGTGGGCCTCGCCGCCGCCGTGGGCCTGGTGGGCGCCGTCATCTGACGCTACGCCTCGCCGCAAGAAGCACAGAACGCCGCGCGCATGGAAGACCACGACATGACCCTTGTCTCGGGCCTCAAGGACCCGTGGAAGCTGCTGTTCGTCGACATGGACGTGGCGTTCATGGCCGCGGTGGCGGGCTTCATGCTCATGGCGATGGGGCTGGCCACGATGTTCGCCATCGGCGGCGGTGTGCTCGTGGGCTACGGCCTGCACACCAGCCGCAAGGGCCGCCCGAAGGGGTTCGCCCGCCACGTTGCGTACTGGTACTTCCCGCCGGCGTTCTCGCGCCTCAAGCGCGTGCCGCCCATGTGGGCCACGCGCACGCTCGGCTGAGACAGCTTCGCGCGCAGCCGAACAGGACCTCCGTACCACCGGATTTCTTCGCAATCCCAGGACTTCGATGAACCCCGACCGCCACCTTGGCGACATCCAATCGCTCACCGCGGCCTTGAGGCGCCAGCAGACGCTCACCGCGCTCGTGGTGCTGCTGGGTCTGGTGCTGGCGGTGGTTGCCGTGGCCAAGCGCCACACCGTCATCCTCGAGCCGCCAGTGCGCACCAAGCAGATCGCGGTGGTCGGCGACAAGGTGGACGGCGCCTGGCTCGAAGAGATGGGGCCGTGGATCGCGCACATGATGCTTGACGCGTCGCCCATGTCGATTGCCTGGCAGCACGAGCAGATCCTGCGCTGGGCGCACCCGGCCGCCCACGGACAGCTGCAGCAGGACATGGCGGTGCATGCCAAGCGCCTGCGCGAGGCGAACGCCGCGACGATCTTCTGGCTGCAGCAGACCGCGCCCGACCCCGAGCGCCAGCGCATCGTGATGGCCGGCTACCTGGAGACCTACGTCAACGGCATCCGCGTCTCGGGCTCCACCCGCAACGTCGCCTACCTCGCTCAGTTCGAGTCCAAGGGCGGACGCATGTTGCTCAAGGAGTGGAAGGAGGTTCCCACCGACGACATCTGGCAGGCGCGTGCCCAGGAGGCTGCCGCCAAGGCCCGCGAAGCCGAGGAGAAGAAGCGTGCGCCCTGATCCGATCCGCGCCGTCGCTGCGCGCCGCACGCCTTGCTCCCGCATCGTGGCGTGTGTACTTGCCTTGGCATGTCTAGTTCTCGGGGCCGCAGCGTCCGCGAGCGCATCTCAAGTGCTCGAGGTCCGCGAGGGCGACACGACCGTCGTGCGCATCTCCGTGCGCGACCAGACGCGGCTGCGTGTGGCCTCGGGGCGCATCGTGGATGTGATCGGCGACGTGTTCGACGCCCAGCGCAACCCGGGTGGGCGCATCGCGGTGCTCAAAGACGATGCCGATGGCGAGGTCTACGTCCGGCCGGCCCCGCAATCGCCGCAGATGCCCGCCGTTGGCGCGCCCGCAGCTGCACCTGCGGCGCCCATCAAGCTGGACGTGAAGACCACGCGCGGCACCGTGGGTCTGCTGCTGCAGCCGGCCGACGTGGTGGGCCAGACGCTGACGCTGCGCATCACAGGCCAACCTGCCACCAGCGCCGCCCTCGCGGCCACCGAAGGCGGCGGCGAGGCTCGCGGAGAACCCCGCGGAGAACCCCGCGGGAAAGGTGCCTCGCACGTGCGCGCCGTCAAGGCGCTGACCCTCGCGATGGCCGCACCGGGCCTGGCCCCGGAGGTCCCCGTTCAACTCGTGCCCGGCGGGCAAGAGATGGGTCTTTGGGTCGAAGCCCGCTTTGTGCTGCGGGCGCGCTACGAAGCCCCGGGTCTCGTCGGCGAGGCGTTCACGCTCACCAACGTGAGCGGCTCGCGCATGGTCATCGACGAGCGGGAGCTCTTCAAGCCCGGTGTCTTGTCGGTGAGCGTCAAGCACCTGGCGTTGGAGCCAGGGCAGATGACACCCGTGTGGATCGTGCGCCTGCCCGACTCTCCCGAAGGACAACGATGAAGTTCCGCCTTGCCTGGTACGAGCAGCTGTCGCCCAAGCGGCGCCAGCAGGTCAACATGGTCGCGGCCGGTCTGGGCCTGGGCACCGTGGCGCTGCTGGTTTCCGGGATGATCGGCGGCGGTGAGGGGCCGCGCGTCGCGCCCAGCGAGCTGCCGAAGCCCAAGTCGATCGGCGCCGTCCCCGGGGCTCAACTCGATCCCAAGGACGCCTGGATGGGCGGCGCGGGCAAGGACCTCGCGGCGCTGCGCGACACGGTGAGCCAGCAGAACGTCGCAATGGAGGCGTTGCGTGCCGAGCTGGCCCAGCAACGCGCCATGCATCGTGCCGAGGTCTCCCAGTTGCAGGAGCGCCTGGGCACGCTGAACCAGACCGTGCAAGGCGGTGCCGGCGCGCAGCCGCAGGCTGGCAGCCCATCGACGGCTCCCGGTTCGCCGTTTGCGCTGCCTGGGGCAGGAGCGCCGCCGGGAGCCGCAGCGGGGCTGCCCGCGGCTACGAGCCCGACCGCACCGGGCGCCGGTGGCGCGGGCGCACTCAATCCGCGCCCCATCAACGCGCCGCAGTCCTTGCCGCCGGCAGGGCGCGCACCCGCAGGCGTCGCTCCCGGCAGCCCCGCCGCTGCTGGCCCGGGCTTCCCGCCGGGCACGCCCAACGGCGCCGCCGGCGCCGCTGCGACTGGCGTTGTCGGGTTCGGCGAAGTGGCGGCACCGCCACCCCCGGTGATGGTGAAGGTCAACGTGGCTGCACCGGGCGCGCCCGGCACCGGGGCTACCTCTGAGGCCGCAGCCGGGCCCGATGGCGCCGCCTCGGCCCCTCGCCCCAGCGGGCCCGCCAACGCAGGCGCGGGCAAGGCCAGCGCCAAACACGTCAACTCCTACCTGCCCGTGAGCTACACGCGCGCGGTGCTGCTCGGTGGCCTGGCCGCGCCCACGGGTGGCCAAGCGCAATCGAACCCGGTGCCCGTGCTACTGCGCCTGGCCGACCTCGCGGTGCTGCCCAACGGGTTTCGCAGCCAGGTCAAGGACTGCCTCGTGGTGGCCGAAGGCTGGGGCGACCAATCCGCCGAGCGCGCCTACATCCGCACCGTGCTGCTGTCTTGTGTGCTGCTGGATGGTCGCGTCGTCGAAGTGCCCATCAAGGGTTCCATCTTCGGCGAGGACGGCATGAACGGGATCAACGGCACCCTCGTCACCAAGCAGGGCGCCATCCTCACCAACGCGCTGCTGGCGGGCATCGCTTCGGGCATCGGCTCGGGCATCACGGCCGCCTCCACCACCGTGAGCACCTCGCCGCTGGGCAGCGTGCAGGTGCCCTCGAGCGATGCCACATCGATCCTCAAGCAGGGGCTCGGCACGGGTGTCGGCCGCGCGCTCGATCGGCTGTCGCAGTACTACATCAGCCTGGCCGAGAAGACCTTCCCCGTCATCGAGGTGCGGCCCGGCCGCTTCGTGAACATGGCGCTGAACCAGGGCGTGGCGCTCGGCGCCGCGATCGCGGCGGCCGCGCCCAACGGCGCCCTTGTCGCCCCGGTAGCGCAGATGGCGCCGGTGCGCGGCACGACGCCCGACACCGACCGCTCGGCACTCATGCGGGTCACGTCGGCGGCCGCATCGGGAGACGACGAATGAACCGCACTCACCGGACGGTCTCCGCGCTTGGCCGTGAACTCGGCTGCGCTGCGCTCGAGCACGCGCGCGCCCGCATCCAAACCTTCGCGCTGCTGGCGCTACTCGCGCTGTGGCTGTCCATCCTTGTCTACGCAGGGCGCGCGAACGCCACCGAAGCCTTCGCCCCTCGCGACCAGCGCGACCAACGTGCGCCGACAAGCCTGACCGCCTTCACCGACCGACTGCGCGCCCAGCACCCCGGCACGCGCATCGACTCGGTGGCCGCTTCGCCTGTCGCCGGGCTGTACGAGGTGGTGATGGGCCGCAACGTGGCCTACGTCGACGAGTCGGGCCGCTACTTCCTCTTCGGCCACGTGTGGGACATGGCCCAACGCCGCGACCTGACCGCGGACCTCAAGGCCACGCTGGATCGCGTGGACCCCACGGGGCTGCCGCTCGAGTTGGCGCTGCGCCACGTGAGCGGCAAGGGCACGCGCATGCTGTACGTCTTCGCCGACCCGACCTGCGGCTTCTGCAAGCAGCTGGAGGCGGCGCTGGTAGGAGTGCCAGACCTCTCCGTGCACACCTTCGTCGTGCCGGTCCTCGGCCCGCAGGCCAAGCGCATCGCCACGGCCATCGGCTGTGCGCCGGACCCTGCTGCAGCGTGGAGTGCGTGGATGTTGCGCGCGCAGGAGCCCGCGCTCGATTCCGCCTCTGCGTCGTGCGAGGCTGGCGCGGCGCGTGTGGCCGCTGCCGAGCGGCTCGCTTCCTCACTCGGCATCACCGGCACGCCAACGCTCATTGCGGCTGACGGGCGCAAGAGCGCGGGCTTCATGTCGGCGTCGCAACTGAACACCTGGCTCGGCATGACGGGGGTGTCACCCGCGCCGGTGGCGGGCGCGGCGCGTGCGACGCCCGCGGCAGCCCCCGTCGCCCCCGCGGCCCCTGTCGCGAAGGGCCCCGTAGCGACTGCCGGAGCACCGCCACCGACGCTCAAGACCACGGCGAGTACTGCCGCGGCGAAGCCGCAGCGGTAGCCGCCAGCCGCGCAAGCAACGCATCACCGCGGACCTCCTGCAACACGAGACCTCCAGCCATGTCCCGAGCCCCCTCTTTCCACTCTAGCGTGACGCTCGCCCTCGTCGCCACCGTCGCCACCTCTGCCTGCACGAACCTGTCCGGCCTGGGCGGCGAATCGAAGTTCAAGTGCGCGGTGCCCGATGGCGTGCCCTGCATGAGCATGTCCGAGGTCGACTCAAGCTACCGTGCCGGCGTCTTGCCCGGGCAGCATCGGCCGCCACCGCTAGGCCTTGGCGGGTCCACCGCGCAGGGCTCACCCGCAGGTGCTGCGGGCGCAGGTGGCGATGGCGAGTCCTCAGGAGGCCTGGGCGCCAACGACGACAACGCGGGAGCCGCGAAGCCCCCGCAGTCCGCGGCGGCAAGCGCTCCCACCGTGACGCGGTGGCTGCCCCAGCGCGAGCGGTTGATGGCGCCTCGTCAAGCCGTGGCCGATCGAGAGGCCGTGCCGAGCGCAAGCGCTGTGCCGATAGGCGCCATCCGCACCGAGCCCACGATCATCCGCATCTGGATCGCGCCGTGGGAGGACGCCGATGGCGACCTCAACGACCAGGGCTTCGTCTATCTGCAGATCGACGCCGGGCGCTGGTTGATCGAGCACAACCGCGAGCAGATCCGGCGCACCTTCGCGCCGGCGCAAGCCGGCACCGCGCCCTCGCGGCCGGGCAGGCCGTTGGTGGGTGCGGCCTCACCCAAAGCCGGAGCGCAGCAATGATCGCCTCGTTGCTGCAGCGCGCCCGGCGCAGCACCGGGGGCCCCGCGGAGGTCGACCTGACCGAGGAGGGTGCGCGCATCGCCTCGTGGCTGCCGTACAGCTCGTACCGGCCGGCCGACAAGATCTTCATCAACCGAGATTCGCTCGGCTTCGTGCTCGCGGTTACTGCGCAGACCGGCGCCTCAGCCGACACGGCCGAGCGCTTGAAGGGTCTGTACGCGCGGCTGCCCACGGACGCGACGATGCAGATTCACCTGTGGGCGTCGCCGAACATCACGGAAGCGCTGCGGGCTTACGCCAACCTGCGCACGATGGACGAG
Organism: Rubrivivax sp.; assembly: GCA_016790435.1. Taxonomy (GTDB): domain Bacteria; phylum Pseudomonadota; class Gammaproteobacteria; order Burkholderiales; family Burkholderiaceae_C; genus Rubrivivax. Next base: position 35,182 of record JAEUPE010000081.1, on the reverse strand, counting down.
GACTCCGAAGCGCAGGCGGCGCTGCGCGGCGGCAGGCCTGCGCGCAACGCGAACGTGTTTCGCACGATGGCGCGGCGCCGCTACGCCTTCCTGCGCCAGGCCTCGCACAAGCCGTTCTCGCCCGACGTCGCGTTTCTGGTGCGCGACTTCCGGGTCTTCGTCTCCGTCACGCTGCCCGGCAGCATCCGCGACCTGAACCGCGTCGACGAGCTGCTTGAGATTCGCGACGGCATCAAGGGCACGCTGTCGGCCGCCCAGTTCCCGGCGCACGTGATGGGTGCCGACGAGCTGCTGGAGCTCGTGGGTGAGTGGCTCAATCCGGCGCGCCTGCGCGGCAAACAGATGACGCCGCCGGTCTACGACGACTTCAAGCTCCTGTCCGAGCAGATCGTCGACCGTGAGACCTCCGGCGACTGGGCGGATCCCTCCAAGGTGATGTTGGAGCAGGTGGGGGGCGAGCCCGCCGACAACGTGGAGCTGCGCTTCCTGTCGCTGCAGCGCACGCCCAAGAGCTTCGCGCTTTGGGGCATGGGTGCGCTGATCGGCGACATGTTCCAGGACAGCTTGCAGCTGCCTTGCCCCTTCCTCGTCACGATGGGCGTGTCGATTCCCGATCAACTCGCGGTGTCGTCGTCGGCCGTGGCGGACAAGGCCGAGGCCGAGCGCAACGCCTCGGGCGACCTGGCCAAGTACAGCCCGCAGATGCAGGAGCGCAACGAGCACTGGGACAACGCGCTCAAGGCGCTGAGCAATGGCGGCAAGCTGGTCTGGTGCTACCACCAGATCGTGCTGTTCGCGCGCCCTGGGCAGGGCAAGGCGGCGGTGAGCGCGCTGCGCGATCTGTGGCGCGCTCGCGGCTTCGAGCTGGTGCTGGATGCCTACATCCACCGTGCCGCGCTGCTGCAGTCGCTGCCGATGGGCATGAGCAAGCCCTTCGTCGGCGACCTGATGCGCCTGCGCCGGCTCGAGATGCGCACCTCGGGCAACACCATCCACCTGGCCCCGCTCATTGCCGAGGGCAAGGGCACGGGCACGCCGACCATGCTCGCACTCGGCCGCCGCGGGCAGCTGGCGGCCTTCGACTTCTTCGACAACACCCAGGGCGGCAAGAACGTCGCCATCGTCGGCGCGGTGGGGTCGGGCAAGTCCACGCTGTTGCAGGAGATCGCCACCTCCTACGCCGCGCGCGGCGCCAAGGTGCGCGTCTTCGAGGTCGGCCGCAGCTTCGAGCGGCTGACCAAGCGCGTGGGCGGCCAGTTCTTCGTCTTCACCCACGGCGCGCGACCCAACGTCAACCCGTTCAGCCTGGTGAGCAGCCCGGTGATGGTGGACGGCGAGCTGCGCGGCGGCATCGACGACGACATCGCCCTCCTGCAGCCGCTGATGGCCAAGATGGCCAGCCCCGACCGCGGGCTCGACCCGGCCATCTACGCGACGCTGGCCACCGTCATCAAGGAGGAATTCGAGCGCGCCCGCGCGGGGCAGCGCGTGATGACGGTCACCGATGTCATGCGCCGCTATCGCGCCGGGCGCCTGTACCCCGACCGGCCCGAAGACCAGCGCTACTACGACATGGCCGACATGCTGGCGCCCTTCTGCGTCGGCGGCCCCTACGAGAAGTACTTCGAGGGCCCGAGCAACCTGGACTTCTCCAACGACTTCCTCGTCTTCGAGATGCAGGAACTCGCCGCCAACCCGCACCTGCGCGGCGTGGTGCAGATGATCCTGCTGTACCGCGTCTCGCGCGAGATGCTCGAGGAGCGACGGCGCCAGAAGATCTTCATCATGGACGAGGCCAAGGAGGCGCTGGCGGGCAACGGCGCCGACGACGAGGTGATGGCCAAGTTCCTCGACGCGCTGTACGTGCGGGTGCGCAAGTACAACGGCTCGGCCATCACCGCCACGCAGGACGTGACCCACTACTTTACCTCGCCCTACGGTGCCTCGATCTGGAATCAGAGCGAGTACATCCTGATGGGCAAGCAGTCCGAGAACTCGATCGAGGCCATCGACAAGGGCGAGGCGATCCGACTGGACGAGCACCTGCGCCGGGTTCTGACCTCGATCAACACGAACTCGGGGGCGTTTCGCGAGTGGTACATCCACTCGGGGCTCTTTCGCGGTGTCGTGCGCCTGGTGCTCAATCCGAGCACGCTGCTGCTGTACAGCAACCGGGCCGAGGACAACGTCCCGCTCGATGCGGCGCTGGAACGCGGCCTGGACGTGCCGCAGGCCATCGAGGAAGTGCTGCGCCAGCGCGGCATTGAGGAGCCGCAGTGATGCAGGCAGTCGGCCTCGTTCCCGTGCTGCTCGTCAGTGCCTGCGTCAGCGCCTTCGCGCTTGGTGTCTACGACCAGACGGTGCGCCAGCCGCGCACGCCGCGCATCGCCGTGGTGGACATCGCGCGGCTGTATGCAGCGGCCGAGTCCCAGGCGCGCGCGCGGCTCGTGGCAGGTGCTGCACTGCCGGCGTCGCCTGTGGCGGCCGCGGCCCCGGCGGCGGGGAGCGGCGGCAGGGCCGGCGCCGGGCAGCCGTCCGCTGTGCCGCCAGTCACGCCGCCCGCCATGCCGCCCGAGCTGGCGACGATGCGCGAGATGAGCCACTTCGGCCCGCGGCTGGAAGGCGTGCTCAGAGACATCTCGACCGAGTGCCGCTGCGTCATCGCGGCGATGGCGGCGGTGGTCGGCGAGGTCGCATCGGTGCCCGACTACACGGCGGTGGCCGCCGGGCGCCTCGCTGTTCCGCTGCCCGTGGCCGCCGGCTCGGCGCTGTTGGCGCCGACGATCCGTTGGGCCCCATGAGGCGCAGGAGATCGTCGTGGCGCAAGTGAACATTGCATGGGCGAGCCTCGTGCAGCCGCCGTTGGCGCCAGAGCCTCAACCGCGGCCTGCACGTCTCGCCCTGTCGACGCGCCTGCGGGCGCGCCTCGTCGCGCGGTGGCCGCACATTCGCCGCCAATTGCCGCGTGACTTGCTGATCGTGCTGTGGCTCAGCCTGCTGGCACAGGCCTTCGGCCTGGCGTGGGTGTCCACCGACAGCGTGTACGTACAGGGCGCCCTCGTGATCAAAGGGGCACCGGTGCGGCCGGGCGAGCTGGCGGTGTTTCTGTACCAGGGCGACACAGTGCCCGAGTACTACCCCGCGCCTTCGGGTGCGCTGCCCGGTTGGCTGGGCGCGCTCATGGGACACGCGGACGACGATGCCCGTGCAGGCCCGAAGAAGGGCACCGGCTTCGTAAAGATCCTGTGGGGCGTGCCAGGCGACCGCATCGAGATCGCCGGCAATGAGGTGTTCCTCACCAACCACGCCGGGCGCTGGTCGATGGGCAAGGTCAAGCCACGAGCCAAGAGCGGCGCGGCGTTGTCGCCGATCGCGCCGCAGGTGATCCCGCCTGGATACGTCTACATGTGGGCGCCGCACCGTGACGCGCTGGACTCGCGCTATTCGCTCATGGGCTTGGTGCCTGTTTCATCCATCGCGGGAAGGGCGGTGAAGCTGTGGTGACCGACTGGCCCACTGAAACGCCCTCCCACGCGGATATCCAGGTCGACGGTCTGGCGCAGGCGGCCGATCCCCGCGGTGATCGCTTCTGGCGGGCGGCGCAAGCACTTGTCGGCACCGCGAGCCTCCTCGCTGCGCTTCTTGCAGCGGCGAGCCTTGCGCTACCCGAGGGCGCTCGTGCGCGCGACCTCGGTGTCATCGGCCCTGTCCATCCAATCGCCGAGCAGGACATGCTCGACTGGATTCATGCGCGGCTGTTGGCGCTGCAGGCCTCCGGCGAGCTCGCGCGGCGCCAGGCCGAGGCGCAGTCGCGCGCGCTGGCCAGCGTGCGCGAGCCGGCCTCAGTGCAAGGCGTGCGGGCCGCACACGTGGCGCGCGAGTACCTCTTCGATCCATCGGTGCGCTTCGACGAGCCCGTGCTGGACGAGAAGGGCCGGGTCGTCGTGCCCGGCGGTACCGTGGCCAACCCACTCTCGATTGTGAGCATGCGCTCGACGTGGCTGTTCTTCGACGGCCGCAACGCGCGCCAGGTCGCTGTCGTCGGTGCCGAGCTGGCCGCCGCCAGCCGAGCGGGGCGTGTGCTCAAGCCGATCCTCGTGGCCGGCTCGCCTGTGGAACTGTCGGAGCGCTGGCGCACGCAGGTCTATTTCGACCAGGGCGGCCTGATGGTGCGGCGCTTGGGCATCCATGCCGTGCCCGCGCGGGTGACGCAGAACGGGCAGCTTCTTCGTGTTCAGGAGTTCCCCGCCCCATGAGCTGCCAGCGCCGCCTTCGAAACGCCCTATTCGTCGCGTTGCTGCTGTTGGCCGCACTCGCCGGAGGGCGCGCCCACGCCCAGGGCACGGGTCATGTCACCTGCTACGGCAAGTTCCCCAACCCAATCGGCGACATCTGCTGGAACTGCATCTTCCCGATCTCGATCGGCGCGTTTGCGGCGGACATGGGCCAGGAGGACATCGAAAACCCGGCGCTGCCGGTGTGCTTCTGCCCGATCCCCGTGCCGCCCTACGTGCGCATGGGGCTGTCGATCGGATTCTGGGAGCCCACGCGCCTCATCGAGTCCACGCGCACGCCGTTCTGCTTCCCGGCGCTCAACGGCTACTACATGGATTCGTCCAGCTACAAGCCCTCGGGCGCCACGTCCTACACCACGCGTGACCGCAAGTCGCGCGACTCGTTTTATCAGGTGCACGTGTACGTCAACCCGATCCTCTACTACATCGAGGACGCGGTGAACCAGATGTGCCTCGAGTCGGGCTCCTACGACCTCGCCTACATGAGCGAGTACGACCCGATGTGGCACGACGACCAGGAGAGCGCCATCCTCGCGCCCGAGTCGGCCGTTCTCACCAACCTGCTGGCGATCGCAGCGTGCTCGGCCGACTGCGTGGCCGCGAGCATCGGCTTCGGCCTCAAGGAACTCTTCTGGTGCTCGGGCTGCAACGGGCCCGTCTACCCGATGAACGGCAACGTGCCGGTGCATATCGGCGGTGTCCAGGCCTCGTCGCTGCTGAACCACCGCATCCTGGCCAAGCTGCATCGGCTCATGATCGCCTGGCAGTGGCACGGTGTGAGCGCGCTGTGCCAGGGCCACCCGGCACCGCTCATGGACAAGCGCGGCTACAAGACCCAGATGGTCTACCCGATCCCGATGACCTCGGGAACTGACGGCACGAGCTGGGGCCGCTGCTGCCAACCGCTGGGCCGCAGCACGCAGGTCTGGGGCATGGGTCGCGAGTTCCCGATCATGGGCGAGGACTTCGCCTACCAGGTGTTCCGCAAGCGCAACTGCTGCATGGATTGAGCGGAGCACAAACCCATGGCTCGCACTTCGCTGATTGCTGCCTGCGCCGCGGCCTCGCTGGCGATCGGTTCGGCCGCCATCGCGCAGCCGAGCGGACAGCCGCAGCAACGCACCGCGCCGATCGTGGCGCCGCTCGTGCCGCCGATGGCATTGGACGCGCAGCGCAACGCCGGCTCCATCGACCTGTCCACGCTTGCCCAGCAGTACGAGCGCATGCGCCTTGGCCCTAGTGCGGGCGACGCCGGCGATGCCGAGCGCGACCGCGAGGCCAGGGGCTTGGTGGTCTTCGTGAGCCTGGGCATGCCCGCCGCGAGCCTCGATCGGCTCATCTCCGACGCCGAACGTCTGCGTGCGCCGCTCGTCCTTCGCGGCATCACCGGTGGATCGATCAAGGCCACGGCCGAGCGCATCGAGCGGCTGAACGCTGGCCGCAAGGTGGGCTGGCAAATCGACCCGGCCATGTTCAAGCGTTTCGACGTTCGCGCAGTGCCGGCCTTCGTCCTTGTCGATCCCGCCCGGCCTGTGACGGTGGACTGCACCGCCGCGACAGGAGCGCCGGGTCTGGCGCCGCAGGCTGCGCTGGCCGCGCAAGCTGCGCAGGGCGCCTGGCCGGGTGCGAGCTGCAAGGTCACCGCGGGCGATGACGCGACGGCGTTCTCCAAGGTCGGTGGTGACGTGAGCTTCGGCCACGCGCTTGCCGAGATGGAGCGAGCCGACCCGCCGTTCGCGGCGCTGGCCAGGCGCTATGCCGCGCACCTGGCCGCGCGTGGCCCCACACCAGGAGGCACACGATGACCCTGATCACCTTGTTCGCCGGGCTCGGCCGCGCTCACCTTTGCCTTGCCGCCCGCGCCGTTGTCGTTGTGCTGATGGCGCTCGGGTTTGCCGCCGCTGCGAAGGCCCAGCAGCAACAACAGCAGCAGCAAGCCACGCCGCAGCAACAGCAACGCGCCTGGGACTCGGCGCGCAGCATCGGCCGCACCCAGGCCACGCGCGACGATGCCCGGGTGCGCGACGGCTCGAGCGAAGCGGTCGTGCGCCGAAGCGTGCAGGGCTACACCGCCACTCCCGCCGAAACGCAGATCTACACCACCGGCGACACGACGACACAGGCGACCAACCAGCAGGCCTACTGCGCCGCCAACCCGCGCGATGCGCAGTGCGCCGCGCTCGCGGCCGGCGCCGCGCGCCGCGACCCGGGCACGGCCGCCCCTTCGCAGCAGGCGCTGGCCAGCCGCGCCGCGGTGCGCGACCCCAACGCCGTGCTTGGCGACGTGGCCAACACCTACAACGCCTGCTCAGTCGGCGGTCGAATGATCTCGCCAGAGGTCTGGCAGGAAGGCTTCTTCGGCGTGGCCACCGACGCCTGGGCCGAACAGGTCTGCACCAAGACCCTGACCGTCAATCCGGTCGAGCGGCGCACGTGCCAGGACGGCGCCGTCATCGCCAGCGCGAGCGCCGGCGGCATGGGCGGCCCCATCGAGGCCTCGGCGTACTGCAACGTGCTGACGGGCGCGAGGGTGCGCGTGCAGCTGAGCGCCTACGGCATCCGCGGCAGTTGCTCGGGCCCGCTCGATGCGGTGCTGGACCTGTCCCGGCCGCCGGCGCCTGGAGGCCGCCCGGTGCCCATCGGGCAGATCGCGCCGCATTGGGGCGGCGGCTGCTACCCGGTGGCGCTGTCCTGGGACGGTTTGGGGTGCGTGGATGGCCAATGCCAGGTCACGATCCACTTCAGCGACCTGCCGGGCACGCTCGAAGTGATCAGTTGCCCGGCGGGCCAGGTGCCGGGCGGCCAGGTCCCCTTCGACGTCGGCTATGCGCCGCCGGCCGGCATCTGCTACCAGGAGTTCGCCGATGTCGCCTCCTCCGGCGGCCTGCCCGGAGGCTGGGAGACCCGCACCATCGGCTCGGGCGACTCGCAGAGCTCCGTCCGCGTCTACTGGGCCGAGATGGGGCAAGGCGTCAGCACCGGCTGGCAGTGGCCGGCGATGCACAGTGCATTGCAACTGTCCTTCCCGCAGCCGCGGATCACCGCGCCGGCCGGCGAGTCGTGGGCCAACGGCTGCTCGGCGCTCGAGGCGCTGACACCGCGGCGCATGCCCGACGGCGTCAATGACGCTGGCGGGCTCACTCTCCCAGCCTTCGCGGACGTGGGCACCCAGCAGTGCGTTCGCACGCAGAGCGCCTGCACCGACGGCCCCTCAACGCGCGTGATCGATGGCGTGAGCGTGTCGCGTTCGTGCTGGTCCTACACCAACACGTTTGCCTGCACGACCACCGCGCAACCGCCTGCCTACTGGCCCGGCATGAAGGCGCCCACGCCGCTGGATCCGCTGACCGCAGACATCGCGCGCAACTGCGAGCCCACGGGCGCGGCGACGTGCCGCCAGCAGGACAAGTGGGGCCACTGCACGCTCGCCGGTTTCAACTACCGCTGCCGCACGGCCGCCGCCCAGTTCGAGCAGGCGCTGAACTGCGGCAACTCGACCTTCTGCGCGGGCGGCTCGTGTTGGGACAGCAGCTACCAGGGCAACCAGAACTTCGCGGCCGCCTACTCGCAGTACCAGGCACACGTCGAGGCCGCCAAGGACATCGACGAGGTGACGCTGACCATCTTCAAGGGCCGCGACAGCCGCTGCCATCGTGACAACTTCGGCATTGATAACTGCTGCGAAGACAGTGCCTATCTGCAGCAATGCGCGCAGGCCGAGCAGAACACCGTGCGCGACCGCGACGCCGGCAAGTGCCACCAAGTGGGCGAGTACTGCTCGGCGCGCTCGCTGGGCGTGTGCCGCGAACGGACGCGCACCTACTGCTGCTTCAGCTCGCTGCTGGGGCGGCTGGTGCAGGAGCAGGGCCGCGTGCAGATCGCCCGCGACTGGGGAACGGCCGAGGCGCCCAACTGCGTCGGCTTCACGCCCGACGAGCTGGCGCGGCTCGATTGGTCGCAGTTTGACTTGAGCGAGTTCTACGCGCAGATCCAGGTGAGCAACCAGCTGCCCAGCCAGCCAGGGGCCTCCGGTGGCGCCACGGGCAAGCAGCCGCAGTGCTACTACGGCAACGGGCAGTGCGGGGGTGGTTCATGAACCCCATCGCTACTCTGCTCACCGCGGGATGCGTCGCCGCCGCGTGCGGCTTCGCGGCGGCGCAGCCGCCACGCTCTCAGCAGCAGCCGGCGGCGGCTGCCGGGCCGCGTAACACCGCGCCCACCGCGCAGTCATCGGACTTGGCCGCCCAGGCTGCCCGACCCGCGCCAGCTGCGTCGCATGCCGCGCCCGGCAGTGCCACGCCCTCGGCGTCCACCTGGCAGCGCTCACGCGAGGGGTGGTTCTGGTATATCGACCCACCGCCCGAGGAGCCCGACGCCAAACCCGCCACACCGGCAACGCCCGCGGCCCCCGAGGCAGCAACTCCGGCGACGAAGCCGCCACCCCCGCCGAGGCCGAAGACCCGGCAGGAGCTGGACCTCGAAGGCTTCGAGGCCTTCAAGGTCGAGGTCGAGCGCGCGCTGCAGGCGGCCACCTACAACCCGAGCGAGGCCAACGTCGTGCGCTTCCTCGAGCTGTACGCGCTGGCGCGCCGCAAGGCCTCGCTGCTGGCGGACAACGCCAGCGCGATCGCCGTGCGTATGCCCTGGATCGACGAGACGCACTCCGGCAGCCGCCCGACGCTGCCGGCGGCCGTGCGCGCCTACGACTCCGTGCGGCAGCAAGACCGCGACCAGCTGATGCGCGAGCTCGCGGGCAGCTACGGCCTGTACTTCTTCTTCCGCCGCAGCTGCGCCTACTGCCATCTGCAAGCGCAGATGCTCAAGCAGTTCGAGGCCAAGTACGGCTTCACCGTCTTCCCGGTGTCGCTGGACGGCGGCACGGTGCCCGAGTACCCCAACGCCGCGCGCGACAACGGCCTGGCGCGCCAGGTCGCCGATGCAATGGGCGTGCCGCCCCAGCACTTCGTGGTGCCGGCGGTCGTGCTGGCCAGGCCCGCCACGCGCGAGGTGGTTCCGGTGGGCTTCGGCGTCATGACCATGGACCAGATGGCCGAGCGCATCGCGCTCGTGGTGCGAGTGCGCGATCAGTCCACAGCCGCCTCCGGCGCCGCGCCCGATGCGCAGGCGCTGGCGCGTTCGTCGCTGAGCACCACGGCCGCCGCCGCGCTCACTGGCTCGCCGGCGGCCAGCGGCCGGTAGTGGAACACCCCTTCTGCACTGCACCGCGGCCCGCCGCCATCGCCAGTTCTCACGCCACCGCCTCCCCCCGCACCCGCCAACCATGGAGCCCGCAACATGCGCCCGCTGCTCAAGCGCATCACCGCCATCGGCCTCATCCTCGCCACGCACGCGATGGGCGCGGCGCAGGCCGCCGACCTCAGCCAGCAAATGGCCACGATGTTCGGCAGCGGCGCGCTGGCCAACGTCACTGGCCCCGGCGCCTATCGGTCGCAGACGCAGAACATCTACGTCGGCGGCGAGCTGCAGCTGCGCTTCCCGAGCCGCAACTACCAGTTCTGGAGCTTCAGCATGCCCAGCATCAACGCCGGCTGCGGCGGCGTCGATGCATACATGGGCAGCTTCAGCCACATCTCGAGCGACCAGTTCAAGGACATGCTCGAAGCCACTGCCCGCTCGTACGCGGGGCTGCTCTTCAAGGCGGCGCTCAAGTCGATCAACCCGCTCATCGAAAGCGTCATCGGCGACCTACAGAAGTCGCTCGAGTCCTGGAGCCAGGCCAGCGGCAACACCTGCGCCATGTCTGAGATGCTGCTGGACGCGAGCTGGACCGACAACGGCGTCACCTCGCGCAGCCAATGTGTGCAGGCAGCCATGGCGCAGTACGGCGAAGACCGCGCCGCGGCCGAGCAACGCTGCCGCCGCGGCACGGCGGCCACCAACGCCGACGCCCGGGCTTCAGGCAACGCCGCCGTGCGCGATCTCGCTGATCGCGACATGAACATCGTGTGGGAGGCGCTGCGCGGCTCGAGCTTGCCCACCGACGAGAAGACGGTGTTCATGAACATCGCCGGCACCGTCGTCATCTTCAAGGCCGCCAACAACGGCGATGCGCCGCGCTCGCCGGTGGAGCACAGCGCCTCCATCGACTCGCTGAACGTGCTGCTGCACGGCAATGCACCGGGCCCCAGCGCCGACGTGGTGCGCGTCGACAACTGGCTCACCTGCGACAACGACGACTGCCTCAACCCCACCGCGGCGCCGGCGACGATCACGCCTTTCACGAGCCACGTGCGCACGATGCTGGGCGGCATCCGCGACGCCGTGCTTGCGCGCACGCCGTTGACCGCAGCGCAGATCCAGTTTGTCAACACCACCAGCGTGCCTGTGTACCGCATGCTGGCCGTCGGCTACACGGGCAGCTCCTCGGCGGGCGACTCCGACCTCGTGGACCTGCTCATCGAGCGCTACGCCAAGGTCATCGCCTACGACTACGCCTACACCTTCATGCGCCGCGCGCTCAAGGACTTGCGCGTGTATCTGGGCATGGCGCGCCTGCGCAATCGGGTCGAGGAGGCGCAGTCCAGGAAGATGCTGGACAACGTGGACCGGATGCTGCGCGAGGTCGAGGCCGAGCACACCAAGGCGCTGAGCCAGGTGCGCGACGCCAATGCCGTCATCGAGCAGTTGATGCAGCTGGAGCGAAACATGCGCGCGTCACTGCCGGGGAGCATCCGCGGGATGCTGGACCTGAGCTCGCTCATGCGCGGTGGTGTGACGCGCAACTGACGAACTGGACCCACGAGGAATGCGGCATGAACGTCTACGCCTACGGCAACGTCGACTCGCTGCACGGCATCTTCAACGCCATCGCCATGATCATGGGCGGCGGCGACTTCGCCGCCATGGTGCGCCTGGCGGTTGTCATCGGGTTTGCCGTGGTGGCCACGCTGGCCGCGGTGGGGCAGCTGCAGAAGGGCTGGAACTGGTTCCTGGCCGTGGCGGTCATCACCTCGGTGATGCTGCTGCCCAAGACCACCTTGACGATCGAGGATCGCACCGGCGCCCAGGCGCCCGTCGTCGTGGCCAACGTGCCGTGGACCCTGGCGTTGATGGCGCATCTGAAGTCGGCCATTGGCGCCACGCTCACCGAGCTGTTCGAGACGGCCTTCCAAACCATCCCCAACGCAAGCCGCGTGCTGCCCGCGGAGCTGAGCTACCAGCAGCACGGGATGATGTTCGGCTCGCGCATCGTCGCGGCCACGCGGGACGCGGTGCCGATGTCTCAGTACGACAGCACCGACCTCGTCAACTACATCCGCAGCTGCGTGCTGCCCGAGCAGGGCCGGGTGTACAGCGCGGACCAATGGGCCGAGTCGCGGCGCCTCGTCGACCAGATGGGGGCGACGAACCCGGCGCTCTCCGCGAGCTTTCACGACCCGGGCAACAGCTGGCGGTTGGTCACCGCTCCGTGCCAGAACGTGTGGACGGCTCTGCAGGTGCGCCTGAACACCGCGGCGCTGAACTCGGTCCAGAAGGCCGCGGCTTCGCTGGACCCGGGGTTGTTCCAGCAGAACCGGGCTGCCGCGGTGGCCAAGGTCGACGCGTCGATTCCCGCGGCCTACGCGAAGGCCTCGCTCGCCGCCGCCGGCGCGACCTCGGCCGAGATCATGCTGCAGAACATCCTCATCAACGCGACGGCCGATGCCGCTGCGCTGCAGGGGGCGGCGCTCAACGACCCGGCCACGCTGATGATGGCCAGCATGCGCACCCAGGCGCTCGCGCAGATGAACGCGGGCAACATGGGGCAGGGCCGCATCGCCGAGGAGTCGCTGCCGCTCATCCGCAACATCACCGAGGCGATCCTCTTCGCGGCGTTCCCGATCCTCGTGATCCTGCTCGTGGCCTCGGAGCCGCGAGCCATGGGCGGGCTCTTCAAGGGCTATGTCTACACGCTCATCTGGGTGGAGCTGTGGCCGCCGATGTTCGCCATCGTGAACTACCTGCAGACGCTCGAGGCGTCCAAGCAGCTTGCGGCGGCGGCGCTCACCTCCACCGGGCCGGGCCTGGCCATCTCCACGGCCAGCGCCATTTACTCGACCTCCGTGTCGAGCCTCTCGACTGCGGCGTGGATGGTGACCTTCGTGCCGGTGATCGCCGCGGCGTGCCTGTTCGGCTTCGACAGGATGATGGCCATCACCGGCGCCGCATCCGGCGCACAGAAAGCCGCGCAGGGTGAAGCAGCCGCAGCCACCAAGGGCAACCTGGCGATGGGCAACGTGAGCTTCATGCAGCAGCAACTCGCCGGCTATCGATCCGAGCCCACGATGTACCGCTCGGAGGGTGTGGGCGGCGTGGAGTTCGGCGGGTTCGGTGTGGCGCTGCTGTCGCAGTTCCGCGAGGCCTCGGCGCCAGTGACGCTCGAGCACACGGCCGCCATCACGCGCGGCATCGCCACGGAAGCCTCGGCTTCCATCGCGGCTGCGCAGCGCAGCGGGCAGGCCTACGAGCGCAGCGTGGATGCGGCGTTCGGGGCTGCGCGGGCGGCGACTCGGGGGTATCAGGTCGATACGTCTCGGCGGCTGGGGTTTGATGTCAACGCGCTGGGCAGCAATGGCCTCAACAAGTCCGAGATTGATGAGGAGGCACGCGCAATCTCGGAGCGGTTCGGCGTCGCGGACTCTGCCGCAGTCTCGCGGGCGCTTGGCGTGGGAACTCATGGGCTACCCATCCCAGTCGTTCGGGCAGACGGATCGACGCAGTCATCAGAGCAGCTGCAGGCGGCCATCGAGTCGTCGGCCAACAAGCTGCGAAGGACTGGGGCGGCACGTCAACAAGCGTTTGCCGAGGAGTTCCGCTCTGGCGAGCAGTTCGCTCAGGCGCGCGCAGCGAGTCGCGGAGCTGCAGATCGCGTAGATAGCAGCCTGCGTGAGGCGACAGGCTTCAAAGACGCCGAGACGCGCGAACTCGCCCGCGGGCAGCACCTTGCCGCGCGCGCGGAGGCGGCCGAGCGGTTCGCTCGCCAGTCGACTGCGCGGTGGAACAACCTCCTCGACCAGTACGCCCGCGCCGAGTTCGGTGTCAGCGTCCACGATGGCGTGGCCGACCCGCGACGATGGCAACAGATCGTCCGCTCCTTCATCGAGAGCGGATCGGTCCGCGCCGACACGGATGACGGCCGCATGATGTGGATCCCGCCCGACGCCAGCGTTGGCCCGAACCAGATCACCGTCCGCGACACGGGCCTGCAAGGTGTCATCGACGGTGGCGCAGCCGCGATCGAGCAGGCAGGAGCTGCGGCCCCCGGCGACGGGCGAGGCGGCGTGGTGGCGGCGAAGGTTGGCTACGACGGGCGCGAGGCAGCGCGCGAGCGACAACTCGGCGTCTCGCCCGCCATGGGCGTCGCCGGCGCTGACGTCATCACCAAAGTGAAGCAGGGTCAGGCAGCGGCAGCGCGCGCGGCTGTCGAAGGCCAGGGAGCCGCCAATGTGGCACAGGGTGAAGCGCAAGCTCGTCTGAACAATCGGGCGGACAACACGAGCTCATCACACCGCCTCACGGGAGAGTCGAGCGAAAGGGCGCGCCATGCTCGCCATGGGCAAGCGGCAAGACCATTCGCTGCCGAAGGAGAGGCAGCAGCTGCTCGGAAGGCCGAAGCCGATGCCAAGTTCCGCGCCGACGCGGGCAAGGCGCAGATTCCTACGGGTGCGGCGCCAACGGCCCCACGGCGGACTCAGTAGGTGTGGAATTCCTGCGAGCGAACCATGAGCTCTCTGTCTCCGATCACGCCAATGCTCGTGGTCATTCGTTCGGAGTCCAGGAGCTCACCCAGCCGCCGCACTTCGTCGTCATCGGGGTGGGCGCAATGCAACTCGGCGTCCTGATGAGTCGGTTGGCAATCCTCCTGCGCCGTCGACTGGGCGGCGAGATCGAGTGCAGCAGAGAACCCCGCCTGGGTCGGCGGCAACCCGACTGCCATCCTGGCCAAGTCGACAGCCATCTTCACTCCGCCGCCGAGCGCGTTGCCAAGCCTCGCGATCGCTTCCACGTCACACCTCTCGGGTTTGCCCGGCCAAATCCTACACCTGCGGGTACGTGGTGCCGGCTGTGCCTTGGTCGGCGCGCGCCCGCACGCTCGCCCTGGCTACCGGGCCGTCTTGATGCCGTGGGAGTGCTCTGATGTCCAACGACCCCTCGGCGTCGCCTCTCAGCTCGATATGGGCTGTCCTCAAGGCCCTCCCGCGCCGACTGGCCACCGCCGCGCGCCCCGAGCCGCTGGCAATTGAGCGCCTGGCTGGTGATCCGGCAGCAAGCGAGCCCATGGGCTCGGCGCCCGACGCTGCCGGGTCGGGAGAGGTCCTGTTCCTCCGCGCAGCGCTGCGCGACCTGCTCCTCGACCGTCGCAAGGAGCGCCGCTCGCGCAACCTGCGCGCGTTCCTGTACTTCCTGATCTTCGCGCTGCCGATGGCCTTCTATGGGGTGCTGTGGGCGCGCTCGTCCGGGTGGTTGCGGGTGGGGCCGTCCACCGATGTCGTGGGCGTCGTGCGCATCGAGGGCGAGATTGCCAATGGCAACGCCGCGTCGGCGCACCGCGTACTGCCGGCGCTGCGCCGCGCGTTCGAATCGGAGCGGGTAAAGGCGGTCGTACTCTCGATCGACAGCCCGGGTGGCGCGCCACTCGAGGCCGAGCGCATCTTTTCGGCGCTCGAGGCCTGGCGGAAGACGCACCCCAAGCCGGTGGTGGCCGTCATCAACAACCTCGGCGCCTCTGCCGCGTACATGGTGGCCCTGCACTCCGACCGCATCTACGCGGGCCGCTACAGCCTCGTCGGCTCGGTGGGCGCGATCCTCTCCGGCTGGGATGCTCACGAGGCGCTGGCCCGCGTGGGCGTGACGCAGCGCGTGTACGCCTCGGGCGAGCTCAAGTCGATGATGAACCCGTTCGTGGCCATGACGCCGCAAGCCGAGGCCAAGGCCAAGGAGTTGGTGGAGCAGATGGGGCAGGCCTTCGCCCAGGACCTCGCGCGGCAGCGCGGCGCCAAGCTGGCGCCGGGCGTGAACCTGGCCAGCGGTGGCGTCTGGGGCGGCGAAGAGGCACAGCGCCTCGGCCTCATCGATGAGGTGGCCACGCTGGACCAGGTGCTCAAGGCGCGCTGGCCCCGGCTGCGCACGCACGAGTTCGGGCCTGGCACTACTGGCCTTCCCTTCGCCCAGGCAGCAGGCCAGTGGCTTGGCCATGTTCTGGCGGCGACCTTGCCGTCGATGCGACTGCACTGATCAGTTTCGAGCGACGAACTCGACGCCAGCTCCGGCAATCAACTTCGAGATGGAGGATTCCGACATGACGATCCCAGGGCAGTCCGCTACCCACGCCGTTGCGCCACGCCGCAGCCCAGGGGTGGGCGCGCTTGCTGCCGGCGCGTTCGCTGTACTCGCTGCGGCATGTGGAGGCGGCGGCAACAACGGCGGCAGCGCCCTCTTCGATGGCTACGGGCCCGGCAACCCGAGCGCCTGCCCGAAGTCCTCGCTGGACGACACGTGGCTGGACAAGCGGCTGCCGTGCCTGGCGGCTGGCCAGAAGTTCATCCGCAACAGCGCCGGCGCCTCCGGCGCGGTGGCCGATCGCGCCTACATCTTCGGCCAACAGGTGCTCGACACGAACCTCATCAACGTGCTGGGCGCCAACAAGCTGCGCTACTTCAAGTACGCGGTGTGCGTGAAGGGCGCGCCCGAGACAGTAGCGCCGGTCGCGCTGGCCGTCGACCTCGAGGTGGCCCTGGGGCTGAACGTGCTGGCCAACGGCACGGGCTTCTACCCGCCTGGCGTGGCCGGCAGCACGTTCCAGTACGGCGGCATCGCCGATGCGAACACGTTGCAGATGGCGTGCAACCCGACGCTTCATCCCATCATCGTCAACTACGCCAGTGGACGGATCGAGAGCGTTTACTTTGCAGCGCTGGCCGCGGTGCAGATCTTCGACAAGTAGGCAGCAACGAGTGCAGCGCTTTTCGAGCGCGAAGTCGGCGACGACGAGCGGGACGCGGCTGCACCTGCGCTGGGCGGGCCAGCGGCGGGCATCCGCGGCGGGGATGCGCGACAAGATGAACTCGTAGCCGATCATCCGGGGCGAAGTTTCTCGTTGCGGGTCACGACTTCTTCATAGAGACCGGCGCCGGTCGAAGTTTTCACGTACCGGTGCGGCGAGGCCAGCGTCTTGGCGATGGTTGGCAGACCCGGTGCATCTTCGGCGCGAGGCGTTCGGCAACGCCACCGCCACGGTCAGGCGGCGTGATAGACTCCCGGCATCTCTCGATGAGAATCAACGGTAATGACCACTGAGACAGCTGCTTCAGCCCTGCTGCATGCGCCGACCGGCAAGCGCGTTCGCCGCGCCGATCTCAGTGACGAGGACTACGTCCACGCGGCCCTGGAAGCCTTCCTCGGGCGCGCCGTCAGCCCGGGACAGTTCCGCCAGCGATCCACCCTCGACCCGGCGCACGCGCTGAGCGCCGGCGAGCGCGAGGTGCTGGCTGCCGTCGGCATGATGCCGGACGAGCGGACCGAAGCCGCGGCCGAGGCCGCGCGGCAGGAATCCCTCAACGTGTTCTTCCACGTCTTCCAGTCGGCGCTGCCTGCGGCCGAAGCCGCCAAGCGGCTGGGCAAGGACCCATCGCGCATCCGCCAGCGAGTCCGCGAAGGCTCGCTGCTCGCCCTGGTATCCGGCGGCGAGATGCGGCTGCCGGAGTTGCAGTTCCACAAGAACGCCGAGATCCCCGGCCTGGGCCACGTGCTGCGCGCGCTGCCCAAGGGCATCGACACGCTCGAGGCGCTGTCGTGGCTTGCCACGCCGACGCCCGATCTGCCCGACGCACAAGGTGAGCCCTCGTCGCCCCGCAAGTACCTGCTGCGCAGCGGCGACATCGCGCCGGTGATCGCGATCGCCGAAGGTCTTGCGCGTGGCCAAGCTGGGTAGGCCGCCCTCCACCAGCGTCCTGCGGGAACTCGATCCGCCCCGCGCCACGATCCATGCCGTTCGAGACAGGCTTGCCCGCATCTACTACGCGAGCGGTCCGCATCCGGTGGCATGGAACGAGTTCAGGGCCTGGGGGCCGGCCACCAACGCACGCTTCGATCACCACCTGCCCGACGACTCGGGAAAGCCGCAGGTGCAGTCGCGCAAGATCCTCTACTGCGCGAAGCAGGGCATCACCTGCGTCGCCGAAGTCTTCCAGGCGACCCGCGTCGTCAACCGCATCGACAACGATCCCTACCTGTGCGTGTTCTCGCCGCGGCGCGACCTGACTCTGCTCGATCTGACCGGGCGTTTCGCGACGCGCATGGGCGCATCGCTCGCGATCCACTCGGGACCGCGACACCGGGCGCGCGAATGGGCTCGCGCGCTGTACGGAGCATTCGACTGCGATGGGCTGCTGTACCTGTCGTCGATGGATCCCGGCGCGAGCGCCATCGCTCTCAATGAGCGTGCCGAGGATGCGATGCCCGACGCGCCGCTGTCGAATCGCCCGCTGAGCGATCCGCTGTTCACCGACGTGATCGACGCGCACACGCACCGCTTGGGCTACCTGAAGCGATGACGGCGCCGCAAGCCGGCTCCATCTGAGGGCAGGCTCTTTGCGCTTCTCCGTCGTTCCGCTGGGGGCTTCAGCGCTTTCTCACGCCACTTCGTAGAGTTTCGAAGACATCGCGCAGGTGGCAGCGTGTATGACGCCAATGGGCTCGCCATCGACTTCACGCGTGGGTGGTCACGCCACACCCAGTGACTGGTCTGGGCTCAGCACTTCGATGCGGACGCGCCGTCACTACGCGCCGGCAATGCGGCGCTTGCGGGCCTCGAGCGCTCGCTTCACGGCAGGCGCAAGTGGGGGTGGGTTCAGGAGCATCTCGACAAAGCGCTGCTGCTCGTTGGCAGACAAGCGAATGAGATGCGCATCTTCGATCGTGCGCTGTGCATCCTTCAGGGCCGCGGCCACGAGGAAGTCGCTGATGCTGCGGCCCTGGAGTTCGGCGGCGCGACGAACGAGCGCCAACGCGTCGGGGGCGATGCGGGCTTGGACGCGTGAAGTGCGAGCGGATGTTGGCGCAGGCATGATGGTCTCGGCAGGAACCGAAGCGTAAGTCAGTTCACCGTACAGCGCGGAGGCCGGCGGAACGTTCGGGAGGATCTGCCAGCACACGAGCTGCAGTTCGTCAAGGGCCGTAGAAAGGCTCTGCCGGCAGTTGCGGCTACTGATCCAGCTCGTCCATCTCATCGTGGCGGTCGCGCCGAGTTCCGTCACCTGCAGGCCGTGCGCGAGCGCGGCGCCTGGGAAGACTGGCTGCGCTTCTTCCTGCGCGGAGTGACCGAGGTGGCCGGCGAGCGGCCGAGACGGCGCGGCGCATCCTGCTGCTGCGCGAGCAGCACCGCGCCGCCATCACGGCGCAGCTCGGCCGCGCGGCGGGCAACGGCCACAAGGTGCTCGAGTCGCTGTTCGACCGCCCCATCGTCGCCGTGGGCGACGTGCAGAGGCTGACCGGCACCACCTACGCCGCGGCCAACAGCCTGGTGTCGCGCCTCGTCAAGCTGGGCGTGCTCTCCGAAGTGACGGGCTATGCGCGCACCGGCGCTTTCGGTATGCGCCTTACATCTCGTTGTTCAGCGACTTGGGCACTGGCGCGGTTGCGGAGGCTGGCAGATGAGCCGGAACTCGGCTCAGGGAACACGCGCCCTTGTCGTGGCCACGCTCGGGCGAGGGCCTGAACGGCGGCCGTCGTCACCGGGCATTCGACGACTCCGAGCGCCTCCTACGACCGCTACACCGCCAAGACCGGGTACTCGACGACCCCTTGGCCGCCGCTCTTCGGTGTGTGTCGTGACTTCGTCTCTAGAAGGCAGCTGGTCGGAAATTACTCGATGATCTGCTGAAGAGGTCGTTGATCGCATCATAGTAGTTCGCATTGCGTACCTGTTCTCATGTCTGCTCTGTCATACAAGTACGCATTGCGTATCTTCAGAATACATTGTCAACACGATGCAACAAGATTCCGGCCCTGCCGCAGACCTCAAGATCGACCAGAAGGCATTCCTGGTCGCAGCGAAGCGTGCCCTGGGCGCCGGTGGATCTCGGCTGACCTGGGACCAGTTTGCCGCTCGCCTCGGGGTCGAGCCGCGGGCGATGAAGACGTACCGCATGCCGGCGGAGTCGAGTGACTTCCGCACGATTCCTCGCCTGCTCGTGGAAAAGATCGAAGCGCTGGTTGCAGACGCTCTCAAGGCCACGGCGACCAGCGGCGCGGAGTCGGGGGAGGACCGTGAAGGCACGGTCTGGCGGCCCCGTGGCGACCCGATGAACGCACTGCCCGCGAGCTTGGCCGCGCTCGTGATGCGCCAGGGCCGCCAAGTCTTCATGGGCGGCGGCGCCACGATGGTTTCAGGGGTCGACCGGCTCTGGAGCGGCGTAGCTGGACTGGGTGACGAGGACAGGCGGGCGATGGCGCTGGTCTCGCGAGCACGGCTCACGCTCGGCCTGAGAGACGTCGGCGCCGAAATTCACGAACTGCTTGCCCATTGCACGAAGCCGTTGGGTGAGTGGCTGCCCGTACCTTCCGTCACCGACGGGGGCCTGGCGACGGTCTGCCTCATCGACGCTGAGGATCGGATGCCGACGCTCGAGGCCGAAGAGTTGGCCAGGGGCTTTGCCGGCATGACGGGACTGCTCGAAGAGCAGGTCTTCGCTGCCTTTCAAGACAGCCTGTCCAAGCAGTCCGCCAAGGATGCGGACGACTACTACACGCAGGTTCGCACGTTCGTCGTTCGCAACCCCGTGGTCACGCGCAAGCACTTGCTCAAGTTTCTCGCCGGATTGCCCTCGGCCGTGTGGGTCTGCGTCGAGCAGCAGTTCTATGAGCCTCTGCCCGGCGCGCTTGCCGCCGGCGAGACGACCACGCTTTGCAGTCACTGCAACAACGTCATGACGCGAAGCCGCGGGGCATTGCATTGCACCACCGCAGCCTGCGCGGCCGAGCACGGTGCGAGCCGTGGGCTCACGTTGCCTGCAGCGGACCTCTTCCGCCTCAACAGGCCGCTGCGCAAGTACTGGCTCGAGCCGGGGATCGACGAGTTGCGCCTGGCCGAGCGACTTGCCGCTCGGGGCCACACCGTGCGCATGTATCCGAACCGCGACACGGTGGACCTCGACCTGGGCGAAGGCGGCAAGGTCGGCATCGACCTGAAGGCCTACAGCAGTCCGGAACTGCTGGGCGAGCGGTTGCGCCGACGGCCTGGCGGCCTGATGACCTACAAGACTCCGTGGTTGGTTATTCCGGACTGGCTGGCGCGCCGTGTCCCGAACTACGTCGACCGCGTCAGCGCCTGCTTGGAGGGCTCGCCCATTCGGGCCCTGACGCTCGCCGACGCCGTCGAGGAGCTGAGCCATGCGTGAGCGCCTGCAGCCCTACCGTGGCGCCCACGTCCTGAACTACCTGTGTCTGCTTGCGACCGAACTGCTGGGGCAGCGACACCTGCGCGACCTGCCCGCTCTCATGACCGGGTTCGAATCGGTGTTGGCGACATTGCCGCTCAACGTGGCCACGGCCATCCAGAACCTGCGCATTTCCGGACACGCTCCTTGGAGTCAGCGCGAACTGCGCCTGATGGTGGACCAGTACAACGACACGCACCGACGGCTGGAGCGTCAGCGCCGCGCCGCTGCACGACCCAAAGTCTGGGAGGACGACCCTGAACCTGGTGAGTCGAGCGATCGGGCCCCGCCTCCGGAAGATCCCGTGGTGGATGACGAAGAGGGGACGAGCAAGCGCTTCGAGGTGGACGCCCAGCTTAGCGTTCGGCCGGTCTGGACCTCGATCATGCCGGACGATGTGCGCGATGCGCTGGGATCTCTGACCTCACCCCTGTCGCTGCGTCGACGACCGACGCGCCGGCGTCATGACCCAACTCTTCCCGCCCGGGTCGTCGACGAGAGGCGGCGTTTCGAGACTGCGATCGAGCCGCTTGGGTTCGAGCCGCCCGAGCCGCCTTTGATGGACGTCGGCCGTCGCGGCCGTGCGCCGGGCCTGGTCCGATGGGTTGACCTTGTGGCAGTTGCCGACCGCTTCGACGCGGTGGACGAACGCGCGGGGCGCCAGCAGCCCGGTGAACGGAGCTGGTATCGCCGCCTGCACACCGCCAGCGGCGAGCCCACCGCGGTGCTCACAGAGGCCACGGTCGAGGGTCTTGCCGAGTGCGACTCGATGGAGCTCATCGGCGTCAAGCACCTCATCGGCCTGCCCGGGTCGGGCAAGACGACGATGCTGTATCTGCTGGCGGCCTGGGCCAGCGAGCGCGACTACCGCGTGTGCTTCCTGTTCCCCTCGATCGAGGTCGCCACGGGGTTCGTGGAGCGCCTGTCGCTCTACGACGTGCGCTCGGCCCTGTTGTTCGGGCAGAGCGATCGAGCCCGGTCCAAGCACGTTGCGAGCTTTGCGGCAGCGCTGTCCCAGGACAACCGCGGCTACGCCGTGACGCGGTCTGCTGCCCCGTTCTTCGCCACCAATTGCAGCTTGGCCGCCTTTGCCGGCGACGAGGACGTCGCGTTTCCGCACGCCCATCCCCCGTGTCAGCTGGTCGAGCAGACGCCGAGTGGCGCGAAAGCCGGCAAGGGCGCGAAACCGCATCAGTGCGCCTTGGCATCGGTGTGCGGACGCCAGGAAGCCGAACGCTCGCTGGTCGACGCCACGGTCTGGGCCGGGCACATCCTCTCAACCGACCGCGAGGTTTCGCCGCTGTTCAGCGACGTCCAGCTACGCCACTTTGAATACCTGGCCCGAACCTTCGACCTCGTGGTCGTCGACGAGTGTGATGGCGCTCAGGCCAACATGGACGGCCGAGGCACGCCGTTGATGAAGCTCTCCGGCGACGCCGACTCGGTGTGGAACCGGCTGCTCCTTGACCTGCACGCGCCCGCTGCGCAGGGCCGCAATGCGTTCGTCGGTGGGGCGTCGATCGCTGCCATCATGGCCATGTCGGGACGCTTCGGGCTCGCTGCCGAACGCCTGACGGCGGCCATCGTCACGTCGCCACGCGAGTTCCGCGATGAGTACGCGCGCAAGCTACTGACAGGCCTGTCGCTCATCGCGGACATGTTTCCGCTCGCCCGGGGCGGTTATGCCGATGCGGCCAGCGGCGACGACGAAGAGACAGACAACCACCTGAATGCGCGCCAGGCCCTCGAGCGGATGTGGGACTACGCGGCCAAGCGGGTGGCGTTTCGCGAGGGCGGCGAGGCCCTGCGGCATCTGAACCAGATGCAACAGGAGGATGATGACAGCGCTGCTCAGGACGGGCACGGCCCGACGGACGCGCAGGGGTCGGCCTATGACCTGAGTGACACCGAGCTCGCCAAGCTGGCCGAACTTGCTCGCACCACGCCCCAGGAGATT
Source organism: Rubrivivax sp. (assembly GCA_016790435.1). GTDB lineage: Bacteria > Pseudomonadota > Gammaproteobacteria > Burkholderiales > Burkholderiaceae_C > Rubrivivax. Next base: position 12,494 of record JAEUPE010000081.1, on the reverse strand, counting down.
CGCGACTACGCGGCCGACGTTCTCCGGACCCTCGATTCGTGGGACCGTGAAGGCACAGACGAATTCATGCAGGCGCTGGCGCGCGTGCTGCTACGCGCGCCTGGCCTGGCGCCGTCTAAGGAGCCGAAGTTCTTCATCGACCACGTCAGGCTGCTGGCCAACGTGACGTTGCTCGTGCTGCAGCACTTCGGCCTGGGCCCGCACCTGCGACTGCTGAACGGCCAGGGCATCCTCGGCGACGAAGTCTTCGAGTCGCGACCCTCCAAGGAATTGCTCGGCATAGTCCCTGAGTCCCTCGCCGGCCGCCTGAGCGGCGTACGGTACACCGTCGGTGACGAGGGCGACGTAGACATCGCACACGTGGGTTTCGTCGGTACGCCCCGCATGCTCGTGCACCGGATGGCGCAACTGGGCCTGAGCAGCGGCGGGACGGGGCCGGCGGTATTGCTCACCAGTGCGACCTCGCTTCTGCAAGACAGCCCGAGCTACCACATCGACGTTGGCCCGCACTACGTCTTGCGACGCCCGAACGCGGGAGCCGGCTGGGCCCAGTCGCGCTACCACTTCCTGCCCCTGAGGGACCCGCACGATGACCGCCAGCGGCTCTACTTCAGCGGCTCGAGGCTCGCCCGGCGGGAGTTCGTGCTCAAGGCCATGGCCACCGAGCTTCTCGAAGGTGGGCGCGCCAGCAAGGTGGAGGCCGCGATCGCCCAGAACGACGTCGTGGACGGCATCGGGCGCAAGGCGGCCTTCGTGGTCAACAGCTACGAGCAGTGCGAGCTGCTCTACGAGCACATCCGACAGCAGTTCCCGGCCTGGCGTGAACGAGTGCGCTATCTCGTGCGTGGCGGCGCCCTGGCGGCGGCCTCTGACCACGCCATCACGGCTTCGGAGGTGGAGCGACTGGGTGACGACCGGAACTGGGACTTGTTCATCTTCCCGATGAACGCTATCGGTCGCGGGGTCAACATCGTCTACGAGTTCGGCCCGCGCGCCGACAAGGCGATGATCGGGTCGCTGTACTTCCTGACGCGCGCGCACCCTCGCAGCGACAGCCTGGGATTCCTGCAAGGCGTTGTCGGCGCGGCCTCGGAGGACTTCGACCAGTCCCGGTTCGAGTCGACCGAGGCAGCGCTTGCCGCCATGCGCGCGCAGCGCGGGCGGGTATCCAAGACGGTCGGTGCATTGCTGCGCCTGCCGCAGGCTTCGCGAGCCCTGGGCGAGTTCGCAAGGCCTTTCGTCGCCGACCAGATGATCATGATTCTGCAGACCATCGGCCGTGCCATGCGAGGGGATTGCCCCGCCTTCGTCTACTTCGTGGACGCGGCGTGGGCACCGAAGTCGGCAATGGGGCTGCCGGACACCGCGCGCACCTCGATGCTGCTGATGATGCGGCGCATCCTCGACGACTGCCTGAACCACACGGACGCGGCGGTGCGCGACTGCTACGAGAACTTGTACCGCTCGTTCTACGCGCCGTTGTCCAACATCAGCGGCCTGACGACCGAGCACGCGTAGAAGGCGACCCGACAAGGCAAGGACATCGATGAGCGACGACGCCACCAGCCCGACAGCCCAGGGCGTCAGCACGACGGCATGGCGCAGGTCCCCCGAGACCAAGGGCAGTGATCGACCGGTGCTGCTCGGGGCTCGCATCAGGGCCGAGTGGCTGAGTCAGGCTGTCTCGCTTCTGGCCGTTCGGCTCGCGGGATCTCTGCTGACATCGCTGCAATCGCTGCTCGAGGCGGCGAAGAACCAGGACGAAAAGAACCTGCCCATCGTTCGGCTGCGGGCTGCGCTCATGGCCAAGCTCGAGGGTGTGATGCGACTCGACCGGGATCTTGGCCTCAAGAATCCATCGAAACCGGCGTTGGAGTTGCGATGGGTTGGCGACGGCGCTGCCGGGGCGCTGGACCACGACGAGCTCAGACAACGGGTCGTCGAAGTCCTGATGCGCTGGTATCAGGATGTCGTCGGGCCGTGGGCCGCGCGCAACGGGCACAGCGATCTGGCCGCCGCTGTCCGCACGCACATCACGGCGGAGAACATCGAGCTGCAGTCGCGCAGCCAGCCGCTCGTTGACCGCGACGGCGCGGGCAAGGTCACCAAGCCACAGTGGGACCTGATTGCAAAGCACCTGGCCGATCGCCTCGTGGGAGAAGAGCTGTTTCCCGGCCTCGGCCCGTGTGAGGTGGTCGCTGACGCCACGTCGCTGGACGGTGCTGTCGAGCTCACGACCTGGCCGACGAGCGTTGCCGGCAGTGACGCCGTTTTCTCGATGGTGGCAAGGCTGTCCGTGGCGACGTGGCCGACGAGTCGAGAGCTCTACCTGAAGGTCACGCCGGCAAAGCGGGTTTGGGCAAAGAAAGTTCCTGGCCGAAAGCCCAACGCACCGCCCCATGTGCGCTGCTACATCTTCAGCCCGGAAATGCCGGTGTTGCCGGCCACCATTCGCCGCGGCAAGGACGGGTGGGGCTTCGGCGACGACTACGTCCAGTACCGTGCAGAGAGCTCGGGCGCGCTGCCAGAGACGCTCGAACGCGCTGTGGCCGATCTCAGGCCCGTCGAGCAGGGCTGGTGGGTGGGCTTGCCCGAGCTCACCACGCTCTTCGACTACGTGCAGCAGCGGACGGTCTTCGAGGCCGACGAGGTCGACCTGTACGAGTGCGTGGTCGAGCTGCTGCCGGACGTCCTCGACGCCGCGCTGCCCTTCCGCACCCTGAAGATCCCACGGGCCATGACGCAGGCCAAGAGCGCCGTGGCGAGACTGCAGGTTGACGACGTGCTGCCGAGCGAGGCCGCGGACCTAGGGTGGGCTGGCGCGGCGCTCGAAGACGACGGGCCCGGGGAAGATTCCGATGAGGAACAGGGCGGCCCGCTCGCGGCAGATGACCCGGCCAATGCAACCAAGCGGCGTGAGCGGCTCGCCCGGCACCGTGCCGCCAACGAAGAGGCGCTCGCGCGCATTCACGGCGACACGGCGCCGTCGCTCTGGGTCTTTGTCGATGGCAGCGACGAGCGCAAGCTCATCGAGCGCAGCGCTCAGGCGATCTTCGGCGACCGACTCCGCGTCGAGGTGCATCCACTGCCCCCGAACGTTCACGGACTCCGTGGTGACCTCGACCTCGAAGGCGAAAAGGGCATCCGGCGCTTCGAAGCACGGGTGGAGCGGTGGAAGTCGGTCGCCGAAGGGGTGGCCAAGGGCGCAGACGGTGCCCGGCACGTGCTGATCTGCGCTCCCAAGGACGTCAACAAGCGGCCGGAGGATCCGGTCAACTACTACGCCGGCCTGCACGCGATGTGCCGCCACGCGAAGGCCAACGTCCATCATCTTCTCCCGCTGGAGATCGACCGCAAGACCAAGCAGCCGGACGTGCAGCACTTCATCCACCGGGTGCAGAGCGCCTTGCTGGATGTCTTCCTGGCCCACTCGGGCATGGTCTTCGGCGTGCGGCCGTTCGTGCAAGGTTGTCTTGGACGTGCTTGCCCAAAGGCCATCTACGGCGTTCAGGCGGTGAGGTCGCAAGCGCGGGCACTCACGCAGGAACAGCCCGTCAGCCTCATCGTGTTCACGAAGCTGGATGTCGCCACCGGCGTGACCAGTGTGAGCTTCGTCTGCCGCGACCGAAACCGCGTCTACTCTACCGAGTGGTTGCCACTCAACCAGGGCCTGCAATGGCTTGGCAGCCAGCGCCATCTCTCGGGTGACGAGCGCTGGCTCAAGGACAACTTCGCTGGTGCCACTCGGAAGATGCTGGGGCGGATCCACGAGGACGACCCGCACGCCGTCGTGCTCATCGACTGGTCCACCGTGGCCGGCTTGTGGACGGAGATCACCGACGAGTCGCTCATCGGCGGCACTGCGCGCGGCATCGTCCTGGACGAGGCCGATCTCGACAAGGTGTTCCCTGCGATGACGTTGTTGCGGCTGCGCGCCGATCGGAATGCGACGCTGGGCATGCGCTGGGTGAACACGACTACGTTCGAGGAGTGGCACACGGAGCCTCACTTGGTTGCCACGCGCCAGACCGCCGAAGAGCAGTACGCCACCACCTACAAGACCATCGTCGAACTCGACGCCGGCACGGGGCCGGGGCACTTGCCGCACTACCTATTGGTCATGGGGTATCGCAGTACCGTCCAGACCAAGCGGGGTATGTCCTGCTACCGCCCCCGCCCGCGCATGAGCCGGAACAAGACCGGCTGGTTCGAGCGCAGGCTGCTGCCGGTGGCCAAGGACAACGCGGCGTTGCCTGGCGGGCTCGAAGTGACCGTTCTGCAGTCGCCGGACGAGGTCAAGCCCGACAGCCTCGCCAGCCTCGTGATGGGCCTTCGGCTGGGGTACGCACACTACGACGACTGGACGGCCCTACCGGCGCCGCTGTTCTTCGTGCGCAAGGTCCGCGACTACATCATCCGGTACCCTGAGGCCCCCGACGTGCAGGGTTCAGATGGCCCGCCTGCCGAAGCGGACGCACCGACCGAAGATGTGGGCTCCGCGGTTGAAGTCGGTCCCTCGACGGAGTTGCGCAGCGAGCTCGTGTCTGAGGTCCTGGAGGAGTTGCCGGCCCTCGGTGACGGCGGCGTTCAGACCGTGCTCGGTGACGCAGTGTTGGCGTCAGAGGCCAGTGTCGGTGAGTCGCCCGCGACGTATGTGCCGGCTGAGGCGGACAGCCCGGCTGCTACACCGTCCATGGAAGCGGACGAGACAGCACCCGTGGAGTTGGCCGACCCGGCGTTGGACCGCGCGCTGAAGGCTTCGCTCGCCGCTCCGGAGCTCTACTCCCCGAAGAGTGGTCCCGCCGCAAGGCTCCTGTACGAAGGCATGTTGCTGGGCACCGTCCGAGTGCGGGTTGATCCGCCGTGGTTCGTCACCCGGGACACCGTCTTGTCGTCAAGTGCATGGCCAACGGATAAGCGGGCCATTGGGCGCTACTGGCGACAGATCGGCAAGTTCAACATTCGGCTTCGGCCTGAACGCGGTGAGGCGCCGAGCGTCGCGCAGTTCCCGGAGTGGGTGATGCGGCGGCTGGCTATTCCCCAGTCCTTGTACGCGCTCGACATTGCCGATCTATTTCCCTCGCGTGGTGAGCGCCTCTTCCACCGCATCGAGGAGGTCCACCGGAGCTATCTCGAGGCGGTTGACCGGGCCGATGAGGAGGGGGAACGCGGCCAGCTGTGGCGCGACATGCCCGACCTGGTCAAGTGGCTGTGCAAGAACGGCGACGACGAGGCACTGGGATGGGTCTTCTGCCTCATGGCCCACTACCCCTACAAGGAGTTCGTGCCCAAAGTGCTTCAGGCGGTCGACCCCGCGGCGATGGGCGCTCACGCACACGCCGCCCTGGAGTACATGACCAACTGCCACGAGGTCTGCCACAAGGCCTACGACGACAAGCGAAGTGGAGACCGCAAGGTCGCGACCTACACCGTGCCGGCGCCTATGCGGCCGCTCCCCGGTGTCTTGCGTCCTGGCATCAAGGTTACTGATTCCTTCATGCACGATTCCCTGCAGCCGCCCGTGCAACATGTGTCGAGCCGCGAAACCGGCAGCCCGTTCGCCCCTCCCGGGCACGAAACGGCACCCATCGCGAAGGCCGTTGCAGCCATAAGCCGCAGCACGCCCGCCGACAGCCACGCCAACAGCCAGTTGCCAGCGTCGACTACCCATACCGGCAGGCCGGCATGGCCGACGCCGGGAGACTCCGCGTTCGATGACCTGCACGACGCCTGCCAGGCCCATCTGGACAGTCTGAAGCGCAGGCACGAGGAAGTGCTCCAGGCCCGCGCCGCCGAACTTCAAGCCGAGCAGACGCGGCAAGCGCAGCTGAGTGCGCAGGCAGCCGCGGAGATCGCGGCGCGAGCCGCGATGTCGGCGCGGCTCGATTCCCTGGACGAGGAGGCGCACGCCCTGGCCGGCGCGCTCCGTGTGGGCCTCGAAGTCGGTCAGTGGCACGCGATCGGTGTGCGTGAGACGTTGGGTGAGGCGCCGGGCGATGCTGCCCTGGCGGAGGCGTCTCGTCAGATGGGGGACGTGCGTGCCGCGGTGCAAGAAGCCGAGGCGGCTAACGCCGAGCTTGCGAGAGTCGACGCGGGCGAGTTCGAGGGATCCGACCAACTCGGCGCCAAGGAGCGGGCTCGTAAGAAGGGCACGCTCTTGCAGGCAGCCGCTCAGCGCGCGACGGAAGCGGACGCAGCGCTGAATCTGGCGCTTGACCGGTGCAGCCTGCTTGCCAGCGGGCCGGCGACACCGCGGTCCGCGTTGGAACCGACGGCTCCGCTACCGTCATGGATGCCCTCAGTCGCTGAGGCTGCCGAACCGACCGCAAATCCTGCGCAATCCGGCGGCACGGCTGTCGCAGCGCCGACGGAGGCCTCTGCCCAAGCCGTGCATCCGCCGGCAGAACGCCAGGAGCTCGCCCCGGCGCCCGTCGGGGTGCCAACCGGGGAGGAACAAGACAGCGCTGGCTCCAGTCTGTCGCCGACAGCAGGGAGGTCCTCTGGAGCGGCGACGATCGAGATCGGCGCAGCCCCCGGGCCCGATGATGCAAATGGGGCCGATGAGGCAGAGACGGGCGCCGCAGAGTCGGATGGCCCTGCTAGGACCGCATCCGGGCCGGTGCCGTTGGTCGAACCCACCCAGCAGGTGCTGCTCGCCTGCCTCGAATCGGGCCACTGGGCACTGGCTGCGGTGGCGGCCAGGGCGTTGAACGAGATTTCCCCCGGCCCGGTGTCGCGGCTTTGGGGCACGGCGGTGGCTGCGATCCGAGCGGCAGAGTCGCGCCGCCCGATCGAGCCCGAGGCGCTCAAGGCGCTCCAGGAGTGGCTGGCCTCCGACGCGAACGATCAGCCCATGCCGAATGCCGTCGCCGACCACCTTGGCGTGTTCGGTGCAAGTCTGCTGCCGATGCTGCTGGCAGGGCACGACCCTGGCATCCGCTGGTCAGCCATCCAGTACCTGCTCCCGAGGCTGCAACCGCACACCGAACTGCACCGTGTGGTTGAGCGCATCGCAACGCTCGAGTCCATCCATCTGATCGTCACGCCGGAGATCATGTCGGCGGCCCAAGTCGGCCTGCATCAGGCGCTTGAGGACGGAGTTCGGCGCATGCGCGAGCGCGCCGCCAGCTGGCCGGCGGACCAATCGCTGGTCACGAACTGGACAGCGACGGACTACGTCGACTTGCATGCCGCGATCTGCACCGAAAGGCGCGGCTTCGCTACGGGGGAGTGCGTGGCCGCCATCGCTCGCGGTGACGATGCCCGAGCCCGCAGGCTGCTGCCGGAAGTGCAAAAACTCGCGGACAAGGGGCTCGCGACCATCACCGACATGCGCAAGCGAATCGGCCGGCGGCGCCCCATCGAAGGCGTCGGCCGAGACTACATGGTCGGCAACCTGAAGACCACGTCGGAGTTCGTCCACGAGTTCTTTGCCCAACTGGATCGACTCAAGAGCGCCAAGCAGGACACCCTGCCCCCAAAGCACGAGGAGTTCCTGCGCGGGCTTTACCGGGAGTTGCAGGCGGCGTTCGCGTACGTGCAGGACCTCGACTTGGGCGAGGGTGCTGCAGGGCTTCACCGCCGCGTCTTGCTTTGCGCCATAGAGCGCGCCCGGGCGTTGATGGAACAGAGGCCCCGCGTCAGCGTAGTGCCAGACGAAGACCAGTTGCTGCTCCTGCAGTATCCCATGGCTCATGACTTGAAGCCGGCGACGGTCTGGCGTCTGGCCGACGAGTCTCAGACGCGAGTGCCGCTAGCCGACATTGGGCAACTCGTCTCGGCCGCGACGCTGGCAGAGCGGGAACTTCGGGCCGACGGTGGGCCCTCAGGCGCGGAGGTAGAACTGCCAGCGCTGCTCGTCGATGCCGCTGCCGCGCACCGGTCCTCCGGGCGGCTTCTGCCTGCGCGACTCATCGAGGAGCGCCTGGCGCGATCAATGAAGTCCCTGCCGTCCTCTGTGATCGCCGACAACGACACGGCCCGGAGGGAGGCTCGCAACAAGCTCAGCGCGGACCTCCAAGAGGCCAAGCAACGCGTCACGAACGCCATGTCGCTGAACGCACTACCCCAAGCCGAAGCGAGCCGCATGCTCAAGGTGATCGAGTCGCTCGTCCGCGCCAACGCGGAACAAGAGATCGGCTCGCCTGGCAAGGTAACCGCGCTGTACCCAGACTTCCCACATGCCCGGGCCGTCCTTCAACACGTGGTGCTAACCCCGCTGGACACCAAGATCCAGCAGAGCCGCGAGAAGCTCAAACTGGAAATCGAGGAGTTCGTGAAGGAGCGCGAGCGCAACCTCGAGCCGACGGAGCTCCGGCAATTCGAGCAGAAGGCACAGCGCATACAGGCGAGGCTCGAACAGGGCACGGCCTTGAGTGTGCGGGTCGCACGCAACGAGTTCTTGCTGTTGCGCGAAGACAAGCTGCCGCTGTTTCGGGCCGAGGAGAGAACGGCCAGCCACCGATTCGAGGAGTTCCGCACCCAGGTCCGTAAGGCCACTCACGGACACCGTGTTCTCGACGGGCTGAGGGGCATCCTGAAGGGCGACGCGCCTATGCCTGCGGACGCTCCCGACTGGCTGAGCTCGCTCGGCGATGTCGACCGAGAGGAAGCTGTGCGACTCATTGGACACTGGTGCGACGTCTTCAAGAATGGGCCACGCGGTAGCTTCGCCGAGGCGCTAGAGAACTTCTTCCGTGACGCCGGGCTGTCGCAGGACCCCGCGGTCATCTCTCCGAATGAGGGAAAGTTCTTTTTCGAGGGCAAGCCATTCGCCGGGCTCGCCGCCTCTGGCTTCGGGGTCTTCGTCCCCCCTGCACTCGGCTCGGATGCGACACACATCGAGGGCGTCATCGTGCCGCAGCCCTCCAGCATCGAGAAGTTGGGGCAGAGCGTCGCACAGCTCCCGAGCGCGACACCGACCTTTCTGCTTAGTCGCCAGAGCCTGACGGCGCAGCAGCGGGCCCAACTCGGGCACGACCATCCCGTGCTCATCGTCGATGACGATCTGGTGGCCTACATGGCCGTTCACCCCAGCGCCCGCCTGGCCAAGCTGATGGAGGTGTGCCTGCTGTCCTTCCGCACGAACCCCTATGCGGACTACGGCGCCCGTCCGGTGCCCCCGGAGATGTTCTTCGGGCGCGTCAACGAGCTTCGCAAGCTGCGCGAGGTGCCTTCCGCGGCGGTGCTGTACGGCGGCCGTCGGCTCGGCAAGTCGTCGCTGCTCAACCAAATCCTCGAAGAGTCTCGTAGCCAAGTTCGGTTGGTGCCCGGGGCGGTCGGCGCCGGAGAGATGGCCATCTACGTGCCGCTGGACAGCGGCAAGGATCCCGCGGGGTTCAGTCAGAACTACAGGCTGTTCGGTTGGAAGGCCATCCACAAGGCCATGGTCACCGCCGGATTCCTGGCCTCCAGCCCAGTCGACCTGCTGACGGACCAGGCCATTCGCGACCGTATCCACGACGAAATCGTCGCGGGGGGGACGGGCACCAAGGCCTGCTACCTCCTCATCGACGAAGCCGACGACGTGATGCGAGAAGACCTTCGGGCCAATGCGCCGTTCCTTGCCAGCTTGCAGAACCTGAGTGACACGGTCCTCGGACGTTGCCGGCTGCGCTACGTTATCGCTGGGCTGCACAACCTGACCAGGATGACGACCGGTGGGAATACCGCGCTCGGCAAGGCGACTTCGATTGCGTTGCAGCCGTTCTCGTCGGACACCGATATCCTTAACGGAATCGACCTCATCACCAAGCCGCTGGCTGCGCTCGGCTTTCACTTCGGCAAGGGCGACGAGAGTCTGCCAATGCGCATCATGGCCGTGTGCAACTTCTACCCGGCCTTCATTCAGCTGTACTGCCGCAACCTGGTCAATCGCCTCTACAACAAGCGCGCTGGCAAGGACTTGGCGACCAGCATCGGCAGCGGGGACCTCGATGCCGTCGAGCGGGATCAGGAGTTCCTGCGCGAGATCCAGGAGAAGTTCGGCCTGAACCTCAACCTGGATAAGCGTTACAAGGCCATCGCGCTGATCCTGGCGGAGTACTCCTACGCTGAAGCAGCGGGCAGCGTGTTCGCCGGTCTTACGGCCACTGAAATCCGCGACCACTGTGTCGCCTACGCCCCCGAGCACTTCAAGACCACGGCGCCGGGTGCGTATGAGGCGCTGCTCGACGAGATGGAGAAGCTGACCATCCTTGAGCGCAACGGATCGCGCTACCAGCTGCGAACCCCCGACATCGCTACCATGCTCGGCGACCATGAGCAGGTGGCGCACCATCTCAACGAGCTGGCCCGCGAGACCCCGACGGAGGACCGCTCTCGCGGCGAGGCCCGGCTGTCGGTCAGCCACAGGACAGACGTGAAGACGTTCCCGATGCCAAGCGCGTGGGTGCGCAACTTCTTGCAGAGTGAGCACAACGACTTGGTCGTCTTCGTCGGCAATCAACTCAGTGGCATCGCCATGTTCGATCGGTTGCGCGAGCCGTGGGACCTCCCGCAGGATGAAGCCACGATCGAGGCGAAGACCTTCAGCGGCCCCGAGGATGCGCGCACGTGGCTCAATGGCCATCGTAAGAAGCCAGGGGCGGCGCGCACCCGGCTCGTCGCGGTCTTGTCGCGAGGATGGCGGCTCGACCAACTCGATGCCTACGTCGCGCTGGCACAGACATTCGGCAGGCAGACTGGCCAGCCCGAGGTAGCCGCTCGAGGGCGTCTGCCCACGATGCGTCCGATGCTTGTGGCCGACCCGGAGCAAGCCTTCGGTCTTGCGGCACGACTGAGCGATCAACGCAGGCCCGTGTCGAAGAACCTGACCGTCGCCGCCATTCCGGCCTGGAGTGACGATGCGGTCTACTTCCGATTCGACCAGCCCCAGCACGAGAATGTGCCCATTCGCGACAGCGCCGAAGCACGCCACGCGCTGTTGACGGCAAGCTGCGGCCTGGGCGATGTGCTCGAGCGCATCTGCGGTGCGGCGCTCACCGTCGACGAGGCGCTTCGGCAGCCTGACGAAGCGCGCAAGCGACTGGCGCCGGACTTGCTGACTTTCTACGCGAAGATCGGTTGGCCAGCGAGCATCGACCCGGCGACGCGCAGCCGCCTTGAGGACTTACTCATTCTCATGCATGGCGAAGGACGTGCCCAATCCAGAGAGGACGAGCACCTTGAAGTCCTTGGACTGACGCCCGCGCACTTTCTCTTCGCGCAGTGGATGGGTCTCGTTCAGCAGGCGGCCGATGGGACGTGGGAGGTGCCGAACCTGTATCTCGACCTCATCGAAGCCCGCCCAGCACACTCGTCATGACGTCGCCGCATCAGGCTGCGATTTCCGTATCTCAGTACTGGGCTCTGCCGGGACCGAGCCGGTTCGCGGCCGAGCTCTCGCACGCCCTCGAGTCTTCGGGAACGCTCGTTGTGCGAATCGACGCGTCCCACATCACAGGTCTTCGGCATGCGGTGCGCGATGCGCTGAGCAGTGCGTGCCCAGTGCCGGAGCGGGTCGAGTTCGTGGACCTTGACGAGGGCTCGCACCTGGAGTCTGAGGTTGGACACCACTTCGGCCGAGCGACATTGTCCGCGATGGAGTTCGCCACGTGGTCCTCGCTGCCTCGGACCACAATCGTGCTGACCCCTCGAACCGTTCGTGCCCGGGAGCGATGCCGAGCCTATGTCGCGGAAGTTGCGGCAGAGCAGTCACTCGGTCGTAAGTACAGCACGCGGTTGGTCGTCATCTGGAACGCGGGCGATGACCCCTTGGTCCCCAGCGCACCTTGCGTCGTGGGCTTTGATGGCACGCTCTCTCCCGACGAGATGCATGCGTACGTCACATTGCGCATGGTCGGCCAGCGCGGACCCGGGACGACCTCGCTCGCGCGCCACCTTGTCACCGAGTTCGCAGGGGCGGATGCCATGTTGGCAGAGGAGCTGATACAGCTGTCGCACGAGGAGCTCCTGCAGCTGCCCGAAAGCCTGGCGAGGGTCACGCCCCGTGAGAGTCGGCGGTCACCCGGCAGGAGTCCGGAGCTTGCGCATCAAAACAGCATCGATACGCTCCAGGACTGGCACAGGTCTCGGTCCCAAGGCCCCGATGCGGCCGCCGCTGCAGGCCGAATCTACAGCATGTACTGGCGCGCCTGCGTCCGATCGCTCCTGCCTTGGTTGGAGGAGCGCCGACGTCCAGTCATCGACCTGCTGCGTCCTTCTCTGGAGGACTACCTCTCCCCCACCAAGGGCGTGTGGAAGAAGGTGAACCCCTGGAGGCAGCACGAGACCCGCGACGTCCCTATCGACGACCTGGAGTTCAACGACATTGTGGCGATGGCCCACTACCGGGCCGATCCCTTCTCACCGGTCGAGCCAGAGGCCCAGCGGCTCGTAGAGGGATGTCGGCGTGCAAAGCGCGTCCGCGACGCACTCGCTCACCTGCGGCGCCCCGAGGTCGGCGACATTGAGCGCATGGTGCGGGTGTTCGATGGTGCCATAGGGTGACCATC
>JAEUPE010000079.1 GCA_016790435.1 Rubrivivax sp. | reverse complement strand
CCGAGCGCGACCTGGCCGCCGCGCCGCACGCTGAGGATGGTGGTGCCGTGGAAGGGGTCCATGCCGCCACTGTAGCGGCGTTGCCGCCGCGGGCCCTCAGACCTTGCGGACGACCACCTTCGCGTGCTCGTTGATGCCCATGGCGCCGAAGAACAGCGCCACCAGCCGATGCGACTCGGCGAACTGCACCGTGCGGCCTTCGCCGCGACGCGCCAGCACCCAGTTGAGCAGGTCGCCGGCGGCGATGAAGTCGACGCGGATGAGGCGCGAGCACGAGACGTTGACCAGCGTCGCCTGGCGCAGCTCGCCTTCGAGCTTCTTCAGCGTGCTGCTGATGTCGCCGACGAGTTGGCCGGAGAGCTCCACGTTGGCCACCTCCACGCCCGTGGCGGCGTCTTCGGAGAGGGCCGACTCCATGAAACTCGTCGAGACGTCGCTCACCACCGACATCGGCGGCGTGCGCGTCGAGACGCTTTGTCCGCTGATGTGCACCTTGCAGCGCGCTGCCTCCCACGAAGGCGGTGAGACCTCGTAGGTGACGCAGTAGTCGATGGCGGCCTCGTCGAACTGGTCGGCGCGATTGGCCAGGCGCAGCGCGTCCAGTCGCGTCAGCCAGAAGGCCGGGTCGGCGTCTCGCACGCCGGTCGGCGCGGCCTCGGCCAGCACCTGGAAGAGCCGGTCGCCGCCGATCCAGCGCATCTCGATGCCCTGGCCCGACCACAGGCGGAACAGCGTCGAGAGCTGCATCGCGGCCTCGGCCTCGATGCCGCGCAACTGGCCCCAGTCGAAGATCCATGGCAGCGGCATCTGCAGCGTCTGGGAGCGCAGGCGTGCCACGGCGTCGATGTCGAGAAGCGGCGGGCTGACCCACCCGATGTCGCCGCCGGCCACGCGGCTCGAGGCGGTGCTGGTCAGCACTGGCTCGTCGGCGATCGCCTCGGCCACCAGCTTGGGCAACGAATACCACTGCGGCGCCGACCAGCCGAACTGCTGGGCATAGTCGAGCGCCAGGCTCTCGAAGCGCTGCTGCTGGCCGGTGGCGCGGTAGAGGTCGAACAGCACCAGCCAGGTCTCGGCGTGCTGGTGGCGCACGCCCGTGGCCCCGGTCAGGCGCTGCAGCGCCTCTTCGCACTGCTGGAAGTCGGCGTTGGCGAACGAGATCACCGGCTCGTCGAGTTCGGGGTCGTGCATGACCTCGCTCACCTCGACGGCGAACGGGCTGTTCATGTCGCCGGTGGCGGCGTCTGTCGTGGGGGCGAAATGCACCGGTGCCAGGGCGGGCGCCGGGGCCGGTGACGACGAAAGCGGCGGCAGGCCGCGGGGCGCCTGCGCTCCGGTGTGATCGCGAGCGCTCGTCGGGTAGCTCGGGGTGGGCTCGTACAGGCTGCGATCGAGCTCCAGGGACTCGTCTCGGTCCTGCCTGGCGGGCAACTCGTCGCGCAGCATCGGCACGTCTGCGGGGGGAGATCCGCGGCCGGTTGCGCCGGCGGGCTGGCTCGGTGATGGCGGCGGTGGGACCGATCGCCTCGACGAAGGGGCGAAGTTCTCGCCCACCATCTGCTGCTCGATCTCGTCGATCTTGGCCTTCACGGCGCCATCGGCGCGTGCCGGGGCGTCCGCAAGGCGGGCCTCGGAGTCGTCCATGCGCGACGCACCCTCGAGGGCTGCGGCCTGTTCCGGCGAAAGGCCCTCGCGGCGGATGCGTCGCAGCACATCGAACTCGCGCTTGCGCACGAAGTCGTTGCGCCGCTTGCGCTCGATCATCGCCTTGAGCTCGGACTTCTCGAGTTCGAGCTCGCGCGAATCGTCCTGCCGGGAGTTGAGTTCGTTCCAATCGGTGGCTGGGTTCGCGACGAACCGCACCACCTTCCGGAAGAAGCTCTCGTTCTCGGCCATGCCTGACTTTACTCCGCGCGGTTACAAACCGGACGATGGGGCACGTGGCCGCTGGAGGGCGCCGCCACATTGCTCACGCACCGGATTCCCGGCCGGGTGGCTCACCATGCAATCGAGGGGGGTCAAGCGGCCGGCCGGCCGCGGCGAAGGGCCGCTCAATCCCCGAACATCTTCTGCTTGAGCTCGCGCCGCTGCTGCGCCTCGAGCGACAGGGTGGCGGTCGGGCGTGCCAGCAGGCGTGCCAGCCCGATCGGCTCGCCGGTCTCGTCGCAGTAGCCGTAGTCGCCGCTTTCCAGGCGGGCCAGCGATTGCGAGATCTTCTTGAGAAGCTTGCGCTCGCGGTCGCGCGTGCGCAACTCGAGTGCGTGCTCCTCCTCGATGGTGGCGCGGTCCACCGGATCGGGCACGATGGAGGTGTCCTCGCGCAGGTGCTCGGTGGTCTCGCCCGCGTTGGAAAGCAGGTCGTCCTTCTGCTTCGTCAGGCGTGTGCGGAAGAACTCGAGCTGCTTCTCGTTCATGTACTCGCTGTCGGGCATCGCGAGCAGTTCTTCGTCGGTGAGGTCCTTGCCGGCCTTGGTCTTCCAGGCATTGGCGAGCTTCGGGTCGATCTTCTTCGGGGGGCGGCTGGAGGCTTCGATCACTTCGGGTGCAGTGGGGCGCGGTGGTGCGAAGCGGTCGGTAAACCGGTTGGACACAGGTGCCGCGAAGGTGGCGTGGGAGGTGACGGGCGAGTGCGCGGCAGCGCTGCCCATCGTCGATGGAGTCGTCGCCATGGCTTGGCCGGGCGCTGCCGACTTGGCAGATGTCGAAGCCGGGGCCGCCGAAGAGGCGGCTGGCTTGGCCGGAGCGCTGATCGGTGCTGTCTTGCCGGACGGCATGGCTGCAGGCTTGGCGGGAGGTTTGGCGGTTGCGATGCTGGCAGCCTTTGGTTCGGGCCTGGCCGGTGACTTGGACGCAGGCTTGGCAGCCGGCGTGGTGGCGGGTTTGACTGCCGGCTTCGCGGCGGGCTTGGTCGCCGGCTTTGCGGCCGATTTCGCGGCCGGCTTAGTGGCCGGCTTAGTGGCCGTCTTTGCGGGCGGCTTGGCGGCGGGCTTCTTCGCGGCCGGGGCCGCTGGCTTGACCGGTGCCTTGGGCGCGGGCTTGCCCGCGGACTTCGCCGGGGCCTTCGCGGGCGCCTTGGCCGGGGGCTTGCTCACGGGCTTCTCCTCGCCTCAGACGAACACTTCGAACTCGCCGGCGCCACAGGGCAGGCCCGGCCACCTTCCGCGCCCCTGCCGGGCTCGGCCGAGGGGCGGGGGTCTTCAAGGCGCGCGGATTGTAGCCACGCGGTCGAGGGGGGCGACGAGGCCTCGAACAGGGGGTGTCGCGCCCTTCACGAAGTCCCGAGCGAACCCGCCGCAGCCGGATTCGGAAAGAGCCCCGGCAACTTCAGACCAGGCACTGCTCCAGGCCCTGCATCAGCACGTCCTTGGGCAGATCGATGCCAATGAAGACCATCTTGTTCACCTTTTCCTCCCCCGGCGCCCACTTCGGACCGAGGTCGCTGCCCATGAGCTGGTGTACGCCCTGGAAGATGACCTTGCGGTCGCTGCCCTTCATGTTGAGCACGCCCTTGTAGCGCAGCATCTTGGGGCCGTAGACCTGCACGATGGCGCCGAGAAAGTCCTCGAGCTTGGCGGGATTGAAGGCGCGCTTGCTGCGGAAAACGAAGCTCTTCACGTCGTCGTCGTGCACGTGGTGGTGGGGGTGGTCGCAGTGCTCCCCGTGCTCGTGGTCATGGCCCTCATGATCATGGCCGTGGTGCTCGTGCCCATGCCCGTCGCCGCTGAGGAACTCCGGGTCGATGTCGAGCTTCGCGTTCAGGTTGAAGCCCTTCAGATCGAAGACCTCGGTGATGGGCACCTCGCCGAAATGCACCGTGCGCTGCGGCGCGCGCGGGTTCATGTGCTTCAGTCGGTGGATCAGCGCGTCGACCTCGTCCTTGGCCACCAGGTCGCTCTTGCTGATGAAGATCTGGTCGGCGAAGCCCACCTGCCGGCGGGCCTCCTGCCGCGCGTCCAGCTGGCTTTCGGCATGCTTGGCATCGACCAGGGTCAGCACGCTGTCCAGAAGGTAGCTCTCGGCGATCTCGTCGTCCATGAAGAAGGTCTGCGCCACCGGGCCGGGGTCAGCGAGGCCGGTGGTCTCGATCACGACGCGGTCGAACTGCAACTCGCCCTTGCGGCGTTTCTCGGCCAGGTCGGAGAGCGTGCTGCGCAGATCCTCGCGGATCGTGCAGCAGACGCAGCCGTTGTTCATCTGGATGATCTGCTCTTCGGTGTTGACGGCGAGGATGTCGTTGTCGATGTTCTCCTCGCCGAACTCGTTCTCAATGACGGCGATCTTCTGGCCGTGCGCCTCGGTCAGGACCCGCTTGAGCAGGGTGGTCTTGCCGGCGCCGAGAAAGCCCGTGAGGATGGTGGCTGGGATCAATGACATGGTGTTGAGCGCGGGAGGTGCGGTAGGCGGGCGCGGCACGGGCCACGGCCCCCGGAGATGGGGGCGGCGGAATGTCGTGCAAGTGCCCGGGGCTGTCAAGCCGGGGTTGAATCGACCCTGACCGCCGGGTGGCCCTGGCGGCCCTTCGCAACGCGCCTGGCTCGGCAAAGTGCCGGGCCCCAGGGGCGCTGCGGTATCCTCCCCGGCCTCGCCACTGCCGACACCCCCGTGTCAGAACCTCCGTCGACGCGCCCCGGCGCGCTCTCGAACGACCCGCGCGCCGAGTCGCGCCCAGGCAAGCGCGGCTTCTTCGAACGCCTGGTCGAGTTCGTCTCCCCGGGCCCGGACAGCAAGGCCGAGTTGCTGGAGACGCTGGCCGACGCCGAGCACCGTGAGCTGATCGAGCCCGAGTCGCGCGTCATGCTCGAAGGTGTGCTGCGCATGGCCGACATGACCGCCGGCGACGTGATGGTGCCGGCCCCGCGCATGGACCTGTTGGACATCGACGCGCCCTACGACGAACTGCTCGGCGTCGTCATCGACACGGCCCACTCGCGCTTCCCGGTCTACGAGGGCGGGCGCGACAACATCATCGGCATCCTGATGGCCAAGGACCTGCTGAAGCGCCAGCGCTCGCCCGAGTTGAGCCTGCGCACGCTGATCCGGCCGGCCGTCTTCGTGCCCGAGAGCAAGCGCCTGAACGAGTTGCTGCGCGACTTCCGCAGCAACCGCAACCACCTCGCCATCGTCATCGACGAGTTCGGCAACACGGCCGGCCTCATCACCATCGAGGACTTGCTCGAGGAGATCGTCGGCGAGATCGAGGACGAGTTCGACGAGCAGGAGCGCGAGAACGGCATCTACACGCTGGCCGACGGCACGCACCGCGTCGCGGGCGATGTCGCCATCGGGGCGGTCAACGAGGCCTTCACGACGCACCTGCCCGAAGGCGAGTTCGACACCATCGGCGGCCTCGTCGCGCACGAGCTCGGCCAGGTGCCGCGCCGGGGCGAGGCGCTCGAGCTCGGCGGCCTGCGCTTCACGGTGATGCTGACGCGCGGCGGCGCCGTGCGCTGGTTCCGCGTGGCACGCGTGCCCAAGCCCGAGCCGGCCGAGGGCGGCGACGTCGATTGAGCACGCGGCCTGACGGCGGCGGGGGCGTTGCGGACGGCTCGGGCGCGGGCGGGGCAGCCAGCAGCGGCCGTCGGCGGCTAGCGGCGGAGCCGGCCCTGCTGGCCGTGCTGGGTGCGATCCAGACTTTCGCCTTCGTGCGCACGGCATGGTGGCCGTTGCCGCT
>JAEUPE010000290.1 GCA_016790435.1 Rubrivivax sp. | reverse complement strand
GCCCTTCCACATGGCTTCGAAGGTGATGCGGCACAGGCGCTTGGCGGCGATGGTGCCGTCGCCGACGACGTACATGCGGCTGTTGTCGCCGTGCCAGCCGTCCTTGATGACGGTGACGTCGATGTTGACGATGTCGCCGTGCTTGAGCGGCCGGTCGTCGGGGATGCCGTGGCAGACGACGTCGTTGAGCGACGAGCACAACGAGGCCGGGTAGGCCGGATAGCCCGGCGGGGCATAGCCCAACGTCGCCGGGATGCCACCCTGCACCTTGGTGATGTGCTCGTGCGCGATGCGATCGAGCTCGAGCGTGGTCACGCCCGGCCGCATGTGCGGCGTAAGCAGATCCAACACCTCGCTGGCGAGGCGGCCGGCCAGGCGCATGCCGTCGATCTCGGCGCCGGTCTTCAGGGGAATGGGCATGGGGGAGGATTATGCCCACGCACCTAGAATCCGTGCCTTTGACGTCGCCCGAGCCTGCATGCCTGCGTCGCCCTTGTTCCTGCAGTTCTTCGAGGGCGGCAATGCCCTGACACCGTTCCGGGCCGAGGCACTCCTCAAGCGCCTGCAACTGGCTTGCCCCCGCATCACGGCGGTGGCGGCCCGCCACGTGCACTGGGCGGCATTCGACGCGGCGCCCGAACGCGCCTCGCTGGACAAGCTCGACGGACTGCTCGCCTATGGCGACCCCTATCGGGGCTCGACGGAGGGCGAACTCGTCGTCGTCATGCCACGGCTGGGCACGGTGTCGCCTTGGGCGAGCAAGGCCAGCGACATCGCGCGCAACTGCCTGGTCGGCGCGGAGCGCCCCGGCGGCGGCCTGGCGCTGCATCGCATCGAACGTGTCATGGAGGTGCGGCTGACGTTGAAGGGCGGCCTGATCTCGGCCGCCAAACCGCTGTCGGCCGATGAGCGCGGCGCCGTGGCCGCGCTGCTGCACGACCGCATGACCGAAACGGTGGCCTTCGACCGCGAGGCGGCGCGTCGCCTCTTCGACCCGCAGCCGGCACCCCCACTGGCGCGCGTGGACGTGCTCGGCCGCGGCCGCGGTGCGCTCGTGGCGGCGAACGCCGAGTTCGGCCTCGCGCTCTCGGACGACGAGATCGACTACCTCGTCGCCGCTTTTTCGAAGCTGGCGCGCAACCCGAGCGACGTGGAACTCATGATGTTCGCGCAGGCCAACAGCGAGCACTGCCGGCACAAGATCTTCAACGCCGACTTCACCATCGACGGCGAGCGGCAGCCGCTGTCGATGTTCGGCATGATCCGCCATACCGAGAAGTCCTCGCCACAGCACACGGTGGTCGCCTACAGCGACAACGCCGCCGTGATGGAGGGTGGGCCGATCGAGCGCTGGGCGCCGCAGGGCTTCACCAACGCGCCGCTGTACGGTGCCCGACCGGAGCTGGCGCACGTGCTGATGAAGGTGGAAACACACAACCACCCGACGGCGATCTCGCCCTTTCCGGGCGCGGCCACGGGTGCAGGCGGCGAGATCCGCGACGAGGGCGCCACCGGCCGTGGCGCGCGCCCGAAGGCCGGGCTCACGGGCTTCTCGGTGAGCAACCTGCACCTGGGTGGCGCTGAAGCTTCCGAGCCCTGGGAGCGCTCGCCCATCGGTCGCCCGGGGCACATCGCCAGCGCGCTGGCCATCATGACCGAGGGCCCGCTCGGCGGCGCGGCCTTCAACAACGAGTTCGGCCGCCCCAACCTCGGCGGCTACTTCCGCGTCTTCGAGCAGCGCGTGGCGGGTGTGATGCGCGGCTATCACAAGCCAATCATGATCGCCGGCGGCTTGGGGCAGATCAGCGCTTCGCAGACGCACAAGGTGCTGTTCGCGCCCGGCACGCTGCTCGTGCAGCTCGGCGGTCCGGGCATGCGCATCGGCATGGGCGGCGGCGCCGCCAGCTCGATGGCGGCGGGCACCAACACCGCCGCGCTCGACTTCGACAGCGTGCAGCGCGGCAACCCCGAGATCCAGCGTCGAGCGCAGGAGGTGCTCAACCATTGCTGGGCGCTTGGCGAACACAACCCCATCCTCGCGGTGCACGATGTCGGCGCCGGCGGGCTCTCCAACGCGTTCCCCGAACTCGTCGACGGTGCCGGGCTCGGTGCCCGCTTCGACCTCTCCAAGGTGCCGCTCGAGGAAAGCGGCCTCGCGCCGCGCGAGATCTGGTGCAACGAAAGCCAGGAGCGCTACGTGCTGGCGCTCGACCCGAACCTGCTTCCGCTGTTCGAGCAGATGTGCGCGCGCGAGCGCTGTCCGTTCTCGGTGGTGGGCGTGGCGGCGGCGGAGAAACAGCTGGTCGTCGCCAAGGGCGACACGGCCCCGGCGGCGGGGGCGGTGGACGGCGCCGAGCGCGTCATCGACATGCCGATGGAGGTGCTGCTCGGCAATCCGCCACGCATGCACCGCGACGTGCAGCGCGTGTCGCGCAACGAACCGCCGCTCGATCTGACGGGCGTGAAGCTGGAGACCGTGGCGCGCGACGTGCTGCGCCACCCGACGGTGGCGAGCAAGCGGTTCCTCGTCACTATCGGTGACCGCACCGTGGGCGGCCTCAGCCATCGCGACCCGATGGTCGGCCCCTGGCAGGTGCCGGTGGCCGACTGCGCCGTCACGCTGGCCGACTACGCCGGCTTTCGCGGCGAGGCGATGGCGATGGGCGAGCGCTCGCCGCTGGCGGCTCTGGACGCGCCGGCCTCGGGCCGCATGGCCGTGGCCGAGGCGGTGCTCAACCTGCTCGCCGCACCGATCGACCTGGCGCGCGTCAAGCTGAGCGCCAACTGGATGGCCGCCTGCGGCGAGCCGGGCGAGGACGCGGCGCTCTACGAAACGGTGAAGGCGGTGGGCCTGGAGCTTGCGCCGACGCTCGGCATCGGCATCCCGGTGGGCAAGGATTCGCTGTCGATGCGCACGCGTTGGCGTGAGGGCGGCGAGGAGAAGCAGGTCACGGCACCGGTGTCCCTCGTTGTCACCGCCTTCGCCACGCTCGACGACGTGCGCGGCACGCTCACGCCGCAACTGCAGGCCGGCGACACCACGCTCCTCCTCGTGGACCTCGGTGCCGGCCACATGCGCCTGGCCGGCTCGATGCTGGCGCAGGTGCTCGGCCGCTTCGGCAATCGCGAGCAGGACGGGGTGCCGGACCTCGACGATGCGGCCTCGTTGAAGGGCCTGGTGGCTGCTGTGAACGAATTGCGCCAGGCCGGCAAGCTGCTTGCCTACCACGACCGCAGCGATGGCGGCCTGTGGGCGAGCGTGTGCGAGATGGCGTTCGCGGGCCATCTTGGCGTGAGCCTCAATGTCGACATCCTCGTCACCGAGAGCGACGGCATCGGCGACAGCCGTGCTGAGTACGGCGACAGCAAGAACTGGGCTGCGCAGGTGGGCGAGCGGCGCAACGAGCTGACGCTGAGAGCGCTCTTCAACGAGGAGCCGGGCGTCGTGTTGCAGGTGGCGACGGCCGAGCGCGACGCGGTGATCGCCACACTGCGCCGGCACGGGATGGCGCGCCACGCGCATGTCGTCGGCAAGCCCAACACGCGCGGCTTGGTCGAGGTGTGGCGCGATGCGAAGTGCGTGTTCAGCGCGCCGCTGTCGGAACTGCACCAGCAGTGGGACGACGTCAGCTGGCGCATCGCGCGGCAGCGCGACAACCCGGCCAGTGCCGACGCCGAGCACGAAGCCGCCGGCGCGGCCGACGACCCTGGGCTGCACCTGCATCTCACCTTCGATGCGAGCGCCGCGGCGCTGACTGCGCCGGTGGCGCCCGCCGTCGTCGGCCAGCGCCCCGCCATCGCCATCCTGCGCGAGCAGGGCGTCAACTCGCATCTCGAGATGAGCTACGCGATGGCGAAGGCGGGCTTCGACACCTTCGACGTGCACATGAGCGACCTGCAGGCGGGCCGGGCGCGGCTCTCGCAGTTCCAGGGGCTAGTCGCCTGCGGCGGCTTCAGCTACGGCGACACGCTCGGCGCCGGCGAGGGCTGGGCGCGCTCGATCCTCTTCAACCCGGGGCTCGCCGAGGCCTTTGCCGCCTTCTTCGCACGCAGCGAGGTCTTCGCGCTCGGCGTGTGCAACGGCTGCCAGATGATGGCGGCGCTGAGCGCGCTCATCCCCGGCACGGCCGCGTGGCCGAAGTTCACGCGTAACCGCAGCGAGCAGTTCGAGGCGCGGCTGTCGTTGGTCGAGGTGCTCGAGAGTCCGAGCCTCTTCTTCGCCGGCATGGCTGGCAGCCGCATCCCGATCGCCGTGGCGCATGGCGAGGGCTACGCCGACTTCTCGCAGCGCGGCGACCCGAAGAGCGTGAAGTCGGCGATGCGATTCGTCGACCACCACGGCCGGCCGACCGAGCGCTACCCGTTCAATCCGAACGGCAGCCCGGCCGGGCTCACCGGTGTGACGACCGAAGACGGGCGTTTCACGGCGCTGATGCCGCACCCGGAACGTGTATTCCGCAACGTGCAGATGAGCCACCTGGCCGGTGGCGACCTCTCGGCGCCGAGCCCGTGGATGCGCATGTTCCACAATGCCCGCCGATGGATGAAGTGAACGATTCGAGGACACGGCCATGACCGAATTGACCGTGCGCCGACTGCAGGTGGACCTGGAGACGCCAATCCAGCGCCACTGGTGCGGCGGCGACGCCTTCCGCACGGCGCTGTTCAACGCGCTGTCGATGAGCTTCCCGGTCGGCGAACAGCTCTTTATCGACTCGGTGAAGAAGAGTCTCGCGGCGCTGCCAGCGGCGCAGCGCGAAGCGATGGCGGCCGAGGTGCAGGGCTTCATCGGCCAGGAGGCCACTCACCGCCGCGTGCACGAGCGCTTCAACGCCCAGCTGGCGGCGCAAGGGCTGATCAACCACTGGGAGCGCCGCATCCTGGCGCGGCGGCAACGCCTGATGGAGCCCGTGGCGGATGCGCGCGCCTGGGCAGGGGTGACGGCCGCCACCGAGCACTGGACGGCCATCTTCGCGCACCACCTGCTGGCCCACCCGTGGTTGCTGGAAGGGGCGGAGCCTCGCCTCGCCACCCTGTGGCAGTGGCACTCGGCCGAGGAGCTCGAACACCGCAGCACGGCCTTCGACCTCTACCGCGCGCTCGGCGGCAGCGAGCTCTGGCGCAAGCGGCTCTTCCGCATCGTCAGCTTCAACTTCGTGTCCGACACGGCGCGCCAGACCGTGAACAACCTGTGGCACGACGGCACGCTGTTCAAACCGGGCACCTGGGCGAGCGCCTGGCGAACGCTGTTCGGCCGCGACGGCTTCGTGCGGCGCGGTTTCGGGCCCTGGCGGGCCTACCTGCGTGCCGACTTTCATCCGCTGCAGGGCGACGGCACCGGTGGCGAGCGATGGCTCGCGGCCAACGGTTCGATCGTGCCGCCCGTGCGACAGCCGGCCTGAGGGTTCCTGCGCCGCCAAAGGCAAACGGGCCGCGTCGAGCGGCCCGTTCTTCTTGGGGTCGGCGCTTCAGCCCGGCATCTGCTCGATGCCGGCGATGGTCCAGCCGCCCTGGCTGCCGCTTTGGCGCACCAGGTGCCACACCTCGTCGAACTTCTCGGCAGCGGCACCGGCCGCCTCGACCACCTCGCCCCGGTAGCGCACGCTCACGACCTGGCGCTCGCCTTCCTCGGCGACGTCGATGACACGCGCCTCGACGCTCTTCACCTCGGTCGCCTGAGCAGCCGCGCCGCGCTCGAGCAGGTCCACCTTGAGTTCGGCGAACATCTCGGGCGTCGTGAACTGGCGCAGGTCGTCGAGGTTGGCGGCATCGTTGGCCGCTTGCAGGCGGATGAAGATGGCCTTGGCGACTCGCTCGAAGCCTTCGCTGTCGAACGCGGCCGGAACGAACGCGGCGGCCACTGGCGCCGCCGATGCGGCTGCCGCGCCTGATGCCGGCGCCGTGGCGGAGGCTGGCGTCGCATTGCCAAAGGCCGGCTCGGCCTGGCGTTGCATGGGCGCGGTCTCAGCGCCTGCAGCCGGAGCGGCCGAAGGCCATGCCACTTGCGTCGACGAACCTGCGCCCGCGCCGACGCCCGCCAGTGCCGGCTGGCGGGCCGCGCCGCCGGCCATGCGCCGCCGGATGAAGGCCACGAGCGCGATCACCGCCACGACGAGCAGCGCCATCATCAGGAAATTGCCGAAGGCCTCGCCGAGACCGAGGTGGCTCATCAGTGCTGCGATGCCCAGGCCCGCGGCAAGCCCGGCAATGGGGCCCATCCAGGAGCGCTTGCCGGCGGCTGCCGCGGCGGTGGGTGCCGCCGCTGTTGCTGGTGCGGCTGCCTGCTGGCCTGGGGCGGCCGCGGGCGACTGCGCAGGGGGAGTCGCGGTCGGCGAAGTGCGCTCGGGCATGCTGCGCTGCGTGCCCGTGGACTTGCCGCCACCCAGGCGCTTGGCGTCGGCATCGCCGGGGACCAGCGTTGCCGACAGCGCCAACATGAGAGCACCGATCAACCAAGTCTTCATCAGGAGAGTCTCCAATTTGTGGGGCGCCGGCCACCGGGGTCGAACCCGTCGCTTCGGCGCACGGAGGCGGAGTGTGCGCCAAACGCGGCGCGAGCTCGAAAGACCCCACGTGCGGAGGCGTCGATAGCATCGCCACCGTTGCCGAAGCGAGAAGGATTGCCGTGACCATCGCCCTGCTGTGGATCGCCTGCGCCGCGCTCATCGTCGTCGGCTTGGCGGGCACCGTGCTGCCTGCACTCCCGGGCACGGCGTTCATCCTCGGTGGGGCCGTGCTCGGCGCCTGGATCGACGACTTCACGCGGGTCGGTGGCGCCACGCTGGCCGTACTGAGCGTGCTGGCGGTGGTGGCCTGGGTGCTGGACTACGTGGCCAGCCTGCTGGGGGCGAAGAAGGCCGGAGCCAGCCGGCAGGCGCTCATCGGGGCCGCGCTGGGCACGGTCGCGGGGCTGCTGTTCGGCGTTGTTGGCGTGCTCTTCCTGCCGCTGGTGGGTGCGGCCATCGGCGAGTACCTGGCGCGGCGCAACCAGGCGCAGGCGTTGAAGGTGGGCGTGGCCACGTGGCTCGGCTTGCTCGCGGGCATGCTGGCCAAGGTGGTGATCGCCTTCGTCATGGTCGGCATCTTCGTTGTCGCCCTGGCGTGGTAGGCCGGGCGTTTTGTGGCAACTGTACTGAGCCAACTTGGAGGGTCCGCATGAACTGCACGCTGTTCGGATCGCAGGGCTCGGGCTCGGCAGCGGTGGAGATGGCGCTGCGCCGCTGCGGCTGGACCTATCGCGTCGTGCGTGCCTCCACCTGGGAGGCCGACTCGGCGCGGGCCGAACTGGCCGCGGTCAATCCGCTCGGGCAGATCCCGACGCTCGTGCTGCCCGGCGGTGCCGTGCTCACCGAGAGCGCGGCCATCCTCATCCACCTCGGCCTGGCCGAGCCCGAATCCGGCCTGCTGCCTCGGCTGGTCGGGCCGCGGGCGCAGGCGATCCGGGGCCTCGTCTTCATCGCCGCCAACTGCTACGCCGCCATCTCGGTGGGTGACTACCCGGAGCGCTGGACGGCGGCGACCTCCAAGCTGGCGAGGCAGAAGGTACGGCAAGCGGCGCGCGCGCAGCTTCATCGGAATTGGGCCATCTTCGCCGACACCTTCAGCGCGCGGCCCTGGTTCTGTGGTGTGCGCCGGCCCGGCGCGCTGGAGTTCCTGGCCGTGGTGGTGTCGCGCTGGTGGGGCACGCGCGCCTTCCTGGCGCGCGCGCGGCCGGCCCTGCACGAGACGCTGCTGCGCATCGAAAGCCATGCCTCGGTGGCGCCCGTGCTGCAGGCGCACTGGCCCGACGCCTGACAGGGGCGCCTTGCCCCCGAGGAGCATCAGGCTCCGATCAGCCGCCCGAAGAACTCGTGCAGCACGAGCCCGACCTGGTTGTACCCGGAGCGCGTGGGGAGGAAGTCGATGAAGCGCGGCCGGAACCAGGGTGAGATGCCCATCGGCGCCGCCACGAGCTGCACGTTGGCGCCGCCCTGCGACACGGCCTTGCGGAAGTTGTCGAGCGCGCGGGGCATGTGGTAGCCGTGCGTGACGATGACGATGCGTTCGATGCTCTCGGTGCGCAGCAGGGCCACCGAGCGCAGCGCGTTCTCGCGCGTGTCGCGTGACTCGCTCTCGGTCCAGCGCAGCGGGCGGCCGAAGTCGCGCTCGGCGGTGCGGGCGGCGATCTCGGCCTCGCTCTGGCCCGGGGCCGAGCCATGCGCGCGCCCGCCAGTGAAGAGGATCGGCAGCTCGGTCTGGCGTGACAGCCAAATGCCGAAGCGCAGCCGCTCCACGCCCATCGATTGCAGGTCCGACACGCCGTACTCCGGCGCAAGGTCGCGGTGACCGGCGCCCAGCACGACGATGGCGGTGCGCGGCGCCTTTTTCAGGTCGCCGATCTCGTTGGGCGTGAGGGATCGGGTGGGTGGCAGGAGCCAGTGCGTGAGTGCATAGCCCGCGGCCTGCGTGCACATGGCCCAGATGCCGAGGCAGCCGATCAGGAGTACCAGCCACGCACGCACGCGGTGGCGGGAGAAGAGGCGAGCACCGATGAGGACGATGACGAGGAATGGAACCGGCGGCATCAGCAGCGCTGTCAGCGCCGGCCGCCAAGCGTCGATGCCGAGCCAGAGAAAGAAGTCGTTCATGACCGTCCCGTCCCGCCAAGGGGTTCCAATAGTCGCGCCAGAGTGTAAGGACTGGCGCCGGGGTTGCCGGCACCGTCCGGTGCTGCTTGGGCGCCGCCCGGTGCCACTGATTTCCTCTGATTGCCACCGATGGTCATCGATGGCCACGGAGCCCGCGCTTCAACGGACCAAGGAGTCGCCTGACATGAACCCCGCCTCCGAGACCCACATCGAGACCATCACACTGGGCGGTGGCTGTTTCTGGTGCCTTGAAGCGGTCTACGAGTTGGTCGACGGCGTGCTCGCCGTCGAGAGCGGCTACTGCAACGGCCATGTGGACAACCCCACCTATGAGCAGGTGTGCGGTGGCCGCACCGGCCATGCCGAGGTCGTGCAGGTGCGCTTCGATCCGGCGCGCATCCCGCTCGCCGAGGTCCTGGAGATCTTCTTCCACATCCACGACCCGACGACGCTGAATCGCCAGGGCAACGACGTGGGGCCGCAGTACCGCAGCGGCATCTACTGGCACGAGCCAGCGCAGGAGGCCGTCGTGCGGCAGGTGGTGGCGGTGGCCCAGGAGGCGCATCGCGGCAAGGTGGTCACCGAGCTCGCGCCGCGGGCCAACTACTGGCGCGCCGAGGACTACCACCAGCACTACTTCGCCAACCACCCGGGGCAGGGCTACTGTGCGTTCGTGGTGGCGCCCAAGGTGGAGAAGTTTCGTCGCACCTTCAAGGCGCGGATGAGGGCGGCATAGGCCGGCCGCGCTGGACGGCTTTTCGTCGCGATCAGACCGTGGCGAAGGTCGTGCTCGGCTGCGGCTCGGCGAAGACGGCTTCGAGCGCACGCCGTACGCGCTGGCGCAACAGGCGCCGTTCGGGCTGGCTGCCGGCGAGTTCGCTGAACAAGGGTGCCCGCAACAGCCACAGATCCACGGGTGCCTCGGCGGCCCGCACTTGCTGGCGCAGCCAGTGGGCCTGGGCGCCGTCGAGCACGGCGGCGGCATCGACGAAGGTGAGCTTGAGCGCCACGAAGGAACGCCTGGCGGCGATGGCCGCCAGCCGATCGCCCGTGGGGGCGCCGGCGGTGTAGTCGCGGGGGGCGGCAGAGTTCCGCAGCATCACAGGCCTCCGAGGCTTCCGAACTGCGAGCGCGAGGCACGCATGGGGAAATGGCGGTTCAGGCGCAAAAGGCGCCGCTCGGCCTCGTTCTGGGCATGCTCGACGCTGACCAGGCTGAAGACCTCGGAGCGCAGGTGCCACAGGTCGCGCAGCGAGTGCGCGTGCAGGATGCGGTGGCGCAGCCCGTGGGCTGCCTCGCCGGGCAGGTCGGCGACGGCGAACATGAAGTCCTCGCGGACACGCGGCAGCCGGTTGAGCGGCGGTGCGGCCTCTTGCGGTGCCGGCGCCAGCAGCCAGAACATGAAGCGCTGCCAGGGCGAATCGGGCGCGTGACGCAGCGAGGGCGGCGACGAGTCGAGCCTGAGACTGCTCGTGCTCGGGCCGAGGGTGGAACGGCGGCCGGCCTTCGAGGCCAGCGCAAAGCGGACGACGGGCGTCGGCTTTGGCCAAGGCGGGCGGCGATCTTCGGTGGGCAGCGGCATGGGCGTGATATCGGACACAGGGGCCGGAACTTCAGCCCGGTTGCCGCCATGGTCGCGCCGGGCCGCCCAGCGCGAAGCCTAGATGAAGGCGCCTTCCAACGCCCTTTTCGTGGCAGGCGTGGTGCGGCCGGGCCGGCGCAAAGGCCTCGCGCCCGCCTGGGCCGCTACATCAGCATCGTGTTGCGGATGAGTCCCACTGCCAGGCCCTCGAGAGCGAAGCCCTCGGTGCCCGGTGGCACGACGATGGTCTGGAAGTCGGGGTTCTCCGGGATCAGCTCGACGCCGCCCTTGGTGCGGCGAAAGCGCTTGACGGTGACA
Source organism: Rubrivivax sp. (assembly GCA_016790435.1). Classification (GTDB taxonomy): domain Bacteria; phylum Pseudomonadota; class Gammaproteobacteria; order Burkholderiales; family Burkholderiaceae_C; genus Rubrivivax. Next base: position 7,521 of record JAEUPE010000290.1, on the reverse strand, counting down.
TCGTCGCCCAGGCGGGCGACGACGATCTGGCCGTTCTTGGCCTCGCTCGCCTTCTGCACGGCAAGCAGGTCGCCGTCGAGGATGCCGGCGTCGCGCATGCTCATGCCCCGCACCTTGAGCAGGTAGTCGGGGCGACGCTGGAACATCGACGCCTCGACGAGGAAGGTCTGGTCGATGTGCTCCTGCGCGAGGATGGGGCTGCCCGCGGCCACCCTGCCCACGAGTGGCAGCGTGAGCTGCGCCAGGCTCGGCAGCGGCAGCGAGTACTGCTTGCCGTACTGGGACAGGCGTGCCGCGTTCAGGGCGCGCAATGTGTCAGACTTCAAACGGATGCCGCGCGAGGTGCCCGGCGCGAGTTCGATGACACCCTTTCGCGCCAGCGCCTGCAGGTGCTCTTCGGCCGCGTTGGCCGAGCGAAAGCCCAACTCGGCGGCGATCTCTGCGCGGGTCGGCGGCGCCCCCGTGCGCTCGATGGCGCTCTGCACCAAGTCGAGGATCTGCTGCTGACGGGCGGTGAGCTTCGGGCTTTCGTCCATGACGTTTGGGGCCGCCGGCGCGGTTCGGGTGGCTTCATGCCCACTTGAACCGACGGGGCTGGCTGTTTATCCAGTGACTGTATTTTCATCCAGAAAGCCGCACATGCCAAGCACCGCGAGCAACAAGGCCGGCCAGACCGTGGTTGTCCTGGGGACGGGCGGCACGATCGCAGGCGTCGCCGCGCGCGCCGACGACCATGTCGGCTACAAGGCCGGCCAGCTCGGGGCGCAGGCCCTCGTCGCCGCCGTGCCGGCGCTGGCGGAGCGCGCGGATCTCGTCGTCGAGGCCGAAACGCTGGCACAGCTGGACAGCTGCGACATGGACCACGGCACCTGGCTCGCGTTGCTCGAACGCGCCCGCGCCGTGTTGGCCCGGCCCGAGGTCGCCGGCCTCGTCGTGACGCACGGCACCGACACGCTGGAGGAGACGGCGTACTTCCTTCACCGCGCGCTGGCGCCGCACAAGCCGCTCGTCTTCACCGCTGCGATGCGGCCGGCGACGGCACTGTCGGCCGATGGGCCGCAGAACCTGCTCGACGCGGTGACGCTGGCCTCGACGGCCGGCGCGCGCGGCGTGCTCGTGGCTTTCGGCGGCAAGGTCTTCGCCGGCGCGGACCTGCGCAAGGTGCATGGCTACCGCGTCGAGGCCTTCGACGCCGGCGATGCCGGCGTGGTAGGTGTCATGGCCGACGGTCGACTGCAGCGCTACCGTCCCTGGCCCGACGAGCCGCCGCACGTGGCCGCGGCCGCGTTGCCGCCGGCCGCTGCGTGGCCATTGGTGGACATTTTGATGAGCCACGCCGGCGCGCGAGGCGAGGTGATCGATGCTTTCGTCGCCGCCGGCGCGCGCGGGATCGTCATTGCCGGTACCGGCAATGGCAGCGTGCACCGGGCCCTCGTGGAAGCGGCCCGTCGCGCCGAGGCGGCGGGTGTCGTCGTGCGGCGCGCTTCTCGTTGCCAACTCGGCGGTGTCGTCGGCAGCCGCCCCGACTCGTTGCCGTCGGCGGGCATGCGCACCGCGCCGCAGGCACGCATCGAGCTGGTGCTGGACCTGATCGCGGCGACGCGCTGACGAAGCGCGGCCCTCGCACGGACCGCTCCACCTGAAGCTTGCGAAGAGTGGCGCGCTGGTCGCTTCACAGAGCTTTACCGGCCAGGAACATGCCTGCGTGAACCGGTGTCGCGGCCCGGTCGTTGTCGAGGGGCGGGCCGCCGAGCGCGGGCCGCTCAACCAGCAAGGAGTGGATGCATGAACCGCCAACGTCCCGTGATCGTCGCCCTCGCCCTGATCGTCGGAACGGCCGCCGCCGGCGCCGCGCAGGCCCACAGCCGCTCGGACGTGCAGTGGTCGGTCACCATCGGCGCCCCTGCCCTGGTGCTGCCACGCGTCGTGCTGCCGGTGCCGCCGCTGCCGCATGTGCGCGTGCAACCCGTGGTCGTGTCGCCTCGTGTCGGATACCGGGAGCCGTCGCGCTGGGACGCCGACGGTGACGGCATCCCCAACCGCCATGACCGTGTCTACAACCCGCGCTGGGACGTCGACGGAGACGGCATCCCCAACCGGCACGACCGCTACTACGGCACGCCACGGCAGGACCGCCACGACCGCGACCACGACGGCATCCCGAATCGCCGCGACCCGTATCCGAACCACCCGCAGGGCGGCCGCGGCCGTTGAGTTCGCCGCGCGGTCACTGCGCGGGACGACGGTGGCGTCAGCCGGCAGCGGCCTTCAACGACTCGAGTTGTTGCTGCAGTTCCAGCCAGCGCTCCTCCAGCATCGCGGTCTCGGCCGCGATGTGGTTGAGCCGGCGGCCGTGGTCTGCGATCTCGGCTGAGGGCAGGTCGCCGCCAGAGAGCGCGGCTTCGGTGGCGCTGCGCTCGGCCGTCAGCGCCTCCAGCCGCTTGTCGATCTGGGCCAGTTCGGTGCGCAGCGGGCGGGTGTTTTCGGCGAGCTTGGCGCGTGCCTGGCCTTTGGCCTTGCGATCGTCACGCGGCGAAGCCGACGAGGGTGCAGCGGTAGCCGCCGCCGCCGGTGGTGAGGCGCCACGCGCGCCCGCGCTGGACGAGGACCTGGGGACAGGTTCCGTCTTCGCCTCGACCGCGCCGGGGCGCACCGGCGCCTCGACGCCGCGCACGGTGGCGCGGCTCAGTTCCAGCAACCAGCGCTGGTAGTCGTCGAGGTCGCCGTCGAACGGTTCGACGCCGCCGCGCGTGACGAGCCAGAACTCGTCGCACACCTCGCGCAGCAGCGCGCGATCGTGGCTCACGAGCAGCACGGTGCCGTCGAACTCGTTGAGCGCGATCGAAAGCGCCTCGCGCGTGGTCAGGTCGAGGTGGTTGGTCGGCTCGTCGAGCAGCAGCAGGTTGGGCCGCTGCCACACGATGGTGGCGAGCACCAGGCGCGCGCGCTCGCCGCCGGAGAGCGTGCCCACCGGTCGCTTCACCATCTCGCCGTCGAAACGGAACTGGCCGAGGAAGTTGCGCAGCGCCTGCTCGCGGGTGTCCTCGCCGGACAGGCCTGCCTGGCCCGATTGGGCTGCTTCGCGCGCCTGGCGGGTCATGAGTTGCAGCGGCGTGTCGTCGGCGTGCAGCAGGTCCATCTCCTGCTGTGCGAAGTAGCCGATGGCCAGGCCCTTGCCCTCGGTGACCGTGCCTGCGAGTGCCGGCAGCGTGCGGGCGATCGTCTTCACGAGCGTCGACTTGCCCTGGCCGTTGGCGCCCAGGATGCCGATGCGCTGACCGGCAAGCACCGTGCGGTTGACCTGGCGCACGACGGGCACGTCGCCGTACCCGCACACCACGTCGCGCAGTACGAGCATGGGGTTGGGCAGGCTCGCCGGCTCGCGGAACTCGAACTGGAAGTCGCTTGCCGTGAGCACAGGCGCCAGCTTCTCCATGCGCGCCAGCGCCTTCACGCGGCTCTGCGCCTGCTTGGCCTTGGTCGCCTTGGCCTTGAAGCGGTCGATGAAGCGCTGCAGGTGCGCGATGCGTTCGCGCTGCCGCGTGTAGGCGCTGGCCGCCTGCGACAGGCGCTCGGCGCGCATCAACTCGAAGGCGGTGTAGTTGCCCGCGTAACGCGTCACCTGCCCCTGGTCGACGTGCAAGGTGACGCGCGTGACGGCGTCGAGGAACTCGCGGTCATGGCTGATGACGAGCAGCGTGCCGGCGAAGCGCTGCAGCCAGTTCTCGAGCCACACGAGCGCATCGAGGTCGAGGTGGTTGGTCGGCTCGTCGAGCAGCAGCAGATCGGCCGGGCACATGAGCGCGCGCGCCAGCTGCAGCCGCATGCGCCAGCCGCCGGAGAAGCTGTTGACGGGCGCGTCGAGCTCCGCGGCCTTGAAGCCGAGGCCGAGCAGCAGCGCCTGCGCGCGCGAGGGCGCATCGAAAGCGCCGGCCTCATCGAGTGCGACATGTGCTTCGGCGATGGCATGCCCGTCATCACTTGCTTCGGCGGCGGCCAGCAGGGCCTGGGCACGGACGAGCGGCGCGTCGCCCTGCAGCACGAACTGGGTCGCCCCGTCGCCGGTTTCCGGCATGTCCTGCGCCACCTCGCCGATCTGCCAGCGCGGCGGAACGGCGATGTCGCCCTGGTCGGACTGCAGGCGCCCCGCCAGCAGCGCGAAGAGGCTCGACTTGCCTGCGCCGTTGTGGCCGACGAGGCCCGCCTTCTCGCCCGGGTTGAGCGTGAAGCCGGCGCCTTCGAGCACGACGTTGACGCCGCGGCGCAGCGTGACGTTGCGGACGGTGATCATCGCGACGCTGCCTGGTGCGCCGCCGAGGCGACCAGTTGCCCGCGCGTCAACATCAGCACCTGCTCGTCGCCGGCACTGGTGCTCAGCCAGAGCGGTTCGAGCGCCGGGAACGCGGCGGCGAAGTGGTCGCGTTCGTGCCCGATCTCGAGCACCAGGGCGCCTTCCGGTTGCAGGTGCGCCGCGATACCAGCGAGCAGCGGCCGCACGAAGTCCATGCCGTCGTCGCCGCCGGCCAGCGAGAGTGCCGGTTCGGCGCGGAATTCCGGCGGCAAGGTCGACATCGAGGTGGTGTTCACGTAGGGCGGGTTGCAGAGAACGAGGTCGAAACTTTCGGAGCGGCGAAGGGCGGCAAGGCCGTCACCGCGACGAAGTGCGATGCGGTCGGTGAGTTCGTGCCGCGCCACGTTGCGTCGCGCGAGTTCGAGGGCCTCGGCGCTCAGGTCGGTGCCGAGCACGCGCGCCTCGGGCCAGGCGAGGGCGGCCAGCACGGCGAGGCTGCCGTTGCCGGTGCACAAGTCGAGCACGTGCCCGGGCTCGCCGCCGAGCAGCGATTCGAGCGTGCCCTCGAGCAGCGGCTCGGCGATGAGCGAGCGCGGCACGATGGCGCGCTCGTCGGCGAAGAAGGGCACGCCATGCAGCCATGCCTCGCCGGTGAGATAGGCCGCAGGGCGGCGGCTCGTGATGCGTTCGTCGACAAGGGCGCGCACCGCGGCTTGCTCCCCGGCGGAGAGCATCCGATCGGCCAGATCGTCGAGCGTGTCGAGTGGCAGCCCGAGCCGCCACAGCACCAGCCAGGCGGCTTCGTCGAAGGCATTGGTCGTGCCATGGCCGAAGGCGACACGGGCGGACTCGAGGCGCTCGGCCGTCCGCTGCACGCAGTCGATGAGCTTCAAGGCGTGAGCAGGGTGGCGAGCGTGCGGCGGTAGATGCGGGCGAGGGGCTCGATGCTCGCCACCTCGACCCACTCGTCGACCTGGTGGATGCTGGCGTTGACCACACCGAACTCCACGACCTGCGGGCAGATGCGGGCGATGAAGCGCCCGTCGGAAGTGCCGCCGGTCGTGGAGAGCTCGGGCTCGAGGCTGTCGCACTCGGCGGCGATGGCTTCGGTGAGCGCCCGGCTCAGCGTGCCCGGACGCGTGAGGAAAGGGTCGCCACCATGCGTCCAGGCGATCTCGTGCCCGACGCGGTGCCGTTCGAGGATCTCCTGCACGCGCCGTTTCAGCCCGTCGGTCGTCGACTCGGTGCTGTAGCGGAAGTTGAACTCGCACACCAGCGAGCCCGGGATGACGTTGAGCGCGCCCGTGCCAGCATTGAGGTTGCTGACCTGCCACGTCGTGGGCGGGAAGTGCTCGTTGCCCTCGTCCCAGCGCGTGGCCGCGAGTTCGGCCAGGGCCGGCGCCAGCTCGTGCACGGGGTTGCGTGCCAGCTGCGGATAAGCCACGTGCCCTTGCACGCCCTTGACGACGAGACGGCCGGAGAGCGTGCCGCGGCGGCCGTTCTTGATCATGTCGCCCAGCCGTCGCACCGAGGTCGGCTCGCCGACGATGCACGCATCGATCTTCTCGCCGCGTGCGGCGAAGACCTCGACGACATGGCGCACGCCGTGCAGTGAAGGGCCTTCCTCGTCGCTCGTGAAGAGCAGCGCCACGCGGCCGGCATGCTGCGGCAGTTCTGCGACGAACTGCTCGGCGGCCACGGTCATCGCCGCCACGGCGGTCTTCATGTCGGCGGCGCCGCGGCCGTAGAGGCGCCCGTCGCGGTGCGTGGGCACGAAGGGATCGCTGCACCAGGCCGAGAGCGGGCCGGGCGGCACGACGTCGACGTGACCGAGCAGCACCACCGTGGGTCCGGGTCGCGCGCCGGCATGCACGGCGAAGAGGTTGCCGACGCGCGCTTCGGCCGGGCCGTCGTCGAGTCGCTCGCATGCGAAGCCGGCGGCGCCCAGCCGCTCTGCCAGCATCGCCAGCGTGCCCCCGTCGGCCGGCGTGACCGAGGGGCAGGAGATGAGCTGCTCGGTGAGGCGAAGTGCGGCGTACAAGATGGCCATCAAGAGCGGCCCGGCGCCCCGGCCATGGCCGGAGAGCCCGGCTTGCGTGGAGGCGGCTCCTCGCCGCGCACGTCGATGACGATGTCGGTGAAGCTCGCCGCCTCGGGCTCGTCCTTCTTCGACGGCGTGACACGCGAGACCGGCGCCTGTTCGTTCTGCAGCCGCCACAGCAGGTTGGTCGGGCTGTCGGCGTAGGCCATGCCTTCGTCGCGCGAGACCACGCCCTCGTTGATGAGGCGAGCGATGTCCTGCTCGAAGGTCTGCGAGCCCTCCGCGAGTGATTTTTCCATCGCCTCCTTCACGCCCGAGAGGTCGCCGCGCTCGATGAGCTCGGAGATGAGCTTGGTGTTCAGCATCACCTCGATCGCTGGCACGCGGCCGCCGGCGTTGCTTCGCAGCAGCCGCTGCGAGACGACCGAGCGCAGGCCCGAGGCGAGGTCGGACAGCAATGTCGGTCGCGCCTCCGGCGAATAGAACGACAGGATCCGTCCCATCGCGTGGTAGCTGTTGTTGGCGTGCAGGGTGGCGAGCACGAGGTGCCCCGACAGTGAGTACGAAAGCGCCGAGCTCATCGTCTCGCGGTCGCGGATTTCGCCGATCAGGATGCAATCGGGCGCCTGGCGAAGCGCGTTCTTGAGCGCGATCTGCAGGCTCTGCGTATCGCGGCCCACCTCGCGCTGGTTGACGATGCTCTTCTTGTTGGAGAACAGGAACTCGATCGGGTCCTCGATGGTGAGGATGTGCCCGGTCATCTGCTGGTTGCGCCATTCGATCATCGACGCGAGCGTCGTGCTCTTGCCGGTGCCGGTGGCGCCGACCATCAGGATCAGGCCGCGCTTCTCGACGACCAGTTGCGAGAGCAGGTCGGGCAGGCCGAGCGACTCGAGCGTGGGGATGACGAACGGGATGCAGCGCACCACCGCCGCGATCGAACCGCGCTGCTTGAAGGCCGAGAGGCGGAAGCTGCCCACGCGCTGCATCGAGATGCCGACGTTGAGCTCGCCCGTGTCGTCGAGCTCTTCGAGCTGCTGCGGCGTCAGCATCTCGGCCAGCAGCTGGCGCGTCTGGTGCTGCGCCAGCGTCTGGTCGGACAGCTGCAGGATCTGGCCGTGGATCTTGATGAGGATCGGCGTGTTCGCCGCCATGTACACGTCGGAGGCGTTCTTCTCCGCCATCAGGC
>JAEUPE010000041.1 GCA_016790435.1 Rubrivivax sp. | reverse complement strand
GAAGCGGATGTCGTCGTCCGTCAGCTTCTTGGTCTGGTGCGCGGTGTTCTTGCCCTCGCCCGCCTTGCCCATGCCCCAGCCCTTGACCGTCTTCACGAGCAGCACGGTCGGCTGGCCCTGGTGGCTGTTGGCGCGGTGGAAGGCCGCGTAGACCTTGTTGGCATCGTGGCCGCCGCGGCGCAGCGCCCAGATGTCGTCGTCGCTCATCTTGGCCACCATCTCCAGGGTGCGCGGGTCGCGGCCGAAGAAGTGCTTGCGCACGAAGGCGCCATCGTTGGCCTTGAAGGCCTGGTAGTCGCCGTCGAGCGTGTCGAGCATGATCTTGCGCAGCGCACCGTCCTTGTCGCGGGCAAGCAGGGGGTCCCAGTTGCTGCCCCAGATGAGCTTGAGCACGTTCCAGCCGGCGCCGCGGAACTCGCCCTCGAGCTCCTGGATGATCTTGCCGTTGCCACGCACGGGGCCGTCCAGCCGCTGCAGGTTGCAGTTGATGACGAAGATGAGGTTGTCGAGCGTCTCGCGCGCGGCCAGGCCGATGGCGCCCAGGCTCTCGGGCTCGTCCATCTCGCCGTCACCGCAGAAGACCCACACCTTGCGGTTGGCGGTATCGGCGATGCCACGCGCGTGCAGGTATTTCAGGAAGCGCGCCTGGTAGATCGCCATCAAGGGGCCCAGGCCCATCGAGACGGTCGGGAACTGCCAGAAGTCCGGCATGAGCTTCGGGTGCGGGTAGCTCGACAGCCCCTTGCCGCCCACCTCCTGGCGGAAGTTGAGCATCTGCTCCTCGCTGATGCGCCCTTCCATGAAGGCGCGGGCGTAGATGCCCGGCGCGCTGTGGCCCTGGATGTAGAGCAGGTCGCCGCCGTGGCCTTCGCTCTCGGCATGCCAGAAGTGGTTGAAGCCGGCCGCGAACATGTGCGCCAGGCTGGCGAAGCTGGAGATGTGGCCGCCGAGGTCGCCGCCGTCCGCGGGGTCGAGGCGGTTGGCCTTGACGACCACGGCCATCGCGTTCCAGCGCATGTAGGCGCGCAGGCGACCTTCGAGCTCGAGGTTGCCGGGGCTGCGCTCCTCCTGCTCCGGCTCGATGGTGTTGATGTAGCCGGTGTTGGCCGAGAACGGCATGTCGATGCTGTTCTGACGGGCATGCTCGAGAAGTTGCTCGAGCAGATAGTGGGCTCGTTCAGCGCCCTCGGCCCCGATGACGGCGCTCAGCGCGTCCAGCCATTCGCGGGTCTCCTGGGCGTCAGGATCGTTGGCTGCGGCGCCTCGGAGCGACTCTGGCAGGGCGGACATTCGGTGTCTCCTCTAGGGGGTGTCTGTAGGGGTCGAATTCGGGCGGCGGCGAGTTTCGCACAGCTCCCGCCCAATTTCAAATAGTGCGCATCCGCACCACAATGTGAAACCCAGAAGCGCGCGGCCGACTCATCCGGATAATCAGGGTCCCATGCCTGTCGACGCCCAGGACTCCACGCTCCAATCGCCGGCCGGGCAGACCGCCACCCAGCGCCTCTTCGGCCGCTGGTGGCGCCGCCAATCGCCCACTCGCCAGGACCGCTTCGCCACCTTCGGCCCTTTACTCTCGGTGCTGCTCTTCCTCGCGGCGATCATCTCGGCGTTCTGGTACCTGCGCAACGAGGAAATCGAGCGGGAGACCGACTCGGTCAAGCGCGACGCCGAGCTGACCCAGCAGCAGATCAGCCTGCGCCTGCTGCAGAACCAGGAAGCCCTGGTGCGCATCTCGCGGGAGGTGGTTTCGCGGACCATCGACGCCGACGAGTTCGTCGGCCAGGCGACTGCCTTCCTGCGGCAGCGCCCCGAGATCACCTACCTGGCCTGGCTCGACCCGGCCCGCCGCCCGCGCGCCGCCCAGTCGGCGCTGCCCTTCGACATCGGTGTCGACAACCTCGGGCCCAGGCTCATCTTGCCCGCCGAGGGATCGAACACAGCCAGCGAAGCGGCCTTCAAGCGCGCGCGCGACCTGCGCACCCCTGTCTATTCGCGCGCCTTTCACGACACGCAGGGCGGCGCCGTCTTCCAGTTGCACATCCCTCTCATCGAGCGCGGAGGCTTCGCCGGCGTGCTGATGGCCGAGTACTCGATCACCGACATCATCCGACAGCAGGTTCCCCCCGACGTCGCCCGCCGCCACGTCGTGGCCATCGTCGACGAGCAGCAGCGCACCCTGGCGGCCACGGTCACCACCTTTCCCAACCGCGAGACGCCACGCAACCTCATCGACAGCGAAGCGCCGCTGACCCCGGCCGCCAACGGCCTTGTGCTGCGTGCCCAGGGCTACCGTACGAGCATCGGCCTGATCAGCAACACGCTGTTCTGGATGGTGGTGGCGCTGTCCGGGCTCACGGTATGGATGCTGCTGGGCACCTGGCGGCACATGCGCAGGCGCGCGCAGATCCAGGTGGCGCTCGTGCAGGAAACCAACTTCCGCCGCGCCATGGAGAACTCGATGCCCACGGGCATGCGCGCCATGGACCTCGACGGCCGCATCACCTACGTCAACGCGGCCTTCTGCCAGATGACCGGCTTTCCCACCGCCGAGCTCGTCGGCCGCCTGCCGCCCTACCCTTACTGGCCGCCCGAGCGCATCGAGGAGAACGGCCGCCTCCTGCAGCAGGAGCTGGCTGGCCGCAGCCCGGCCGGCGGCATCGAGGTGAAGGTGATGCGCAAGGACGGCACGCTCTTCGATGCGCGCATGTATGTCTCGCCGCTCATCGACCCCAAGGGTCAGCAGACCGGCTGGATGACCAGCGTCACCAACATCACGGAGGCCAAGCGCATCCGCGACCAGCTCTCGGCGAGCCACGAGCGCTTCACCACCGTGCTCGAGGGGCTCGATGCATCGGTGTCGGTGCTCTCGGTGCAGCAGGGCGAACTGCTGTTCGTCAATCGCAGCTACCGCCTCTGGTTCGGCGCCGATGCACGCGGGCACCTGCGCCTGGCCGGTGGCATTTCCCCCTCGGGTTTCGGCGCGCTCGACGACGAGGAGGTCGACCCGCTCTCCGGATTGCCCACGCAGGAACTCATGGAGACCGGCGCCGATCCGCGCGAGGTTTTCGTCGAAAGCCTGCAGAAGTGGTTCGACGTGCGTGCGCGCTACCTCCAGTGGACCGACGGTCGCCTGGCGCAGATGCTCATCGCCACCGACATCACGGCCCGCCTGCGCGCCGAGGAGCAGGCTTCGATGCAGGCCGAGAAGGCGCAGGTGACGAGTCGGCTCGTCACCATGGGCGAGATGGCGAGCTCCGTCGCGCACGAGCTCAACCAGCCGCTCACCGCCATCGTCAACTACTGCAACGGCATGGTCTCGCGCGTCACCACCGACAGCATTGCGCGCGACGATCTCGTGGCGGCACTGAAGAAGACCTCGCGTCAGGCCGAGCGCGCCGGGCAGATCATCCACCGCATCCGCAGCTTCGTGCGCCGCAGCGAGCCGCAGCGCCAGGCCGCAGAAGCGCGGCAGATCGTGGACGATGCCGTCGACCTCGCCGGAATCGAGCTGCGCCGGCGCAACGTTTCCATCCACACCTATGTCGCCCAACGCCTGCCGATGCTGATGGTCGACCCCATCCTCATCGAACAGGTGGTGCTCAACCTGCTCAAGAACTCGGCAGAAGCCATCGACACGGCCGGGCTCCCGGCCGCTCGCCGCCACATCGAGTTGCGCGTCGTGCCACGCCACACCCCCGAGGACGGCGGGATGATCGAGTTCAGCGTCACCGACATGGGCCCGGGGCTCAAGAACGAGGTCATCGCACGCCTCTACGAAGCCTTCTTCTCCACCAAGGCCGAGGGCCTGGGCATCGGCCTCAGCCTGTGCCGCACCATCGTCGAGAGCCACCGCGGCAGGATGAGGGCGCAGAACCTCTACAATGGTGAGGTCGTCGTCGGCTGTCGTTTTGCGTTCACCCTGCCGGTGGAACTGCGCGAACGCAGCGATGTCACGATGCCCGGCGCGCTGGTCGAGTTGCCGGCGCCGGCCGCACCCGAAACCGGTGCGGCGCCGTGACTGTGCAATGACGGCGCCCGGCTCTTGACCGCGTCCTTCCCACTCTTCCCTCGCGAGCTACCTGCGCATGAGCCTGATCCCCAAGAAGGGCACCGTGTACGTCGTGGACGACGACGAAGCCGTGCGCGATTCGCTGCAATGGCTGCTCGAGGGCAAGGACTACCGCGTCAAGTGCTTCGATTCCAGCGAGTCGTTCCTGTCGCGCTTCGATCCGCGAGAGGTGGCCTGCCTCATCGCCGACATCCGCATGGAAGGCATGAGCGGCCTCGAACTGCAGGACCGGCTGCTCGAGCGCAAGAGCCCGCTGCCCATCGTCTTCATCACCGGCCATGGCGACGTGCCGATGGCGGTGACGACGATGAAGAAGGGCGCCATGGACTTCATCGAGAAGCCCTTCAAGGAAGAAGAGCTGCTGAGCCTCGTGGAGCGCATGCTCGACCAGGCGCGCTCGGCCTTCAGCCACCATCAGGAGCAAGCCAGCCGCGACGCGCTGCTCTCGCGCCTGACCACGCGCGAGGCGCAGGTGCTCGAGCGCATCGTCGCCGGCCGGCTGAACAAGCAGATCGCCGACGACCTGGGCATCAGCATCAAGACGGTGGAGGCGCACCGCGCCAACATCATGGAAAAGCTGAACGCCAACACGGTGGCCGACCTGCTGAAGATCGCCCTGGGCGCGCAGAGCAAGACCTGAACGCCGGTACTCACGCCGAGGCCGCAGCAATGCGGCCTCGCGCATTTGGAAGACGCGCATGACTGCACAGCTCATCGACGGCAAGGTGCTGTCGCAACGCATCCGGACCGAAGTGGCAGCCCGCACCGCGACGCTCGCCGCGCGCGGCCGCCGGCCGGGACTCGCCGTCATCCTCGTCGGTGACGACCCGGCCAGCGCGGTATACGTGCGCAACAAGGTCAAGGCCTGCGCCGAGAGTGGCCTGCACTCGGTCATGGAGAAGTACGACGCGACCCTGGCCGAAGCCGTGTTGCTCGCGCGCATCGCCGCGCTCAACGCCGACCCCACGATCCACGGCATCCTCGTGCAGATGCCGGTGCCGCGGCACATCGACCCGCACCGCGTCATCGAGGCCATCGACCCGCTCAAGGACGTCGACGGGTTTTCGGTGCGCTCGGCCGGCGAGCTCTGCAGCGGCCTGCCCGGCTTGCGGCCGGCCACGCCCTGGGGCTGCATGAAGATGATCGAGAGCACCGGTGTCCCGGTGCGCGGCAGGCACGCCGTGGTCATCGGGCGCAGCAACACGGTGGGCAAGCCGATGGCCCTGCTGCTGCTGCAGGCGAATGCCACGGTCACCGTCTGCCACAGCGCGACCCCGGACCTGCGGCGGCACGTGCAGATGGCCGACATCGTGGTCGCCGCGGTCGGCCGCCGGAATACCGTCACGGCCGACATGGTGAAGCCAGGTGCCACGATCATCGACGTCGGCACCAACCACGACGAATCGGGCAAGCTCTGCGGCGATGTCGACTTCGCCGCCGTTCGCGAGGCGCTCGGCCCCGAAGGCTGGATCAGCCCTGTCCCGGGCGGCGTGGGGCCAATGACCATCACGATGCTGCTCGCGAACACCGTCCAGGCCGCGGAGGCCACCGCGTGACGTTCCCGAACCCCCTCCTCGGCCCCGGCGATCTGCCGGACTTCGCCGCCGTCCGGCCCGAACACATCACGCCCGCGCTGGACGAGTTGCTGGCCGCGGCCGAAGCCGCGCTCGTGCAGGCCGTCGACGAGCGGACGCCGGCCGACTACGACACGATGGCGCGCGTGCTCGACGTGCCGGTCGAAAGGCTGCGCCGCGTCTGGGGCCACGTCTGCCACCTGCAAGCGGTGGCCGACACACCGGCGCTGCGGGCTGCCCACGCGGAGAACCTGCCACGCATCACCGACTTCTCCACTCGCCTCGCCTCCGACCAGCGGCTGTACGCCAAGTACAAGGCACTCGCCGCGAGCCCGGCCGCCGCCTCGCTCGCACCCGCACGGCGCAAGGTGATCCAGGATGCGCTGCGCGACTTCGTGCTCGGTGGCGCCGAACTGCAGGGCGCCGCGCGCGACCGCTTCGCGGCCATCCAGGAGCGACTGGCCGATTTGTCCAAGCGCTTCGGCGACAACGTGCTCGACGCCGTCGATGCCTGGGCGCTCTACGTGGAAGAGTCACGCCTGGCTGGCGTGCCGGCCGACGTGGTCTGCGCCGCGCGCGAAGCGGCCACCGCCGATGGCCGGTCCGGTTGCAAGCTGACGCTACAGCTTCCCTGCTACCTGCCGGTGATGCAGCACGCGCAAGACCGCGCGCTGCGCCACGAGGTCTATGGTGCCTGGGCGCGCCGGGCCAGCGATCTGGGTGACGCGCGCTTCGACAACTCGCCCTTGATGCGCGAGATCGTCGAGTTGCGCCAGGAAGAAGCCAGGCTGCTGGGCCATCCAAGCTACGCCCACCTGTCGCTCGTGCCGAAGATGGCGCGTTCGCCCGAAGAAGTCCTCGGTTTCGTGCAGGACCTCGCGCGCCGCGCCCGCCCCTTTGCCGAGCGCGAACTGGCCGAACTGGGCGACTTCGCTCGCCGCGAACTCGGCATTGCCGAACTGCAACCCTGGGACCGCAGCTTCGCTGCCGAGCGCTTGAAGCAGCAGCGCTATGCCTTCGGCAGCGAGGAGGTGCGACCGTACTTCACCCTGCCGCGTGTGCTGGACGGCCTCTTCGAGATGGTCGGTCGGCTGTTCGGCGTCAGCATCGAGGAAGAGAAGGCCGCGGCCTGGCACGACACCGTGCGCTTCTTCCGCGTTCGGCGGGCCGACCCGGGCGGACAGGCGCTGGCCGGCTTCTATCTCGACCTGCACGCTCGCGTGGGCAAGCAAGGTGGCGCATGGATGGACAGTGCCCGCCAGCGCTGGAGACGGCCGGAGGGCACGCTGCAACTGCCGCTGGCGCACCTCGTCTGCAACTTCGCCGCGCCGGTGGGCGGGCAGCCGGCGCTGCTGACGCATGACGACGTCATCACCCTGTTCCACGAGTTCGGCCACGGCCTGCATCACATGCTGACGCAGGTGGACGAGGTGGCGGCCTCGGGCATCTCGGGTGTCGAGTGGGACGCCTGCGAACTGCCGAGCCAGTTCATGGAGAACTTCTGCTGGGAGTGGCCGGTGCTGCAGCGCCTGTCGTCTCACGTCGACACCGGCGAGACGCTGCCGCGGGCGCTCTTCGACCGCATGCTCGCCGCGCGCAACTTCCATAACGGACTGGCCTTGCTCAGGCATTGCGAGTTCGGCCTCTTCGACATGCGCCTGCATCTCGAACCGGGCCACGCGGGACGCGAGACGGCGCTGGCCTTCGAAGTCGCCGCGCGGCTCTCACCGGCGGTGCCGGCGCCCTTCCTGCGCTACCCACACAGCTTCACGCACCTCTTCGACGGTGGCTATGCCGCCGGCTACTACGGCTATGCCTGGGCCGAGGTGCTGTCGGCGGATGCCTTCTCTGCCTTCGAGGAAGCCGGCCTCTTCGACGCCGCTACCGGGCAGCGCTTCCGCGAGGCGGTGCTGGAGAGCGGTGGCAGCCGTCCGGCGATCGACAGCTTCAAGGCCTTCCGCGGTCGCGAGCCACGGCTCGACGCGCTCCTGCGGCATCAGGGCCTGTTACCGGATGCAACCGATGCACTCCCAGCGGCCGCCGCGAGCTGAGTTGCCTTGAGATGTAAGGCATTCACAGCTAGATTCGCGAATCGGCCCGCGGCTTTCGCGCCGAACGACGGTGTCAGGGAGATTGCGATGAGAGTCTGGTCCACCCGTTTCGCTGGCGGTGCAGCGTTGTTCGTGCTCTCGGCCCTTGGCGCGATGCCGGCGCAGGCGCTGTTCAAGGTGGTGAATCCCGACGGCACAGTCACCTACACCGACCGCCCGCCACAACCGGTGGCCAACACCCGCGTCACCAACCTCGCACGGCCCGGCAGCCCGACAGTCAGCGAACCCGACCTCTCCCTGCCCGCCGAGTTGCGCCAGCCCGCGCTGCGCCACCCGGTGACGCTGTACACGACCAGCGAATGCTCTCCCTGCGAGACGGGCCGCCAGCTGCTGGTGGCGCGCGGCATCCCCTACATCGAGCGGCGCGTCGGCAACGAGGAGGACGCGCAAGCCTTCGAGCGCCTGTTCGGCACGCGGACACTGCCCCTGCTCACCATCGGGGCGCAGCCGCTGAAGGGCCTGTCCGACGTCGAATGGACGGCTTACCTGGACGCCGCGGGCTATCCGAAGCAGGCCCGCCTGCCTCGCGGCTGGCAGGCCCGGACCGCCCCGATGGTCGAACGAGCCGCACCCGCCTCCACGGCACGGGCCGAGCCCGTGGTCGCGCCGAACGCGCCGCAGGTCAACGAAACCGAGACGGTGTCGACCGGCACTCGCCTGCGCTTCTGATCTCCCGGGGGCTCAACGCGGCGCCATCAGGCGCCGCGGCAGCCTCGAGCCGGCGAGCACCGCCGCGCCCACGGCCCAGAACAGGGCCGCTGTGCCCACCAGCGCCCCGCTGGCTCCAAAGACAAGCGGCATCACCGTGCTCGTGGCGTTGATGGCCATCGAGCGCAGCGCCAGCGCCTCGCCGTGCCGGTCACCGGGTGTCAACTGGTGCAGCACCGTCATGATCATGGGCTGCACGCTGCCCAGCGTGACGCCCAACGCCACGGCCAGGGCCCCCATCGCCCAGGCGTTGGGGGCAAACGGATAGGCGGCAAAGACCAGCGCCGTGCCGACCATCGAGGCGCGCATCACGATCACTTCGTGCAGGCGATGCGCCAGCACCGGGATGACGAGCCGGACGCCCGAGACGGAGAGTGTGAAGAGGCCGAGGATGAGGCCCACCGTCGAGGCGCTGAATCCGCGCTCGTGGCCGAGCAGGGGCACCGCGAAGGCGTGCACGTCCCACGCCATCGAGAAGAGCCAGTTCACCGTGAGCAGGCGCCGCATGCCCGGCGCCTGGATCAGCGACCAGGCGGTGCCCTTCGGGCCAGGCTCGACGGCACGGGCCGGTGGCGTGGGCGGTACCCGGCGCGCCGCCAACACCGTGGCCACAGGCAGCAGCGCCATCAGCGCATAGCCGGCGGCAAAGCCCGAAGCATCGATCGCCAAGCCCACCGCCACCGGGCCGACGACGTTGGCGAAAGAGGGTGCGATGCCCAGCCAGCTGAAGACGCGCATGCGCTCGGTGGCGTCGCGCGCGGCGAGCCCCGCGGTGCGCTGGATGGTGAGCACGCCCACGTTGGCCGCCGTGCCGGTGAGCATCGCGGCCACGCTCAAGAGACCGAGGTGCAGGGCGCCTTGCACGTACGTCGAACCCAGCGCCGCGGCGCCGCCCAGCATCGACAGCGCCACGGCGCCGCGCACCATCGGGTGATAGCCGTGCCGGTCGGCCAGGCGCCCGGCTTGCCAGGCCGTCAGCACCGGCGCGGCCGCGAAGAGCGCCAGCAGCAGCCCGACGGTCCAAGCACCGTGCCCCTCGCGCAGCACCTGCAGCGAGGCAGCCAGCCGCACGCCTGCCATCGCCGCGTGCAGGCCCAGTTGCCCGACCACGAGCGCGAGGACCAGGCGCCCGAACCCGGGAGGTCCGTTGTCCGGTGCAGGGGCAGGTGCAGGACTGGATGATGCCGCCGGCGGCGCGCTCGGCTCAGCCAACGGCATCGTCCTCGTCGACAGGCTCATTGCCGGAGAGCAGGGGGCTTGCCAGGTGTTCGGGGAGGGCCTCCACGTCCTTCAGCTGCCGGGCCATGACACGCGTGCGCTGCTCGGCCGCTTCGATGCTGCTGGAGGCCTCGTCGAGCTTCTTCTTCGTCTTGGCCAGCACGACGCCGAACTTGCCGAACTCGGTCTTCACCGCACCGAGCACCTCCCAGACCTCGGCCGAGCGTTTCTCGAGCGCCAGCGTTCGGAAGCCCATCTGCAGGCTCGACAACGTGGCCAGCAGCGTCGTCGGGCCGGCCAGCATCACGCGGTACTCGCGCTGCAACGCCTCCACCAGCCCAGGGCGGCGCAAGGCCTCGGCATAGAGGCCTTCGGTGGGCAAGAAGAGGATCGCGAAGTCCGTGGTATGCGGCGGCGCCACGTACTTCTCGCGGATGCTGCGCGCCTCCAGCCTGAGGCGCGTTTCGATGGCCTTGGCCGACACCTCCATCGCCGCCACGTCGGCGCGTTCGTGGGCTTCGAGCAGGCGCTCGTAGTCCTCGCGCGGGAACTTGGCGTCGATGGGCAGCCACAGCGGCAGCGCGCCTGGGCCGCTCTCGCGCCCAGGCATGCGGATGGCGAACTCGACGCGCTCGTTGCTGCCGGGCACGGTGGCGACGTTGGCCGCGTACTGCTCGGGCGTGAACACCTGCTCGAGCAGCCCGGCGAGCTGCACCTCGCCGAAGATGCCGCGCGTCTTCACGTTCGTGAGCACGCGGTTGAGTGAACCCACGTCGCGCGCCAGCGACTGCATCTCGCCCAGGCCTTTGTGCACCTGTTCCAGGCGGTCGGCCACCTGCTTGAAGCTCTCACCCAGGCGCTGCTCGAGCGTGGCATGCAGCTTCTCGTCGACCGTGGCGCGCATCTGCTCGAGCTTCTTCTCGTTGCCCTCCTGCAGTGCCGCGAGGCGGGTGTCGACAACCTGTCGCACTTCGGCAAAGCGGCGCTCGTTCGCCTCGGCCAGCTTCGTGAGCTGATCGGCCAGCGTGTCGTTGACCCGCCTGAGCAGGCCCTCGCTGGCCTGCTGCATGCTTGAAAGCTGGGTGCGGAACGAGTCGATCTGCTCGTTCTGCGTGCGCGCCACATCGCCGCCCTGCGTCAGCAGCATCTGCTGGAAGTTGGCGAGGTCGGCCCGTGTGCCCTGCCCCTGGCGGCCGAGCTCGTCGCGCAACTCGCGCTCGAGCCGCTCGATTTCGCGCTGCGCGCTCCCGCCGCGCGGGCGCAACACCAGCCACAACAACAGCAGCAGGTTCAGCGCAAGGACGAGCGCAACGACGAGGACGGTCCACTCCGGCACAGCAGGCATTGTCTCAGGCGCCCGCCGGGGAGCCGCTCGACACTCGCGTTCAGCTTCTCATTTCTTGATTAGCAAGCACCCTCAGCCAACCGAATGGAGCGGTTTGTTCGAGGCTGGGTGTGGCTGCAGGCGCGCAGCAGCCGGCTCAGCAGTTCGTGCAAGGCGTATCGCCGGTTGAAGCGGTATTGCATCTCGGCCAGGT
>JAEUPE010000023.1 GCA_016790435.1 Rubrivivax sp. | reverse complement strand
GCGCCTGGTGCCACGCGGCCTTGCCGT
Organism: Rubrivivax sp.; assembly: GCA_016790435.1. GTDB lineage: Bacteria > Pseudomonadota > Gammaproteobacteria > Burkholderiales > Burkholderiaceae_C > Rubrivivax. Next base: position 9,392 of record JAEUPE010000023.1, on the reverse strand, counting down.
TCTCGTAGAGCAGCAGCGAGAACACCGAGGTCCGCGACATGTCGGCCTGGTCGGTGTGCATGACGATCTCGATGCGATCGGGGAAGTGCTTGCTCGGTTCGTCGATCAGCACGTGCCGGCTGGTGACGAGGTACAGGCGATCTTCACGCTCGAAGAAGAAGCCGCTGGCGACGGTGAGCGCCCGCGGGCCGTCGAAGGTGGAGACGCGCGGCACGGCCAGCAGCAGCGACTCGACGACCGCGCGGTCGCGGGCCGGCGGCGATGCCGGCGACTCCTGGCGCTCGAGCGCCTCGACCAGCGAGCCGATGCGCGCGACATCGACCTCGAACGCGGCAATGGAGTGCTCGGAGATGGCCGCGTTGAGCATCGAGGTGCGCGCCATTTCCGCGAAGCCCTCGAAGGCGCGCTGGAACTGCTGGCGCGACGCCGGCGGCAGCTGCTGCACGAGGGCGCTGCACGCGGCATCCAGCGCGACGACGTTGCCCTTGAGCTCGCAGATGCGTTCCGTGGCTTCCTGAAGGTTCTTCACGTGGGCGCCTCGGAAAAGAAAAAACCGCGGCTTGCGCCGCGGTCTCCTGCCGGGCCCGCGAAGGGCCCGTGCGTCAGGTCAGGCAGTGCCTGGAGCCTGGTTATTCGACGGCGCGAATGTTGGAGGCTTGCGGGCCCTTCTGGCCTTGCGTCGCCTCGAACTGCACGCGCTGGTTCTCGGTCAGCGTCTTGAACCCGCCGCCCTGGATCTGGCTGTAGTGGGCAAAGAGGTCCTTGCCGCCATCGTCCGGGGCGATGAAGCCGAAGCCCTTGTCCTGGTTGAACCACTTCACGGTGCCGGTTTGAGTCGTCATATCGATTTCCTTTCAGGTGGCTGCACAGACACATGCCTGCACAGGCAGATACGCCACGAAGATCATCGATCGGGATTTCAACCGGGCCTGTCGACGGTAGCCGCCGGCAGGTGTCAAGAAGAACTACGAAACAACGGTCTTGAACATCTCTACAGACGCGATGGTACTCGATATCGAGCAACAGCCCTAGCAAATTCGAGGCCACGCGTCGGAGCGCATGTGAAGGGCCGCTTCACGCGGCATCCGGGTCGACGGGCTCGCCGAGGTTGTGCATCAGCCGGTTGGCCCAGCCGAAGATGGCCACCGCGTGCAGCAGGTCGATGACCTCCTCGTCGCTCATGCCGAGCGCGCGCAGCGGCTCGATGTCGCCCGCGCCAAGTGCCTGCGGCCGCAGCGTCACGGCCTGCGCGAAGCGCGCGATGGCACGCTCGCGCTCGCTGCTGCCGGCCGTGGAGGGGTCGGTGAAGACCTGCGCCACGGTGTCGTGGCGGCGCGCGAGTTGCGCATAGCGCTGCGCGTGCACCGAGGTGCAGTAGACGCAGCCGTTGGTGACCGAGACCACCATCGCGCCCAGTTCACGCTCCGCGCGTGGCAGGCCGCCTTGCGCGTACATGATGGCGTTGTAGGCGGCCGAGCGATGGCGCAGCATCAGCGGCTGGTGGATGAGCGTCAGGTAGTACTCGGAGGTGCGGGCCTGCGCGTGGCTCTCGTCCAGCACCTGCAGCTGCAGCGGGCTCGCCTGCGCCACGTCGACCGGCGCGAGCCACGAACGCCATTGCAGCGTCTCGTTGGTGAAGCCGTTGATGCGGATCACGGGCGGCGTCGCCGGCGTGACGGCGCCGGCACCACCGGACGGCGCAACGCGCTGTTCGCGCCTCGAACCGCCGGGCAGCGCCATCGCCTTCAGGCCCGCGACCACGCGCGTCTGGTACGACAGGAACGCCACCAGCTGGGCCAGCGCGACGACGGCGGCGTTGGTGGCCCCTTCACCCAGGCCTGACGCCGCCAGCGCCTGCACCAGCGCCCGCAGCGCGGTGCGGTCGCCCTGGCGCGGGTCGGTGGTCAGCACGCCAGCCCATTGCAGCATCGCATCCCGAGTCGCCGGCGGCATCGCCTGCAGTGCGGCACCGCGCGGCTCGGTGCCCAGGCGCAGCTGGGCGCGGTAGTGCGCCGCCAGCTCGACGGCGCCGGTGGCCTCGCAGCAGTGCACGGCGACACGCAGCCGGTCGGCCGTGCCCAGGCCGGCCACCGGCTCGTGCAGCAGCGCATCGTGGCTGGCCTGCGTGCCTGCGATGGCCGTGGCGCGAAAGCGCCGCGCGGCGAACAGTGGTGTGCCCGGAACGAGACCGGCCGCGGCATCGATGACGTCAACAGCGTCGGGATCAGCACTCATGTCGGTTCTCCGGAAGGGGGGCAGGCAGCGGCGAGGCCACCCACTCGTCGCCGAACACCTCGGGCTCGGCAAATGCCTGCATGCGCGCGAAGTGTCGCGCCACGTCTTCGGCGTAGAGCAGGCCCGCCAGGCCCGAGGCGAGCTGCATCGCCCCTTCGCTGATGGCGGGGATGTCGCCTGTGATGACGCCCAGCGACAACGCCGCCGGGTAGCAGAAACAGTGGATGCGCTCGAGCCCGGGGCAGGATGCGCCTGCAGCAAGTGCAGCACCTTCGGCAGCCTTGGCACCCCCCGCTGCACCTGCGCCGGCTGCGGCGCGCGGCTGGAACTCGAAGTCGGCGCCGAGGTCGGGCGAGGCCGCGAGCTCCTCGTCCTCCTGCCCCGGCTCGGGCACGTAGGCGTCGCGCCACAGCCTCACGTGCGGCGCGATGTGGCGCAACATCGGCCGCTGCGCCCAGTCGATGGCAAAGCCGGTGGCGAAGATCAGGAAGTCGAGCTCGACCGACCCGGCGCTCGTTCGCACCTGCAGCGCGCCGCCGCGCTCCTCGGCACCAACGACCGCGCAGCCGAGGTGGAAGAACGCATTGGCATGGCTCGACACGCGCAGCGTGCTGTTGCGCGGCGGCGGCACCTGCTGCGTGTGGATGTAGTGGCGGATGCGCCACTTCCACTCGTCGGGCAAGCGCGCGTGGCCATGCACGAAGCCGGGGCTGCCGGCGCCCTTGCCCTTGTTGATGCGTGGAATGTCGTGGCGGCGCACGAGCAGGTGCACGCGCGCCGCGCCCTCGTCCAGCGCCGTGGCGGCGCTGTCCATGGCCGAGGCGCCGGCACCGACGACGCCGACGCGCTGGCCGCGCAGGCGCGCGTAGTCGAACTCGTCGGCCGAATGCGCCCAGCGCATGCGCGGCAGGCCATGCACCCACGCCGGCACCCAATTGCCGCCGAGCCCGGCACGGCCGGTGGCGAGCACGAGCCGGCGCGCGCAGGCGGTGAACGCCGCGCCCGGATGCTCGATGCGCTCGATGCGCAGCGCGACGAGCCCTTCGGCCCGGCCATCCTCGCCCTGCGGCCACACGTCGGTGACGCGGTGCTCGTTGTGCACGGGCAAGGCCAGCACGCGGCGGTACCAGCGCAGGTAGTCCATCCACTGCAGGCGCGGGATCTTGTCGAGCGCCTCCCAGGCCGCGCTGCCGAATTGCGCCTCGAACCAGGCACGGAAGGTGAGCGAGGGCACACCGAGCGCCGGCCCGGCCAGTTGCTTGGGCGAACGCAGCGTCTCCATGCGCGCCGTCGTCGCCCAGGGGCCCTCCAAGCCGGTGGGCGCCTCGTCGTACACGACGACCGCCATGCCGCGATGCACGAGTGCCGCCGCGAGCGCGAGCCCGGCCATGCCGGCGCCGATGATGGCCACGTCGGCGACCGGCTGGCCCTCGTGCTCGCGCGCCGGCGTCCAGCGCGCCGCGGGCAACTGCAGACAGGCCAGCTCGTAGGCGAGGCGCTGCTCGAGGGCCGGCAGGCCGGCGACATGCGGTTCGCTGGGAGAGGAGGTCATCGTCGATGAAGTGCGGCTACAGCGCCAGCGCCTGCACGCCGGCCTGCGGCCCGTGCCGCTGCATTGCCACGGCCACGGCAGCGATGGTCGCGTCGAGCAGCGGGGCGTCGATCGCGAGCGCCCGCGCCTCGGTGCGCGCAAGTTGCAGGTCCTTCAGCAGCAAGGCGAGCGTGAAGGTCACCGGTCCCTCGCCGCCCATCATGCGCGGCAGGTAGCTCTCGAGCAGGAAGCTGCCAGCCGTGCCGCTGCCGAGGGCCGGCTGCAAGTCGATGGCCGCGATGCAGGCGGCGCGTGCGAGCCGGGCGCCGTCGGCCAGGCCCATCAGCACGCCGGCCACCATCGTCTGGTTGATCAGCTTCGTGCGGTAGCCGCTGCCCGGCCCGCCGCACGCCACGAGGCGCTGGCTGAAGCTGGACAGCAACGGGCGCGCACGCTCCAGCGCCGCCGCCTCGCCGCCGACGAAGCAGGTCAAGGTGCCGCGCACCGCGCCGGCCACGCCGCCGGTGACCGGCACGTCGAGCGACTGCTGCCCGTGCGCCAGTGCCAGCCGAGTGGCGGCGAGCGCCGTGCCCGGCGTCGCCGTGCTCAGGTCGATGAAGAGCGTGCCCGGCCGCGCCGTGGGCATCAGCACGGCATGCAGGGCCGCCACGTCGTCGGGGCCGGTGACGATGGTGCAGACGATGTCGCAGTGCCGCGCCAGGTCCTCGACGCTCGGCGCCCAGATGGCGCCGCGTTCGAGCAGCGCCGCCGCGGCGGCCGAGCCGGGCTGGCGTGTCCACACCGTGAGCGGCCAGCCGGCGGCGCGCACGCGCTCGGCCATCGGCGCGCCGATGCGGCCGAGGCCGATCCAGCCGATGCGCTGTGTGGGCGCCGACCCGCTGTCGACGGCAGTCAATGCAGCGGCAGCATGCGCCGCCCCAGCCGGCTCGTCAGGTCGCGCAGGGCCATCACGCGCCCTTCACTGCACCTGGATCTTCGCGTCGCGCACGACGCGGCCCCACTTCTCGATCTCGGCGGCGAGGTGGTCGGCCAGCTGCTTGGGCGTGCCACCCAGGGGCGAGGCGCCGATCTCGGACAGGCGCTTCTTCACCGCGGGGTCGGCGAGTGCTTCGTTGGCCACGGCATTCATCCGCTCCAGCGCCACCGCGGGCGTGCCCTTCGGGGCGAGCAGCGCGAACCAGGTCGAGGACATCAGCTTCGGCGCGCCGAGCTCGGCCATCGTCGGCACGTCGGGCAATGCTGGCGAGCGCTGCGGCGCCATCACGCCGATAGCGCGCACGCGCCCGCCCTTCACCTGGCCGGCGATGCCGGGGATGAGCTGGAACATGAGCTGGATTTCGCCCGAAATGAGGTTGGTCGTCGCGTTGCCCGGGTTGGAGAACGGCACGTGCACCATCTGCGCGCCGTATTCGCGCTGGAAGTACTCGCCGGCCAGGTGCATGGAGCTGCCGATGCCGGTGGAGCCGTAGCTGAGCTTGCCCGGGTTGGCCTTGGCATAGCGTGCGAACTCATCGAGCGTCTTCGCCGGCAGGTCGTTGTTGACGACGAGGATGTTGGGCACGTCGGCGAGCAGCGCGATGGGCACGAAGTCGCGCTGCGAGTCATAGCCCATCTGCTTGTACATGGCCTGGTTCACGGCCAGCGTGCCGGCCCACGAGAACAGGAAGTGGTAGCCGTCGGCCGGCGCCTGCGCCGCCGCGGTGGCGCCGATGTTGCCGTTCGCACCGGGCTTGTTCTCGATGACGAACGTGGCCTTCAGCCGCTTGCCCATCTCCTCGGCCATGAGGCGCGCGATGGTGTCGCCGGTGCCGCTGCCGCCGGGCGAGGGCACGGTGAGGAAGAGGTTCTTGCCGGCGGCCGGCCACTCTGACTGAGCCAGCGCCGGCAGGGCCGCCAGCGCAGTCAGCGCGCCGAGGCCGGCGAGGCACATCCATGCCCGGCCGGTGCGCGCAAGCCGCGCGAAGAGGTGAGGCGGAACGGAACGACGCATTGAAGGATCTCCAGGCCTGAACGCGCGAAGCGCGCGACATGAAAGCGACGGCAGCGATCTTGGCACGAGTGCGGCCGACCCTCCGCGCGTCGGCGTCATGCCGCCTGGCAGGCCGCGGCGCGCCGTACCATCGCCCGCATGCAACGCCGACACCTCCTGCGCGGCATGCCGGCATGGGGCGCACTGATGAGCACCGCCACTTCGTGGGCCGACGCCTCCGGCAACCGGCTCGCTTCGTACTACGCCTGCCACCAGGTGATCGTCGGTGGCGCCGCCTTCGCGTGGCGCGACGCGGGTTCACCACGGCGGCAGCTGGGCAACGTCCGGCAGGTGGGCGTGAGCCAGGACACGTGCTTCGCGCTGCGCGCCGACGGCGCGCTCGTCGGCTGGAGCGACGCCGTTGCCGGCTCGGCATTGGGGCCATCCACCGGCCCATCATCCGGCCCCGCGGCCGACACTTCCCGGCGGCTTGCCTTGCTGATGCAGGGTGTGGCCGGCTTCGCCGCCGGCCAGTCGGGCTGGTTCGCGATCGACGCGGCGGGCCTGCTCTGGTACCGGGCGGCCACCGCTGCAGGCGCAAGCACGAGCACGAGCACGAGCCCAGGCACGACACCGACCCTGCCCACGCGCGTGGCCGAGAACGTGGCCGCCGCCTGCATCGGCGACAGCGCCGACTACTACATCACCCGCGACGGCACCCTCTTCGTCAAGGGCCTCGCGCACCGTGGCCAGTACGGCGACGGCAAGCTCACTGCCACGGCGCACTTCGTGCCCACCGCGCGCGACGCCATCGCGGTGAAGGCGCACACCGGGCACGCCCTCGTGCTGCAGCGCGACGGCACGGTGCTCGGCACGGGTGGCAACCGCTTCGGCCCGCTCTCGTCGCACGGCCTGGGCGACAAGGCCGACCGCTGGGGACCGATCTTCGAGGGCGCGGTGGCCATCGCCACCGGCTCGCGGCACTCGGCGGCGCTGCGTGCCGACGGCACCCTGTGGGTGTGGGGCGATGGCTACGAGATCGCGCCGAAGAAGCTGTTCGACGGCGTGGCCGAGGTGGCGGCCGGCGACACGGCCACGCTCGCGCTCACGCGCGCCGGCGAGCTCTGGCAATGGGAGCGCGGGCAGGGCCCGCGGCGCCTGCCGCTGCCGGCCGCGTGAGCGTGAGCGTGAGCGTCATGTCGCGCGCCGAGATCATGCAATGGCGCAAGGCTGAGCGCGCGCGCCTGGTCGCCGCGCGCCTGGCCTTGCCTGCCGACGAGAGGCGACGGCGCACGAACGCCATTGCCATCCACCTGAGCGAGACGCTGGGCAGCCTGCGCGGCCTGACGGTGGGGGTGTACTGGGCCTTCCGCGGCGAGCCGAACCTGCGTGCCTGGATGGCGGAGATCCACGCCGGCGGTGCGCAGTGTGCGCTGCCGGTCGTGGTGCAGCGGCAGGCGCCGCTCGTCTTCCGCCGCTGGTCACCCGGCGCCGCCATGGCCGCCGGGGTCTGGAAGATCCCGGTGCCCGCCGACGATGTCGAGGTGCAGCCGGACATCGTCGTGTCGCCCGTCGTCGGATTCGACGCGGCTGGCTATCGGCTCGGCTACGGCGGCGGGTTCTACGACCGCACGCTCGCGGCCAGGGCGCGCAGGCCGTTGGCGGTGGGGGTCGGGTTCACGCTCGCCGAACTCGCCACGATCCACCCGCTGCCGCACGACATCCCGATGCAGTACATCGTCACCGAAGCGGGGCGCTGGTGCGCGCCGCTGCCCGCCGGCTGAGGCGCGGCGGTCCTCGCGGCACATCGTTTATCGTGCCCTCGCGCCGATCGGCCGCCGTTGACGACCACGAGGAGACCATGACGAGCCACCCCCGTCCACCGCTTCGCCGCACCTTGCTCGTGGCCGGCGCCGCATCGCTCGGCAGCTTCGCCATCACCGCGCCACGCGCGCAGGGCACCGACATCGCCGGTGGCAAGCCCATCTCGCTCGTCGTCTCCTACCCGGCCGGCGGTGGTGCCGACCTGATGGCGCGGCTCATCGCACCGGGCATGGCCAAGGCGCTCGGCCAAGCCGTGGTGGTGGAGAACAAGCCCGGCGCCAGCGGCACGCTCGCCGCCGCGCAGGTGGCCCGCGCGACGCCCGACGGCGCCACGCTGCTGCTCGATGCCTCGAACTTCGCGGTCAACCCCGCGCTGTTCGACAAGCTGCCCTACGACACCGACAAGGCCTTCACGCCGCTGGCCGTGCTCGCGCTCTACCCGAACGTGCTCGTGTGCACGCCCGGCTTCGAGGCCAGGAGCGTGGCCGACGTGCTGCGCCTGGCGCGCGCCAAGCCCAACTCGCTGGCCTACGCCTCCTCGGGCAACGGCTCGGCGCAGCACCTGGCCGGCGCGCTCTTCGAGCAGCTCGCCAAGGTGGAGCTGACGCACGTGCCTTACCGCGGCGGCGGCCCGGCGCTGAACGACGTCATGGGCGGGCAGGTGCCGCTGTTCTTCGCCAATGTGGCCTCGTCGTTGGGCCACATCCAGAGCGGGCGGCTGCGGCCGCTGGCCGTGACGTCTTCGTTCCGCAGCCGTGCGCTGCCCGAGGTGCCCACCATGGCCGAGGCCGGCGTCACCGGGCACGAGGTGCTGGAGTGGAACCCGGTTCTGGCGCCCGCGGGGCTGCCCGCGGCCCTGCGCGACAAGCTGCGCAATGCCATCGGCCGCGCCATGGAAGATCCCGAGGTGCTGGGCCGCGTGCGCGCGCTTGGCGGCGACGTCTTCCGCGGCGACCCGACGCAATTCCTCGCCGCCCAGCGCACGCTGTGGGCGCGGGTGGTGAAGGAGCGGCGCATCACCCGCGAGTGAGGAAGAGCGGAGCCGTGAGCGGAAGGTGAGCCCGTGAGCCAGGCCGCCAAGCCCCAGGGCTGGGATGCGCACGTGCATGTCTTCGATGCCGATGCGCCGGTGGCCGCAGGCCACTACCGCCCCGCTCACCGGCCGCTCGCGGCCATCGAGGCCGAGGCCGCGAGGCATGGCGTGCACCACCTCGTGCTCGTGCAACCCAGCGTCTATGGCACCGACAACTCGCTGCTGCTGAAGGCGCTCGCCTCCTCGCCCGGCCGCCACCGTGGCGTGGTGGTGGTGGGCAACGAGTTGCACGTCGACGAGGCAGCGGCCCTGCACGCCGCCGGGGTGCGCGGCGTGCGCTTCAATCTTGTCTCGCCCGTGGGCGAGCACGACGACCCTGCGGCGCGCCTGCGCGCGCTGGCACCGACGCTGCGCGGCCTCGGCTGGCACGTGCAGTGGTACGTGCGGCGCGAGCAACTGTCCGGCGTGCGCGCGTTGCACGAGGCCACGGGCCTCGTCGCCGTGCTCGACCATCTCGCCGGCCTGGCCGCCGACACGCCCTCCGCCCACGCCGCGTGGACGGAGCTGCAGGCCCTGGCCGACCTGGGTGCCTGGGTCAAGCTCTCGGGCTGGTACCGGCTCGGCGCGAGCGAGCCCTATGCCGCGCTCGGGCCCCACATCCGCCGCGTCGCGGCGATGTTCGGTGAGCGCTGCGTGTGGGGCTCGGATTGGCCGCACAAGGCCTTCGCGCCGCAGGCGTTGCCCTCCTACGCCTCGACCTGGCGGCCCGTCGTGCAAGC
>JAEUPE010000286.1 GCA_016790435.1 Rubrivivax sp. | reverse complement strand
AGGCGCGTGGCCGCTCGGACATTCACCTCGTGGCCGAGCGCGATGGCGCCGTCGTGGCGCTGGCCGGGCTCGACGTGCTCGCAACGCAGCTCCGCCGCCGGCACGTGATGGGGCTCGGCATGGCCGTGGCCCGCGCCGCCCAGGGGCAGGGCGTCGGCACGGCGCTGATGCAGGCGCTGATGGACTGGGCCGACCGCTGGGCACAAGTGCTGCGCATCGAGCTCAACGTCTACACCGACAACGCGCCGGCGATCGCGCTGTACCGGCGCTTCGGCTTTCGCATCGAAGGCACGCACCGCGGTTATGCGATGCGCGATGGCGTCTACGCCGACGTGTTGGCGATGGCGCGTCTGCATCCGAGTCCGCCGCGACTCGCTTGGCCCGAGGAGCCGTCGTGAAGGGGCCGAAGGCACGGATCGCGCGGTGGGCACCGATGGCGCTCGCGGCGCTGATCGCGCTCACCGCTCCCGCGATGGCGCAAGACACGCCGGCGGCGGTCGCCGCCGTGCCGGTGTCGGTGCCCAGCCTCGACCGCGTGCGCGGGGGCGGCGCGGTGCACTTGCCTTCGACCTGGTTCGCGGCAACAGCCGTCAGCCCGGACGCATCGGCATCCGGATCCGTGTCCAAACCGGCGCCGGCGCTCGTGTTGCTGCACGGCTGTGGCGGAGCGCTCGAACGGCGGCGCGACGGCACGAGTCGCCTCGGGCCGCGCTACACCGAACTGGCGGCGAGGCTGAACGCCATGGGCATCCACGTGCTGGTCACCGATTCGCTCACGCCACGCGGCGAGCGCGAGTTGTGCACGCAGCGCACGGGCGAGCGGCGGGTGACGCAGCTGCATCGCCGCCGCGACGCGCTGGGAGCCCTCGCGTGGCTGGCGCAGCAACCCGGCGTGGATGCGGCGCGGCTCGGCCTGCTCGGCTGGTCCAACGGCGGCAGCACCGTGCTGGCCGCCACCAACCTCGTGCATCCCGAGGTGAAGCGCGCCGCGGTGAAGCCGAGCCTGGCGGTCGCTTTCTATCCGGGCTGCGAAGCGGAACTGCAACGCGGCTACGAGCCGAGCGCGACGCTGCTGATGCTGCTCGGCGAGGCCGACGACTGGACGCCGGCGGCCCCCTGCAAGGCGCTGGCCGGCGCGGCGAAAGCGGCGCTGCCCGTGCCGGCGCCGGTCTGGGAGGCCTACGGCGGCGCGCACCATGGCTTCGACGGCACGGCGCCGGTGCGCCTGCGGCGCGACGTGCCCAACGGCGTGAACCCGGGGCAGGGCGTGCACGTCGGCGGCCAGCCCGAGGCGCGGGCCGCGGCGCGCGTGCGGCTCGAGCGCTTCCTGCGCGAGACCTGGGGGCTGGGCGCATGAACGGCGAGACGACGAACGAGAGCACGAACGAGAGCACGAACGAGATGACGGGCGAAGCGACGGGCGAGACGGCGAACAAGACAGCGGACAAGGCGAACGACGACAAGGCCGATCCCGCCGCACCGGCCGCGCCCGGGCGCGACGGCGGCAAGCCGAGCGACGGATTCGAGGAGCTGGCCAGCCTTTGCGAGCGCCTCGTCGGCTTCGACGACACGCTGCATGTGCACCATGTCGACGGCTGGCTGACGGCCATGGCCGCCGGCCCGGTGCGCCCGCCCGCGGAGCAGTGGATCGAACGCCTCTTCGGCGACACCTTCGAGCGCACATTCGGCGACCCGGCCGACCGCGAGCAGGCGCTGACCGTGCTGCAACGCCGGCTGCGCGTGCTGCACGGCGCGCTCGATGCCGAGGCGCTGCTCGATCGGCCCGACGACCTGCGCCTGGACCCCTTCTTCGACGACTGGACTGACGAAGACCGCAAGCGCCTCGTCGACGAGGGCTACGCCAGTGCCGAGGAGGCCGCGGCGATGCAGCCCGGCACGCTGTGGGCCGAGGGCGTGCTCGATGGCCTCGACGACCTCGCCGAGCTCTGGCAACTGCCGAGCGACGACGCTTTCGAGGCCGACTTCGCCGGTCTCGTCGACCAGGTGAGCGCGTTGTCGGCCAGCCCCGCCGACGACGGCTGGAAGAGCTATCTCGAGCGTTACCACGGCGGCAAGACGCCCGAGCGCGACGACTTGCTGACCAATGCCTGCTTCGCGATGCAGGACCTGCGCCTGCTGCTGCTGGACCACGGCCCGAAGCCCGAGACCCGCCGCGTGGCGCCGCAGCCCGGCCGCAACGACCCCTGCCCCTGCGGCAGCGGCAAGAAGTTCAAGAAGTGCCACGGGGCGACGGCTTGAGGCCCTTCAACCTCTTGAGCGCCTTGCGCCCCACGCAGCGCGGAGTCGACCGATGACCGTCGTCGTCGTCGGCTCGCTCAACCTCGACCTCGTCGGCCGCGCGCCGCGCATCCCGGGGCCCGGCGAGACGGTGCTGGGCGAGACGCTGGCGCGCTTCCAAGGTGGCAAGGGTGGCAACCAGGCGGTGGCCGCGGCGCGCCTCGGTGCGGCCGTCCGCTTCTTCGGTGCGGTCGGCCGCGATGCGGCGGGCGACGAACTGCTCGCCGGTCTGGAGGCCGAGCGCATCGAGACCGCGGGTGTCTTGCGCGTGCAGGCCGCCAGCGGCGCCGCCCTCATCACCGTCAGCGCAGCCGGCGAGAACGCCATCACCGTGTTGCCCGGCGCCAATCGCGAGGTGCCGCTACCGATGCAGGGTGCGCTGCGCGGCGCGCGCTGCCTGCTGCTGCAGATGGAGATTCCGGTGGCCACCAACCTCGCCTGGTCGGAGGCCGCGCGCGCGGCCCGCGTGCCGGTGATGCTGAATGCGGCGCCGGCGGGTGCCGACGCGGCCGCGCTGTTGCCGCTCACCGACCTGCTGCTGGTCAACGAGGGTGAGCTGGCGCAACTGACGTCGCCACTGACGGCACAGACCGGCCAGGCCGAGCCGGCGCTCGGCCCGGCGACCGTGGTGACGACGCTCGGCGAGCGCGGCTGCCGCGTCTGGCACCGCGGCCGCTCGATGGCGGTGCCCGGTTGCGCGGTGGATGCGACCGACACCACCGGCGCGGGCGACACCTTTGCCGGCGTGCTGGCCGCGGCGTTGGCCGGCGGCAAGGCCTTGATGCCGGCCGTGACCGAGGCCAACATGGCCGCAGCGCTGTCGTGCCTGCGCCCCGGCGCGCGCGGCGGCATGCCGACGCGCGCGGAACTCGATGCCGCGCTGGCCCGGGCGGGATGAATCCGACGAACTCGAAATGGCCTTGAACAGGAGTGACGTGAGATGACAAGAACGAAGTGGTTTGCCGCGGCCCTGGCCGCACTCGTGGTGGGCGCGATGGGCGCCGCGCCGGCGCTGGCGCAGAAGCGCACGCTGGTGCTCTCGACCTACGGCCTCAACAACGATCTCTTCAAGAAGGTCGTCTACGAGCCGTTCGGCAAGCTGTGCAACTGCGAGATCGTGCTCGAGACCGGCAACGCCGCCGACCGTCTGGCCAAGCTCGACGCGCGCAAGGCCAATCCGAACGTGGACGTGGTGCAGATCACCGACTTCCTGGCCCTCGACGCCTCGGCCAAGGGCCTGCTGCAGCCCATCGACTACAAGAAGCTGAAGAACCTCGACCAGGTCTATGACTTCGGCCGCGACCCGCTGCGCAACCAGGAGGCCATCGCCTACACCGTGTATTCGGTCGGCCTCGTCGTGCGCACCGACAAGGCGAGCAAGGACATCAAGAGCTGGAAAGACCTCTGGAAGCCCGAGCTGAAGGGCCGCGTCATGCTCGCCAACATCACCGGCAACCAGGGCCTGGCGCAGCTCTTCATGGTCGACCGTGTCTGGAACGGTTTCGGCGGCGACATGAGCACGGGCTTCGCCAAGCTCGGCGAGCTGAAGCCGGGCGTCGTCACCTACTACACGCAGACGGCGCAGATGACGGCGCTCTTCGCGCAGGACGAGGCCTGGGTGGCGCCGGTCGGACGCTTCGGCTGGCTGAACCTGAAGAAGACCGGCAAGCCGCTGGCGTGGGTGGTGCCGGCCGAGGGCCAAATCGGCATGATGAACACGATGAGCATCGTCAAGGGCACGAAGAACGCCGACCTCGCGCACCAGCTGATCGACTTCTGGCTGAGCCGCGAGGTGCAGGAGGCGCTCGCCAACGAGCTCGCCGATTCGCCCGTCAACCGCACCGTGAAGATCAAGCCCGAGGCCGCCGAGGCGCTCACCTGGGGCAAGGCGCAGATCGACTCGCTCGTCTTCATGAAGCCCGAGATGGTGGTGCGCGAGCGCGCCGCCTGGGTGACGCAGTGGAACCGGATGATCGCGGCCAAGTAAGCCGAGACGTTGCCGAGGCTTGACCTTGCGCAACGCGCCACGGCGGCGGCGGCGCATGCTTCATCCGACGATTCGTTGCGACACTCCGTCGTCGCGACATGAGGAGGAAACGATGCCCACCCGCAAGACCAAGGACCCCGAACTCGCCCAGGCAGTGCAGAACCTGCGCGATGCCGCCCAGCACGTGCGCAATGCAGTGCAGGGCCGCGTCGACAAGCTGCGCGGCGTCGCCGCGGCGGAGATCCGCAAGGCCAAGGCCTCGCTGCTGAAGAAGACCGGGGTTGCGCAGGACCGCGTCGACGCGGTGCTGAAGACGACCGAGGAGCGCCTGCACAAGGCCTTCGTCGGCGCGCAGAACGCGCTCGACAAGGCGGTTCAGCAGGCCGAGAAGCGCAGCGTGGCCACGGCCTCCGCGGTGTCGAAGCGGGCAGCGGCGATGCCGGCGGTGAAGAAGGCCGCCCGCAAGGCGGTGCCGGCGAAGAAGGCGCGCGCCACGAAGTGAGGGCCCGAGGGCCGACGCCAGAGGGTGTCGGCGGGGCCCGCCTGCAGTTCAGCGTGGCGGCGGCAGCGGCTCGCCCAGCGCGCGCCGCCAGAGCCACGCCAAGGCGCGCGGCAGGTCGGGCCGGCTGCCGACCTGCTCGGGCACCGGCAGCGGCACGAGCGGGCTGCGCCGCTCGGCCACCGCGAAGCGGAAGGTGTAGTAGGGCTCCTGGCCCATGCGCAGGTCGGCAATGCCGACGCGGCCTTCGTGCTCCCACGCGGTCCAGAAGCCGTGGCTGAAGGCCTGGATGCGGCGCACCCCTTCGATGCCCTGGAGCTCGGCGGCGATGGCCGAGCCGCGATCGAAGCGGTCGATCTGCATCGCCGAGCCCGCGTCGAGCAGCGAGCGGAACCCCTCAAGGTAGTGCGCGCCGGGCCCGCTGCCGCTGCCGCTTTCGATGGCCACGACGCGCCACAGCAGCGAGTTGAAGGCGGTGGGCGTGACGAGCACGCGCTCGGCCGCGATGCCCTGCGCCGCCAGCGCCTGCCGAGCGATGCCGGCCACGTGCGCCTGCGCCACGACACCCCAGCCGAGGTAGGCCGTGCTCAGCAGCAGGCCCGCGAGGTTGGCCATCTCGCCGCGCCGACGGCCCTGCCCTTCGGCCAGCCCGCGGCCATTGGCACGCAAGGCCCAGATCGAGCCCACGAGCAGCGGCAGCGTGTACAGCGGATCGATGATGAAGACGCTGCCCACGCCGTAGGGGTGGTCGGTGAAGGGCAGGCCGAGTTGCGTGCCGTAGACCGTCATGCCGTCGAGCAGCGGGTGCGTGACGAGCGCCAGCCACATCGCCAGCCACCAGCGTCGCCACTGGTGCCACTCGCCCTGCAGGCGCGCCACGGCCGCCGCGAAGGGCAGCGAGAACAGCGTCAGCCAGAACGGCGCGTGCGTTTCGGCGCGGTGCAGCACCATGTTGCTGATCGGGTCGCCGTGGTCGATGAAGACATCGAGATCGGGCAACGTGCCGGCGACGGCGCCCCAGAGCGCGGCCTTCCACGGTGCTGTCCGCCGGCCCATGGCGGCGATGCCGACGGCGGCGCCGAGGGCGATCTGCGAGAGGGAGTCCATGGGGCGGCGATTCTGCGGGCCGGCGGCCGAATGTGCTTTGCCGGCCGGGATGCCCTAGGGGATGGCGGCGACTTACGCTGCAGGCGAAGCAGGCGGGGTTGCGCTCCGGCGGGAGCGACGGACTCGATGCGTGCCGGGTCTCGCCCCGGCGGGCGACCTACTTTCTTTGCTGGTGCAAAGAAAGTAGGCAAAGAAAGCACCTTGATGTCCTGCGCTGATTGATTGCTTCCGGAGGCGGGCCTCTATTTGGCCCGCTCGCTCCGGCACGAAACACCATCGATCTGGCTTCGCGCTGCGACCCGCGCTCGTGAGTTCGGCCAAGCCCAGCGAGCGCCAGCGTCCGTGCCGAAATCGTGAGCGTGGGTCGTTGCGCGCCAACGCCTTGTTGGTGTTTGTCGCCTGAGCGAGCGGGCCAAATGGAGGCCCGCCTCCGCAGGCAATCAATCCCTGCAGGACATCAGGCCCTTTGCTTTGGTTACTTTCATTTGGGCCAGCAAATGAACGTGACTCGGCTGCCGGGCCGAGACCCGGCCTGCTCGACCGCAGCCAGTCGCCTCCGATGCGACACGGCGCCCCGGGCGATCACCCCACCCTCTGCACCCCGCACCACCGTGCGATGAACAGTGCCAGCACCGCCGTCACCTGCTGCATCGACTCGATCGACACCCACTCGTCCACGCCATGGATGTTGGCCCCGCGCGGCCCGTAGCAGGTGGCCGGGATCTGCCCGTAGAGGTGGAAGAACCGCACGTCGGTGGTCGCGGTGGCCGCGCGGGTGGCCGCGGGGCGGCCGGTGATGTCGTGGTGCGCCTGCATCAGCGCCTGCATCGCCGGTTGCTGCAGGTCGACCACGCAGCCCTCGGCCTGGAAGCCGTGGTAGCTGACATCTACCTTCACGCTCGCATGCGCCGGGTGCGCGGCATGCGCGGCGCGGATCAGCGCCTCGACCTCGCTACGCACCTCGGCCGGCTTGACGCCCGGGTAGAAGCCCAGGCGCAGGTCGGCGCGGCAATGCGTGCTGACCGAGGAACTCCACTCGCCACCTTCGATGCGCCCGAGGTTGAAGTTGATCGGGTGGTCGTGGTGGCAATAGAGCGAATGCCGGTGCTTCGGCTCGTTCCACTTCGCTTCCAGCTTGCGCAGCTCGCCGACGAGGTACTGCGCGAACTCGATGGCGCCGATGCCGGTCTGTGCGACGGCGGCGTGCACCGGCACGCCGTAGACGTCGAGCGTCATCCACATCACGCCGAGTTGCGCGCTGAGCAGCTCGTCGAAGGGCTCGGGGATGACGGCAGCGTCGGCGGTGTAGCCGGCGAGCAGGCAGGCCAGCGCACCGTTGCCGGTGCACTCCTCCTCGATGACGCTTTGCAGCGTGACGCGCGCCGCCGGTTCGTAACCGAGGTTCTTGAGCGCCTGCATCGCCATCGTGTAGGCGACGATGCCCGCCTTCATGTCGTTGGCGCCGCGGCCGTGCAGGTGGTCGCCATCGATCCAGGGCTCGAAGGGCGGGCGCGTCCACAGGCGTTCGGCGCCGACCGGGACGACGTCGATGTGGCCGTTGAGGATGAGCGAGCGGCCGCGCACCGGCGCCCGGCCGTCCCTCGGCGCCCGCGGATCGTGCACGCCGATGACGTTGCGCCGGCCGTCGTAGGAGACGATGGAGGGCGAGTAGCCCGGGTGGTCGCGCAGCTTTGTCTCGTCGATGACGAGCTCGCGCACGTCGAGGCCCATGGCCTCGAAGCGCCGCTTCATCAGCGCCTGCGCCGAGGCTTCCTGTCCGAGCAGCGAGGGCTCGCGCACGAGGGCCTGCAGGAACGACACGGCCTCGTCGCGCTGGGCCGCCACGGCGGCCAGGATCTCGGCTTCGGTCAGCGGGCACAGGGTCGGGGTGTCCATCGGGGTTGCTCCTGGGGCGCGGTGGCAGGCGGGCCAGTGCCGATGCTAAGGCGCGCGGCGGGTGGGCCTTGCGTGGCCGGTTACGCTCCTGCCGTCCGGCGGGCAGCCGGGCGCACGCAGATGTACGAGAGGAGTCAGCCCATGGCAGTGGCGTTTGACCTGGTGATCGAGTGAGCGATGAAGTCAGCGGCCCCGGCGGCAGGGTCACCGCGGGTGGCGACAACCGCCGGGGCATCCGCCTCATGGTGGCGGCGATGGCCTGCTTCATCGTCAACGACACGCTGGTCAAGTTCGTCAGCCAGAGCCTGCCGGCGGGGCAGTTGATCTTCCTGCGCGGGCTCATGGCCACCGCGCTCGTGCTGGCCTTCGTGCGGGTCACGGGCGTGGCGTTGCAGCCGCGCCGGCTGGTCGGTGGTTGGGTGGCGGTGCGCGCCGGGCTCGACGCGCTGGCGACGCTCACCTACCTGCTGTCGCTGTTCAACCTGCCGATTGCCAACGCAACGGCCATCAACATGGGCACGCCGCTGTTCATCACCGTGATCGCGGTGCTCTGGCTGCGCCACCGCGTGGGGCCGCGGCAGTGGCTGGCCATCGCCGCGGGCTTCGCGGGCGTGCTGCTCGTCATCCAGCCGCGGGCCGACGGCTTCAACGCCTTCGCCTGGTTGTGCCTGGGTTCCACGGTGCTGCACGCGCTGCGCGACCTCGTCACGCTGCGCATCCCTCGCGACGTGCCGTCGATCGGGGTCACCCTGGCCACGGCGGTGGCGGTGACGTTGCTGGCCGGCGCGGTGTCGCTGCTGCAAGGCTGGGGCCCGTGGACGTGGCACCAGATCGGCTTGCTCGGCGCGGCCGCCGTGTTCCTTGCCGGCGGCTACCAGCTCATCATCCGTGCCACGCGCAGTGGCGACCTCTCCGTGATCGCACCCTTCCGCTACAGCGGCCTGCTGATGGCCGTGCTGCTCGGCTGGGTGGTGTGGGGCGACGTGCCCAATGCGCTGGCCTGGACCGGCATTGCGCTCGTGCTCGGGGCAGGGCTGTACCTGCTGCGGCACGAGCGCGGATGACCGCGTGCGGGCGGCGGCCGGCCCGGCCAGCGTCGGTGTCGACCCTGCCGTCCGAAGGGTCAGGGTCCGGCGACCGCGCTGCCGGGCCCGCCCGTCGATGCAGGCGGCTCGGCATCCCACCTGATCGATGCAGCGGGCGAGTCTTTCTCGCCGCTTACATGGCGACATCAACGTGACGCCCTGGCTTCGCAATCGTCCAGCGCCGGCATCGGAGCCGCTCGCCGGCGCGCCGCCCAGGGACCGAGGCCGTCCCGCGGGTCGGATGGGCGGTCGTCGCACTGCGGGTCACCTCGGGGGATGCGAGGCGGCCGGGCCTGCCGCCGTGGGGGCAAAATGTCGGGCCGCCCGGACTGGCCGCCCGGCGCAGAGCTCGCGAGCTGGAACCCCTCGTGCCGCCTTCAACGATTCGAATGCCCACCGCCTCATGACGCAAACGACGCTGCGCTCGAGCCAGCGCGACCTCGGCCGCCAGGCCTACAGTCGCGAAGACCTGCTGGCCTGCGGGCATGGCGAACTCTTCGGGCCGGGCAATGCCCGGCTGCCGCTGCCCAACATGTTGATGTTCGACCGCATCGTCCACATCGACGACACCGGCGGCGCGCATGGCAAGGGCCAGTTGGAGGCCGAGCTGGACATCCGGCCGGACCTCTGGTTCTTCGGCTGCCACTTCGAGACCGACCCCGTGATGCCCGGTTGCCTGGGCCTCGACGCGCTGTGGCAGCTCGTGGGCTTCTGGCTCGGCTGGCGCGGCAATCCCGGGCGAGGGCGCGCGCTGGGCGCCGGCGAGATCAAGTTCTTCGGCCAGGTGCTGCCCAAGGTGAGCAAGGTCACCTACAAGCTCGATCTGAAGCGCGTCATCGAGCGCAAGCTGGTGATGGGCATTGCCGACGGCCACGTCTTCGCCGACGGCCGCGAGATCTACTCGGCCACCGACCTCAAGGTGGGCCTCTTCACGTCGACCGAGGACTTCTGATGAGGCGCGTCGTCGTCACAGGCCAAGGCATCGTCTCGAGCCTCGGCAACAACGTCGAGGACGTGACACGCAGCCTGCGCGAGGGGCGTTCCGGCCTGCGTTTCAACCCCGTCTACGCCGAGCGTGGCATGCGCTGCCAGGTGAGCGGCCGCCCCGAGCTCGAGCTCGAAGCGGTGGTCGACCGGCGCACGCTGCGCTTCATGGGTGACGCAGCCGCGTACGCCTACGTGGCGATGAAGCAGGCGCTGGATCAGTCGGGCCTCGCGCCGGACCAGGTCTCGAACCCGCGCACCGGGCTCGTCGCCGGTTCGGGAGGCGCCTCCAGCTACAACCAGGTGTGGGCGGCGGACACGCTGCGCGCCAAGGGCATCAAGCGCGTCGGGCCGTTCATGGTCACGCGCACGATGGGCAGCACCGTCTCTGCGTGTCTGGCCACCAGCTACCACATCAAGGGCGTCAACTATTCCATCAGCTCGGCCTGCGCGACCAGTGCGCACTGCATCGGCCACGCCGCGCAGCTCATTGCCTGGGGCCAGCAGGACGTGGTCTTCGCCGGCGGTGGCGAGGAGGAGAGCTGGGAGCTCTCGCTGCTGTTCGACGCCATGGGCGCGATGTCCGCGGGCTTCAACGACCGTCCGGAGCAGGCCTCGCGCGCCTTCGACACCGCGCGCGACGGCTTCGTCATCGCCGGCGGTGGCGGCATGCTCGTGCTGGAGGCGCTGGAGCACGCGCAGGCGCGCGGCGCCACCATCCTCGCCGAGCTCGTGGGTTACGGCGCCACCTCCGACGGCCACGACATGGTCGCGCCTTCGGGCGAAGGGGCGGTGCGTTGCATGCAGCAAGCCTTGTCCACGGTGCAGCAGCCGGTGGACTACATCAATGCACACGGCACTTCCACGCCGGTTGGCGACCTGGCCGAGCTGGGCGCGGTGCGCCAGGTGTTCGGCGATCCCGTGGGCGCCAAGGTGCCGAGCATCAGCTCGACGAAGTCGCTGTCCGGCCACTCGCTGGGGGCGGCGGGGGTGCAGGAGGCGATCTACTCGCTGATCATGATGCAGCAGGGCTTTGCCGCCGCCTCGGCGCACATCGAGACGCTCGACCCGGCGGCCGAGGGCCTGCCCATCCTGCGCGAACGGCTCGACGCGCCGCTGAACACGGTGATGTCGAACAGCTTCGGCTTCGGCGGCACCAACGCTTCGCTGGTGTTCGCTCGATTCCAGGGCTGATTCAGGCGGCGCGGCGGTCGGCACCGCCTTCGTCGCCCTGCTTGCCGGCTGCCGCCCCTTCTCCCGCTTCGCCCGCTTCGCGCCCGGGGGCTCCCGCCTCGCGCAGCAGTTCGCCGATCAGCCGGTCCTTCTCTTTCCACTGCTGCTCGACCCAGCGGCCGAGCCTCACGACGTGGGCGCGTTCGGCGGCGTGCTCGGTGCCGACGAGGTCGGGCGGGATCTCGCGCTGCTGCACGCGCACGATGACGGCGTCGAGCCGCCCGCAGAGCAGGTCCCAGAAGGTCGGCGTCCCCCGGGGGTAGACGAGGGTCACGTCGAGCAGGCCGTGGAACTGCTCGCCCATGGTGGCCAGGGCCACCGACAGTCCGCCGATCTTGGGCCGCAGCAGGTGCCGGTAGGGGCTCTTCTCGCTCGCCCGCTTCTCGGGCGTGGCGCGAGTGCCTTCGACGAAGTTCATCACCGAGGTCGGGATCTGCTTGAACTTCTCGCAGGCCCGGCGCGTGGTCTCCAGGTCCTTCTTCAGCGCGCCGCGGCTCTTGCCCCGGCTCATGAACGGAAAGTCCAGTGCCCACCAAGCCAGGCCGATGACCGGCACCCAGATCAGCTCGCGCTTGAGGAAGAACTTCAGGAAGGGGATGTGGCCGTGGAAGACGCGCTGCAGCACGAGGATGTCGACCCAGGTCTGGTGGTTGCTCGCCACCAGGTACCAGCCGCGGGGGTCGAGGCTCTGCACGCCCTGCACGTCCCAGCGCGCGCCGGGGCGCACGGCGGCGATCCAGGCGTTGTTGATGGCCACCCAGGTGGAGGCGAGGCCCGCCAGCAGGCGGTCGGCGGCACGGCGCACGGGCGGCACCGGCACCAGCAGCTTGACCAGGGCCGGCAGCACGAGGCTGAGCGCGATGAGCAGGGTATTGAGGCCGAGGATCAGGCCGGTCAGGAGGCCGCGCAGGGCATCCAGCATGCGTGCAGGCATCGAGGACGGGTCGCTGGGTAGGTAGGTGAGGGGTGCTGCGAGGGCCACCGCGGGCCCGAGGGGAGGGCACCGCGTCGCCGCGGTGCCGCACAGCGTGCGATTTTGCGTCACCCGCCCGGGGAGACCGGCGGGCGGGTGGGGGATCCGGGCTGACTTGCGCGTCGACAGCGCGGATGGCGGGATGGCGTGGACGGCGCGCGCGGCCCCTGCCGGCGATGCGCTGGCTAGCGGCGCCGGCGCCCGCCGAAGGCCCACACCAGGCCGAGCGTGACGGCCATGACCGCGAACGAGACGATGGTGGTGACCGTGCCGAGCGCGTAGATCACGGGCGTCGTGACCGTCGTGGTCAGGCCCTGCAGTTCCAGCGGCAGCGTGTTGAGGTCGCCCATGGCCTGCGAGCTGCGGGCGATCTCGTCCCAGCTGAGCGTGAAGCCGAACATGCCGATGCCCACGAGGCTCGGGCCGATGAGCGGCAGCACCACGTGCCTGAAGGCCTGCCACGGCGTGGCGCCGAGGTCGCGTGCCGCCTCCTCGTAGGCCGGGTTGAAGCGGTTGAAGACCGCGAACATGATGAGCAGTCCGAAGGGCAGCGTCCAGGTGAGCTGCGCGCCCAGGCCGCTCGTGTACATGCCGAGCGCGGTGGTGTACGCCTCGGCCAGTGCCGGCGCGTTGGCCTCGAGCCAGGTCTTGAGGCCGGTGTCGACGAGGCGGAAGAGCAGGCCGATGCCCAGGCTCACCACGATGCTCGGCATGATGAGGCTGGCCACCACCACGTAGAAGAGGGCGCTGCCACCGGGCAGCCTCTTGCGGTAGGCCAGGCCGGCGAGCAGCGACAGGCCCACCGTCAGCACCATCACCACGGTGCCCAACGCCAGGCTGCGGCGGAAGGCGCCGCCGATGTCGACGACGCCGATGCCTTCCCACAGCTTGCCGAACCAGTGCAGCGAGACGCCGCGCAGCGGGAATGTCAGCCCGCCCTCCGGGCCCTGGAAGCTGAGCACGAAGATGGCCAGCATCGGGCCGTAAAGGAAGAGCACGAAGAGCGCGAAGAAGGTGGCCAGGAGGTAGAAGCTGGCCGGACGGCCGGATGCGCGACCCGCGGCGCCCGGTGCGTTGTGCGCGTTGGCGGCGCTCACGGCACTCACTGCGCTCGTGGCGCTCACAGTTCTTTCCTGAGGTCGACCAGGCGCATCAGCGCCCAGATCATCAGCAGCACGGTGGCCAGCAGCACCACGGCGTTGGCGGCGGCGGCCGGGAACTGCAGCACGCCGGCCTGCACCTGGATAGTCTTGCCGACGCTGGCGATCTGCTGGCCGCCCATGACGCCGACGGTGATGAAGTCGCCCATCACGAGGGCGATGACGAAGATGCTGCCGATGATGATGCCGGTGCGCGACAGCGGCACCACCACGTGCCACACCGCCTGCAGCGGGCTCGCGCCGCCGTCGCGCGCCGCCTCGAGCAGGCTGCGGTCGATGCGCATCATGCTGTTGAAGATGGGCACGATCATGAACATCGTGTAGAGGTGCACGAAGGCGAGCACGACCGAGAAATCGCTGAAGAGCAGCCACTCGACGGGCTGGTCCACGAGGCCCGCGGCGAGCAGCGTGTCGTTGACGAGGCCGTTGCGGCCGAGCAGCGGAATCCAGCTGATCATGCGGATGACGTTGCTCGTCCAGAAGGGCACGGTGCACAGGATGAAGAGCACCGTCTGCCACATCACGCTGCGCACATGGAAGGCGAGAAAGTACGCCACCGTGAAGCCGATGGCGAGCGTCAGCGCCCAGGTGACGAGGCTGAACTTGACGGTGCTGAGGTACGTGCGCACGGTGACCTCGCTGGCGAGATCGGCGTACGACTGGAACGTGAACCCTGGGATGAGTTCGTAGTCAGTGGCCTGCCAGAAGCTGACCATCACGATCAGCGCCAGCGGCACGAGAAAGAACACTGCGAACACCGCCGCCAGGGGCGCGGCTTGCAGCCATGCCACCGCTGCGCGTCTGTTCACCGCTCAGTCGCTTCCGTTGCGGGACGGCACGCCAAGCGGCCGCCGCGGATCCGGCTCTGCCGGTCCGCTGGCGGTGCCCCCTGGGGGGCGGCGGCCGCAGGCCGCTTCGGGGGGGACCTATGCTGCGACGAACTCATTCCACTTCTGCACCATGTAGACGTTCTCGTCCATGATGGCGTTCCAGCAGGCGATGCCGCCCATGCGCGCCTCGTAGCTGCCGCCGTCGCGCACGGCGCCGGTCTTGGCCAGCACGTCGCCGTTGGGGCTCTTGATGTCCTGAGCCGCGGGCTTGCCTTCCATCCAGTAGGCCCACTCGTAGGCTTCCATCTTGGCCTTGGCGGTCTCGAGCACGGCGCTGTAGTAGCCCTGGCGGTTGAGGTAGGCGCCGGCCCAACCGTCGAGGAACCAGTTGACGAACTCGTAGGCGGCGTCGGCCTTCTTGCCCGTCACGGTTTTGGGGATGCCGAAGCCGGCCGCCCAGGCGCGATAGCCCTCCTTGAGCGGCTGGAAGGTGCAGGCGATGCCCTTCGTGCGCACGGCGGTGACCGCCGGGCTCCACATCGACTGGATCACCACCTCGCCGCTGGCCATGAGGTTGACGCTCTCGTTGAAGTCCTTCCACAGGGCGCGGAACTGGCCGGCCTTCTTGGCCTCGATCAGCGTCTTGATGGTGAGGTCGATCTCCTTCTTCGTCATGTTCCCCTTGTCGGGGTACTTGTAGACGCCCATCGCCTCCACGACCATGGCCGCGTCCATGATGCCGATGCTCGGGATGTTGAGGATGGCGGCCTTGCCCTTGAACTCGGGGTTGAGCAGTTCCTTCCAGCTCTCGATGGGGCGCTTGATGAGGTCCGGGCGGATGCCCAGCGTGTCGGCGTTGTAGACGGTGGGGATCAGCGTCATGTACTGCGTCGGCGTGGCCGAGAAGGTCTTGGCCGTGGCGCCGGGCAGGTACATCACCTTCTTGGGCGCCGTGCCCTGGTCGCCCACCTTCTTGCCGGCCACCTCGCCCTTGGTGAAGAGGGAGGTGATCTTGTCGGCGTTCTTGATGCGCTTGGTGTCCATCCCCAGCAGGTTGCCGGTCGGGATGATCTTCTTCAGGCTGAAGTACTCGGTGTCGATGAGGTCGAAGCTGTTCGGCGCCGTGACGGCGCGCTTGGTCACGTCGTCGGTGGTGACGGCGATGTATTGGATCTTGATGCCGGTGTCCTTCTCGAACCTCTCGGCGATGGTCTTGTCCTGGTTCACGGCCGTGCCCAGGTAGCGCAGCGTGATCTTCTCCTGCGCCTGCACGTAGGGGAAGCCCGCGAGGCCGACGGTGGCGGCGCCGGCGGTCTTCAGGATCTGGCGGCGGGTGGCGGGCTTGCCGCCCTTCGCGGCGTCGCGGTTCTGGTCGTGTTCACTCATGGCGGTTCTCTCTCCTGGTGTGTTGAAGTGGGGCGGGGGACGGGTCAGGCCGAGAGCGCGTGCGCTTCGGCTTCGGGCCAGCGCATGCCCACGCGCTGGCCGGGTTGCAGGGGGCGGGCATGGAACTCGCCGTCGGGGAGCACGGCGATCCAGGCGCCGCGGTCGGGGTTGTCGTCCGGGTCGTCGACGGCCACGTCGTGCACCCCCTCGGGCACGAGGTGCACCTGCACCTGGCTGCCCTGGTACTCGATGGCGCTCACCGTCACCGTCAGCCCGCCCTGGCCGGGCGTGGCCACGGCGTCGGGCGCGGCGAGCACCAGCCGGTCGCTGCGCACGGCCACCTTGCCCGCCGGCGTGGCGATGACGTTGTGCGCGCCGATGAAGCGCGCCACGAACTCGGTGCGCGGGCGCTCGAAGACCTCGCGCGCGCTGCCCGCCTGCTCGATGCGGCCGTGGTTCATCACCACCACCAGGTCGGCCAGGGCCATGGCCTCTTCCTGAGAGTGCGTGACGTGGATGAAGCTCATGCCGAGCTCGCGGTGCCAGCGCTTGAGCTCGGCGCGCATCTTGATGCGCAGGAAGGGGTCCAGCGCCGACAGCGGCTCGTCGAGCAGCAGCACCTGCGGGCGCATCATCAAGGCGCGGGCCAGCGCCACGCGCTGCTGCTGGCCGCCCGAAAGCGCCGCCGGCAAACGCGCCTCGAGCGCCTCCATGTGCACGAGCTTGAGCAGCTCGCGCGCACGCGCCTCGCGTTCGGGCCGGCCCTGGCCCTTCATGCGCGCGCTGAAGGCGACGTTGTCCAGCACCGAGAGGTGCGGAAAGAGCGCGTAGCTCTGGAACATCATCGCCGTGCCGCGCTCGGCCGGCGAGAGCGAGGTGATGTCGCGCCCGCCGAGCGCGACCGTGCCGCTCGTCGGCACCTCGTGCCCGGCGATCATGCGCAGGGTGCTCGTCTTGCCGCAGCCCGAGGGGCCGAGCAGGCAGCAGTACTGCCCGCCCTGCACCGTGAGGTCGATGCCGGCCACGGCCACGGCGTCGCCGAAACGCTTGGTCAGGGCGCTGAGAACCAGATCGGTGCGATCCGCCATGTGAGCCGCTTTGTATGCAATGCCTGTGCCACCGCAACCCGGCTCGACGGTGTCGGGCGCGCGACTTGCACGGTGTCCAACGCGTGTGCTGCCCAGTGCGGGCGCGCCCGTTTCGTATGCAATGATGCACCGAATTGGACCCATCCGAACCATGAAGCTGCTGCTGGTCAACCCCAACACCTCCACTGCGATGACCGAGGGCATGGCCGAGGCGGCGCGCGCGGTGGCCGCGCCCTGCACGGCGGTGGTGGGTCGACAACCCAGCTTCGGGCCCGCCTCGATCGAGGGCTTCTTCGACGACGTGTTCGGTGCCGCGGGCGTGGCCGAGCAGGTGCGGCTGGCGCGCGACGAAGCCTTCGACGCGGTGGTCATCGCCTGCTTCGGCGACCCCGGCCTCGACGCCGCGCGCGAGCTGACCACGGCGCCGGTGCTGGGCATCGCGGAGGCGGCATTTCACGCTGCCTCGTTCGTGGCCACCGGCTTCTCGGTGGTGACGACGATGACGCGCACCTGCGTCATCGCCGAGCGGCTGCTGGAGCGCTACGGGTTCGAGCGCACGTGCCGCGGCGTGCATGGCACCGACATCCCCGTGCTCGAGCTGGAGCACTGCGGCGAAGAGACCATCGGCCAGATCGAGGCGGCCGCGCGCCGCGCCCTGGCGAGCGATCGCAGCGGCGCCATCGTGCTCGGCTGCGGCGGCATGGCCGCGCTGTGCCGCACGCTGCAGCAACGCCTGGGCGTGCCCGTCATCGACGGCGTCTCGGCCGCGGTGAAGATGGCCGAGGCGCTGGTGGGCCTGGGCCTGCGCACCGAGAAGCAGGGTGACTACGCGCCGCCGCTGCCCAAGCCCTGGGCGGGCTGGGCGGCGAAGCTGGGGGAGTAGGGCACGAGGGTTCCGAGCACCCTCGGCGGCTCGCGAACGGCGGCGCTCGCCGCGCCGCTTGGCGATTCGGATGGTCGATCCGGATGGCGATCCAGGAGGCGTTCCATCCGCCACGGCCTCAGCTCACGGCATCGAGCGCGCCATCTGGCAAACCATCCGGCAAGCTACTTACCGAGCACGCCGCGCAGCCGATCGGCGAGCCGACGTTTTGCGTCCTCCTTCAGCGCTTCCTTCTTCTCGTCGATCTTGGCCTGCGCCGCTTCCTTCACCAGGGCGCCGAAGTCGATGCGCCAGGCGATGGCGTCGAAGGGACCGTAGAGCTTGACCGGCACCGTGCGGCCGCGAAGCGCATCGAGCTCGGCGCCGCCCTGGCCCTTCAGCGTGTCGACGATCGTGGCGCGCACGGTGTAGTCGAGCCGGCTCGCGCCGAGGTCGACGTCGCCGCTGCCGCCCACGCGCAGCAGCGGCGACTTGAGCGCCAGGTCGTCGTTGCGCGCCACGCCCTGGGCGATGCGGAAGCTGGCCGTGAGCTCGCTGAAGTCGGTGGCCTCGCCCTTGGCCGCCGTGCCATCGGCGTTGCCCTTGGCCAGCGCCCGGGCACGGCGGATCGTCTGCGCCACGTTGATGCCGCGCACCGAGCCATCCTTCAGCTCCAGCCGCGCTGTGCCGGCGAGCGCCTTCGTCATCGCACCCACGGTGGCGCCAGCCGTGTTGACGTCCAGCGTCACGTTGCCGCGGCCTTGCAGCGCGTCGTTGCCGGTGAGGTCCTTCAGCAGCGGGCCGATGGCGATGCCTTCGAGGGTCTGCTGCAGCCCGACGCGCACCGGCTGCGTCGCGGCCACGCTGGCGCTGCCGTTGAGTCGGCCCTGGTAGAGCTCGGCCGTCAGCGGTGACACGTTGAGGCGCCCTCCGGTTGCGCGCACGCTGGCGCGCACCTGGCTCGCCTTCAGGTTCATCACCTGCAACGCGCCGATGCGCAACTGGCCGCTTGCCTCCAGGTCGCGCAGCGCCGAGAGATCGAGCGGTTTCTCGGGGCCGGCGCCGGCCCCGGCCGCGGGCGCGCTGCCGCCCGGGCGGAGGCGGTCGAGGTTCAGGCGGTCCAGTTCGGCGTCGAAGGTGTAGGCCGCCGGCGAGAGCCGCGGCATGGCCACCGTGGCGCTGAAGCGGCCTTCGTCGAATTGGCCGGCGAGCTTGGCGTCGAGTCGGCCCTTGTCGCCGTAGTTGAGTGCCGCCGTGCCTTTGGCGGCGAGCGTGAGCGGCGCGGCTTTCGCGTCGCCGGGGTTCGTCAAGCGCAGGTCGAGCTCGAGCTTGGGTGCGTTCGCTTTCCTGGCCTCCGTGTCGGCCTCGAGCGTGCCGGTGAGCCTGCCTTTCAGCGCCTGTCCTCCCAGCTTCGCGTCGAGGTCGACCTCGAGCCCCTCGAGCGCCAGGCGTCCGGGCGCCGGTCCGAGCAGCAGCCGGCCCTGCACCGCCAAGTCGGCGCCGAGTTGCGGCGAATCGGCATCGACGCGCGCCTTCAGCGAGACGGGCGTCGGCACACCGGGCGCGATGCGACCGGCCTGCAGGTCGATCTTGGACAGCTGCACGCGGCGTGGCGCCTGCCGGTCGTCGAAGGTGACCTCGGCATCGGTGAGCGCGATCCCGGCGATGTCCAGCTTCAGCGGGGGCGAAGTCGGCGCCTCGGTCGGCGTCGGCGGCGTGCCCGAGCCACTGGCGAGGTCGTCGATGCTCAGCTTGCCGTCCTTGAAGCGCACGATGCGCGCGCGCAGCCCGGAGACGGCGAGCCGGTCCACGACCACCTGGCGCCGCAGCAGCGGCCACACGGCCAGCGAGACCTGGGCCGATTCGATCGACGCGAAGCGCTCGGCGCTGTTTCGCTCGGACAGCGTGACCGCACCCGCCTTCACGCCCAGGCGAGGGAAGAGGGTGAGCGAGATCGGCCCGGGAATGGCCAGCGTGCGCTGGCGCTCCTTGTGCACGGTCTCGATGAGCAGCGGCTTGTAGCTGTTCGGGTCGAAGGTGGCGAAGAGGACGACCGCAGCGAGGAGCAGCAGCAGTGCGAGACCGCCGAGCGCGGCCAGGGTGATCTTGAGCGCCTTGGGCATCTTGGGTAGGGAGGTCGGTGCGCGATTCTCGGCCGGGCGGCCCGGCTGCCGCCGCACCTCAGGGGAGTACGTGGAGTCAGAGCGCTTCAAGGTCCCGCAGTTCCCTGCGGGCGCAGGAGTGGGCCGGTGGGCTCAGGGTGGGGCTGCGCAACGATGCAACACTTCAGCCCATGCTGGCCCGGCTCCAACAAGTCACGACGCTCGGGGCGCTGCTGCTGGCCGCGCTGTGGGCTTGGCTCTTCGCGCGCGCGGGCCACCCCGGTTGGGCCGTCGCCGGCGCGCTGCTCGTCGTGGGCGGTTATGCGCTTGTGCTGGGTCTCGAGTTCGCCCTGCTCCGCCACGCCCATGGCAACGACCCCACACCACTCGCCACGCCAGCACAACTGCTGCGCGCATGGTGGGGCGAGGTGCGCTCGGCTCCCACGGTGTTCTGCTGGCGCCAGCCCTTCTTCAGCGAACGCTTCCCGGATTCGCTGCCGCCGGACTCGCTGGGCCGTCGCGGCGTGCTGCTGGTGCACGGCTTCGTCTGCAACCGCGGGCTGTGGAACCCGTGGCTCGCTCGCCTTCGCCAGGCCGGCGTCCCGGTGGTGGCGGTGAACCTCGAACCGGTGTTCGGCCGCATCGACGACTACGTGCCGCGCATCGAGGCCGCCGTGCGGCGGCTCGAGCAGCACACCGGCCTGCCGCCGGTGGTCGTGGCGCACAGCATGGGGGGCCTCGCAGTGCGCCGCTGGTGGGCCGAGCAGGGCGGCGACAGCGAACGCCTGCACCATGCCATCACCCTCGGTACGCCGCACCACGGCACCTGGCTCGCCCGCTTCGCGATGACGCCCAATGCGCGCCAGATGCGCCAGCAAAGCCGCTGGCTGCGGGACCTGGCGGCACGCGAGCCTGCGGCGCGGAGCGCGCGCTTCACGTGCTTCTACAGCCACTGCGACAACATCGTCTTTCCTCCAAGCACGGCCACGCTGCGCGGGGCGGACAATCGGCACCTGCCGGGCGTGGCGCACGTGCACATGGCGGAGATGCCTGAGCCCTGGGCCGAGCTGCAGCGTTGGCTCGGGCCGCAGCCCGCAGTCCCGGGGCCCTCGCCGACGATCCCGCCGCCGATGCGCTCGTAACGTCCGGTTTCGTGAATTCGGGTTGGGTCGCCTGCCCGTGGCTTGGGCCTCTTCTGGGCCGGCGCCCCTACACTCGTATCCAGTTGTTTCGCGTGACCCCTCCCGGGCGCCGAAGCACCCATCACAGAGGGCAAACCCGGCGAAAGCCGGGGACGCAAAGCCACCGGCCTACCGCGCGCAAGCGCCATGGCAGCGGGGTTGCCAACGGATCTTCGGGCTTTGCCGCCTGACCCTTTCGTTGCGTGAAAGCGTGGCCCTCGCCCACTTCTCGGAGCGCTTTGGCCATGCAGTCACCTTCCACTTCCCGGTCCCCGTCCAGCCCTGCGGCGCGCCTCGCGCCGGCCGCTTCCGCCTTCTCGTCCTGGTGGGGGCCTGCCCTGGTCGCAGCGCTGCTGGCCGCCTGTGGCGGTGGCGGTGCGCCCGAGGCCGAAGCGCCCGAGGAGACCGGCGCCGTCGCCACGGCCAGCACGACGCTGCAGCTCGGAGCCGACGCGCTGCCCGAGGCGGATGCCGCGGTGCTGGCCGAGCCGACTTTCCATGCGGCGCCCGTGCAACTGGCCGCGCCTGACGACACCGACGCGGCCGACCCCAACGCCTCGGCCACCGCGGGCCCGCGCAAGCAAACCGTGCCCGCCGGCATGGAAGGCGTGCCGACGCGCAAGCTGACGTTCGAATCGCTGCAGGCGGCGCGGGCGAAGCTCCGCGCCGACGCCACTTCGGGCAAGGACGAAGGCACCGCGGCGCCGGCCGCCGGCTCGAGCGTGGTTGCCACCTACGCGCCGGCCCAGATTCGTGCCGCGTACGGCCTGCCTGCATTGCCGGCCAAGGGTGCCACGCTCACTGCCGCGCAGGCGGCGCAGCTCGGCGCAGGCCAGACGATCTACATCGTCAACGCCATGCACAACCCGAACGTCGTCGCCGAGCTGGCCGCGTTCAACCAGAAGTTCGGCCTGCCGACGTGCGCGACGAAGGCGATCGCCACCACGAGCGCGCTGCCGCTTCCGAAGGCCGCGACGTCGGCCTGCGAGTTCTCGGTCGTCTACACCGACCCCGCCGGCGCCATGCGCACGCAGGCACCGGCCTACGAGTCGGGCTGGGCCACGGAGATTGCGCTCGACGTGCAGTGGGCGCACGCCACGGCGCCGCTGGCGCGGCTCGTGCTCATCGAGGCGCCGGACGCCTCGATCAACAGCCTGCTCGGCGCCATCCGCCTGGCCAACCGCATGGGGCCGGGGGTCGTGTCGATGAGCTTCGGCGCCAAGGAGGGCAGCTACACCGCGCAGGTGGACTCGGCCTTCACCGGCGCCGGCATGAGCTACCTCGCCGCCACCGGCGACTGGGGCACCGGGGTGTACTGGCCGTCGGTGTCGAACAACGTCGTGGCCGTCGGCGGCACGACCCTCACCTGGACCGGCAGCGGCGCGCGCGCCGAGAAGGCGTGGTCAGGCACAGGTGGCGGCATGAGCGCCTACACGACGCGGCCGGCCTACCAGACCGCGGCCGTGCCGGGCCTGGGCCAGCCGCTGCGCCGCACGCTGGCCGACGTGGCCTTCAACGCCGACCCGTCCACCGGCCAGTACGTGGCCGTGATGTCGCCCGGCAGCACGGCCGTGAACTGGATGAGCGTGGGCGGCACCAGCCTTTCCACGCCGCAGTGGGCGGGGTTGCTGGCGGTGGCCAATGCGCAACGAGCGATGGCCGCCAGGTCGGTACTCGGTGCGCCGCACGGCGTGCTGTACGGCCAGATTGGCGCCGTACCCGGCACCTATGCCAGCGCCTTCGCCGACATCGTGCAGGGCACCAACGGCAGCTGCGCCATCTGCGTGGCCAAGGCCGGCCACGATTCGCTCACCGGCCTGGGCACCCCGCAGGCCGGCCCGCTGCTCGCCGTGCTCGGCGGGGCACCGCTCGCGGCGCTCGCGCCGGTGGTGGCCCCCGTGGCCATTGGCGGCCAGGTGGGTACGGCCCTGACCTTCACGGCCTCGGCCTCGTCGGCCAACGCAGTGACCTTCACGCTCTCCGGGGCGCCGGCGGGCATGGTCGTCAATGGCAACACCGGTGCGGTGAGCTGGCCCGTGCCGGTGGCTGGCACCTATGCGGTCAACGTGGTGGCCAAGGACGGCAAGACCGGCCTCAGCGGGCAGGGCACCTACACCGTCACCATCACCGCGCCCAAGGCACCCACGGTGGCCAGCGCCACGGTGAGCGGCAAGGTGGGCACGGCCCTGTCGTATGCCGTGGCCACGACCGCCGCCAACCCGGTGACGTACGCGCTCGCCGGCGCGCCGGTGGGCCTCTCGATCAACAGCGCCGGTCTGATCGCCTGGCCGAGCCCGGTGGCCGGCACCTACGCGGTCAAGGTCACGGCCCGCGACAGCAAGACCGGCCTCACCGGCCAGGGAGTGGTGACGGTTCAGGTGGCCGCCGCCGCGTCAGGCCCCGTCATCACCGCTCCGCCGATGAAGGGCGTGGCCGGCCAGGCGCTGAAGGGCACCATCGCCATCGCCGCCCCAGGGGCGACGAGCGTGCGCGTGACCATCTCCGGCGTGCCGATGGGCATGACGTTCGCGTTCAGCGGCCTGACGCTCAACGCCATGTGGGCCCGCCCGGTCACGGGCAGCTACAGCCTGAAGGTGACGGTGGTGGACTCAGCCGGGCGCAGCAGCACGGCGACGGTGCCGGTGACGATCGCGGCGCGCTGAGCGTCGCGGTTGCAGTGGGCACTGACACCGATTGGCGTTGGCCGGATGCGGCCCGGGGTCAACCGCCCCCGCGGTCAGCCGGCCCGTCGATCAGCGGCCAGCGCGACCGCCAGCCGCCCCCCCACCTCGGCGTTGTGCTTCACGAGCGCGATGTTGGCCGCGAGGCTGCGGCCGCCGCTCAGTTTCTCGATGCGGGCCAGCAGGTAGGGTGTCACCGCCTTGCCGCTCACGCCCTGGGCGGCGGCGTCGGCCAACGCTTGCGCAATCCAGCCGTCCACAGCGTCGCGCGGCAACGCGTCGGCCTCGGGCACGGGCGTGCTGAGCAGGACGCCGCCGGTCAGGCCGAGATCCCACTTCGCGCGGATGAAGCGCGCTTGCGCCTCGGGTGAGTCGAGGCGCTGGTCGGCGCGCAAGCCGCTCTCGCGCACGTAGAAGGCGGCGAAATCGTCCTGCCCGGCGCTGAGCACGGGCACGCCGTGCGTCTCGAGGTACTCGAGCGTGAGGCCGAGGTCGAGGATGCTCTTGGCGCCCGCGCATACCACCACCACCGAGGTGCGGGCGAGCTCCTGCAGATCGGCCGAGATGTCGAAGGTGGTCGCGGCGCCGCGGTGCACGCCGCCGATGCCGCCGGTGACGAAGACCTCGATGCCGGCCAGCGCGGCGCAGATCATCGTGCCGGCCACGGTGGTCGCGCCCATCGGCGAACGCGCGCCGCCGGCGAGCACGGCCGGCAGGTCGCGCCGGCTCACTTTCAGTGCCTGCGGCCCGGCCTGGGCCAGGCGCTCCAGCGTGGGCTCGTCCAGTCCGATGCGGATGCGGCCGTCGATGACGGCGATGGTGGCGGGCTCCGCGCCGTGCTCGCGCACCATGGCCTCGACGGCGCGCGCCGTGTGCAGGTTCTGCGGGTAGGGCATGCCGTGCGCGACGATGGTGGATTCCAGCGCCACCAGCGGCCGCCCGGCGGCGAGCGCATCGACCACGGCCGGGCTCGGCTGGAGCAGCGGGTGCCGGGAGGCCAGGGGGTTGGACGGGCGGGAGGAGTTCGGAGAGAGCGCGCTCATGGGGTGGCAGCTTACCGGGCCGAGACGCCGGCTCCATGACTCGCCGCGGGTGCGGGCTGAAGGTCGGTACGCCGAGGCAGCGGCAGACCGCTCCGAGCCAAGCTGGGCCCGGGCCGTCGATTCAGAACCGCCAAGTCACGCCCACGGCCAGCGGCTTGCGGGCGATGGGGCGGCCCAGCAGCCGCGAGCGGGCGGCCAGGTCGACCTCGCCGGAGTCGGGGTGCGAGACCACGTCCACGACGGCCAAGCGCACCACCAAGTGCATGCCCAGGCGCTGCTGCGCACGCGCCGCGCTGGCTTGGCGCAAAACGGTCTCGCGCAGGCTCTGCGCCACCAACTGGGCGGCTGGGCTCGGCACGGACAGGGCGGGTTCGATGCCCGCCTCGCTGTCGGCGGCCAAGGCGCCGCGACCCGTCAGCGCCAAGGTGGCCACGGCCGCCAGCATGCGCAGGAGGGCCAAGATGCCGTGGGTGGTGCCAGTGCGGGCGTTGCCTTCTGTGTTCATGCGGGCCTCCTGAATGGATGGAGGCAGTGTCTGGAGCGGCCGTTAGCCAGACGTTTGCCAGGCGTTCGCCGCACCGTTAGGGCAGCGCTAGCGGAGGTAAAGAGCGGGCCGCCTCGTGCCCGTGGGTCCGCTGGCGGATCTCGCCCGCGTAACTTGCCCGATACTGGCGTGGATGAACGGACCTGCGCTTCGAGGCGGCCTGCACCGACCCGCCTTCGGGTCGATCGCGCGGCGCTTCGTGGCCTCGGCGGCCCTGGCCGGGGTGGCGCTCCTCGCCACCTCGGGCTCTTCGGCGGCCGAGCTGGCCGATCGCATCGGCCTGCACGAGGGCGAAGGCGGCACCACTTGCGCCAGCTACCTCGAAGGCGCCCTCGCCTGGCAGCGATCCGGCGGCGACTGGCGCGACGCCAAGGGCCGGCTGCACGGCGAGCAGGCCTGGGCCAGTGCGAGCCCGTCGGCCACCGGCGCTGCCTGGGACGCCACGGCGCTGGTGACGCGCTGGCAGGCCGAGGGCCGGCGAGTGGTTGGGGTGCTGCTGCGCGTGCAGGGCGGCGGCGACACGATGCATTTCCACAGCCGTGAGGCCGCGCCGGCGGACAGGCCCATGCTGGCCCTGGAATTCAGCGACGGCAGCCGCGAGGAACTCGTGCCCAGCGCCGACACGCACCTCGACTGCTCCACGGTGCGGGCGCTCGGTCGCTCGCCGACGCTCATGGTGTCCGAGCGCGTGGCGAGCGCCCTGCAGTTCTCGTTGCCGGCCGACAAGCCGGGCCGCCAGTTGCGGCGCGCGCGCCTGCTGCTGACGGTGGCGCGCAGCCACGGGCGGGCTTCGATCGGCCTGTTCGAACTGGCCGTGCCGGGCCTGCCGGGCGGGGCTGCTCTGTCCGGCCTGGCCGCGGCCTACCCGGGCGACCGGGGCATCGAGCGCGACCCGCAGGTGATGTATGCGGCGGGCTTCGACGACGGGGCCTGGCAGCCGCGCTTCGCCAAGGGCGGTTTCGGTGAGGTCAAGGTGGTGGCCGATGACTCGGCGCGAGGCTTTCGGCCCTTGGTCGGCCAGGCGCTGCGCATCAACCTGAAGAAGGGCAGCAACTACGGCGCCGACCTGCGCGTCAACCTCAAGGACTTCGGCGGCGAGCCCGACGAGGTGTACCTGCGCTACTACCTGCGCCTCGCGCGCGACTGGAATCCGACGGTGGACGGTGGCAAGTTCCCGGGCCTGGCCGGCACCTACAACCGCGCCGGGTGGGGTGGGCGGCGGTCCGACGGCAGCAACGGCTGGTCGGCACGCGGCGCTTTCGCGAGGGCCTTCCCGGCCGACCATCCGCTGCAGGGCCTGACCCAACTGCAGACCTACGCGTACCACGCCGACATGCCCACCGACTACGGCGAGCTCTGGCCCTGGCCCGGCGCGCTGCTCGAGCGCGAGCGCTGGTACTGCGTGGAGCAGCACGTGAAGCTCAACCGGCCCGGCGCCGCCGACGGCGAACTGCGTGTTTGGATCGACGGCCGGCCGAGCCTGCACCGCAAGGCGTTGCGCTTCCGCCGCACCGAGGCGCTGCACATCGAGGCCGCGTGGCTGGGCATCTACCACGGCGGCACGGCGACCTCGCCGCACGACCAGCACCTGTACATCGACAACGTCGTCGTCGCCCGGCGCTACATCGGGCCCATGCCGGGGGCCGGTGCCCGCGCCGGCGAAGGCACAGGCCGATGACCCCCCGCGTCGCCTGGTGGCTGCTGGCGCCGGCGCTGGCCTTCGTCTCGCTCTTCTTCGTGCTGCCCGTGCTGGCGCTGCTGGCCGGTGCCTTCAAGGTGGAGGGGCTGCCGGGGCTCGCGCACTTCAGCGCCTTTTTCGCCGAGCCGCTGCACGAGCAGGTGTACTGGCGCACCCTTCGCATCGCCTTGCTCGCCACGCTCGTGAGCGCGCTTGTGTGTTACCCGGCGGCGATGGCGATGGTGCGCGTACCGCCGCCCTGGCGCGGCCTGCTCACGGCGCTCGTGATCCTGCCGTTGATGGTGAGCCCGATCGCGCGCACGTATTCGTGGATCGTGCTGCTCGGGCGCAACGGCTTCGCGAATTCGCTGCTGGTGGGCAGCGGCGTGGTCGAGGAGCCGGTGACGCTGCTCTTCACCGAGGGCGCGGTGTTCGTCGGCCTGCTGCAGCTGATGATGCCGCTGATGCTGGTCTCGCTCGTCTCGGCGCTGGAGAACCTGCCGGCCGACGTGCTGGCGGCGGCGCAGACGCTGGGCGCCGACCGCTGGCAGACCTTCTTTCGCGTCACGCTGCCGCTGACGCAGGAGGGGCTCATCATCGGCGGCACGCTCGTCTTCACCGGCTGCGTCACGGCCTACATCACGCCGGCGATGCTCGGCGGGCCGAAGGTGCTGATGCTGGAGACGCTGCTGTACCAGAAGGTCAATGTCTCCGCCGACACGACGGCGGCGAGCGTCATCGCCGTGCTGCTGCTCGTGACCACGGTGGTGGTGAACCAGGGGCTGCGGCGCATCGGCGGCGTGCGGCGCGCGCCTGCACGCGAGGGGTCGACGCAAAGAGAGGCGACGCAAAAAGAGGCGATGAGCAGAGGGGCGACGGCATGAACCGCATCTCCGCGCCGGCGCTGGCGATGCTGCTGGCGACGCTCGCCTTCCTGCTCGGGCCCTTCGTCGTCGTCTTCGTCGCCGGCTTCTCGGGCGACGAGACGCTGGCCTTCCCGCCGAAGAGCTGGTCGTGGCGCTGGATGGCGCATGTGTTCACCGTCAACGCCTTCCAGCGCAGCTTCATGACGAGCCTGCTGGTGGGCGTGGGCAGCACGCTGGCCGCGCTCGGACTCGGCGTGCCGGTGGCCTATGCGCTGGCACGCCGCAAGCTGCCCGGGCAGGAGGTGGTGCGCACGTTGCTGACGCTGCCGCTCATCGTGCCGGGCATCATCGTCGGCCTGGCGCTGCTCAACCACATGGTGCTCGTCTACAACCTGCCGGTGCTGGCAAGCCTGCTCGTGGGGCACACGGCGCTGCTGCTGCCCTATGCGGTGCGCGTGGTGTCGGCGAGCCTCGCGAACCTGCGCGCCGACATCGACGACGCGGCGGTGACGCTCGGCGCCACG
>JAEUPE010000296.1 GCA_016790435.1 Rubrivivax sp. | reverse complement strand
GGCTGTGCGCGATCGGGTTGCCGAGCACCGCATAGCGCCAGGCATCGCCGGCGCTGCCGTGGGGATTCATTTCTGCCATGGCGTTCATCGGCTCGTGAGGGAGGTCTCCAGCCCCTCCTCGCGCGTGAAGCGGAAGCGGGCCGTGACGACGATCTGGTCGGCCTGCGTGCGCATGGGGCCGCTGAAGGGCCCGAACGGCGCCGAGGCGCGCACGATCGACATCGCCTTGGCGTCCAGCACGCGCGAGCGCGAGGGCCGCACGATCTCGGTCTCGACCACCTGGCCGCTCGAATCGACGGTGACGTTCATCACCAGCTCGCCGTAGAGCTTCTGGCCCTGGTGCGTGGGGAAGTCGCGCGTGCCGCGCTCCTCGATGCGCCGGCGCAGCGCGTCGTAGTACAGCGCGTAGACCTCCTCGCGCGTGGCCGGGCTGATGTAGCGGCGCTTCGGGCGCGCGTTCTCCTCGTTCACGCGCTTCTCGATCTCGGCGAGCATGCGCAGCATCTGCCTGCGGCGCTCTTCCTGGTCGCGATCTTCGGCAGTGCCTTGCTCGCGCCGCGGGTCCGGCGGCGGCAGCGCGGCGATCTCGCGGCGCAGCTGGGTCAGCAACTGTTGCTGCTCCTGCGCCAGCTGGTCGATGCGCCGGCGCGCCTCTTCGGACGAATCACCCAGCGCCACCTGCGGTGCCATCGGCAGGGGCGAGGTGGCGCGCCCGCGCTCGGCCTCGCCGCCGCCGGCGAGGCTGGCCTGCGCGATGGCCTGGGCCTGCACCGGCGCCTCGCGCGAGCGGGCGTTGACGAGGATCACCTCCAGCGGCGTGTCGCGGAAGGCCCGCTCGAAGCGCTCCGGGTCGACGAAGCGCACCATTAGCAGGCCTGCATGCAGCGCCCCGGAGATGAGCAGCGCCCATTGCAGCGTGCTCCACTCGCGCCAGCGCAGGCGCAGCCACGAGGTGGCCGCTGTCGTGGCGCCGGGCCCGCCGCCCGAGCCGATGCGCGGCATCTCCCGCGGCACCTCACTCGGCATCTCGCGCGGCACGTCCCGCAGACGCGCTCGCACGCCGCCAGGCGCCGGTGGTTCGGGCCGATCGTGGGAATCGTCGATCTGGGTCGGCTGGAAATCGGCCATGGCGATGAGGGTTGCTGGCCCCGCTCAGGCCGCCGCGCCGCCGGTCGCGGCGGGGGCCGGCTCGCCCGGTGCCGGCTCGTCGACCGCCGCGTCGTCGATGGCCAGGTGCAACGGCCCGGCCGCCAGCGCGGCATCTTCCTCGTCTTCGGCCTCGGCTGCTTCGGCTGGCGCCTCGGCGGCGGCCGGCACAGCCAGCGCCGCGGCCAGCGTGGCGTGCAGGTCCAGCGTCAGCAGATCCATGCCGGCGATGCGCGCACGCACGCGCGTGCCGCGCGCCAGGTGGTCGGTGCCGGGCAGCGCAAAGACAAGAGGCAGCGTCTCGGCGCGCGCAACACCGGGCTTGATGAGCGTGGCCTCGAGTTCGGTCACGCCGTTCTGCTCCAGCCAGCGCAGCGTCCAGAAACGCTCGATGCCGTTCTGGAAGTCGTTGTAGGCCGCGTACGCGGCATCGAAGGCCGAGATGAGCGCGAAGAGCGCCGCGTCCCTGGGCTTGAAAGGCGCCACGAGCGCCGCTGTGCGGCCCTGGCGCGCCACGGCGATGATCTGCCACTGGTTCACGAGATCGACGCAGCGGCGCAGCGGTGACGTGGCCCACGCATACTGCGGCACACCCATGCCGGCGTGCGGCAGCGGCTTCACGCCCATGCGCACCTTGATGCCGGGCGCCATGCTGGCCTGGCTGCGGTAGATGCCGGGCACGCCGTGTTCGGCCAGCCATCCGCCCCAGGTGCTGTTGGCGAGGATCATCGCCTCGGCCACCACCAGGTCGAGCGGCGCGCCGCGGCGGCGCGGCGTGATGCTGACACGTTCATTGCCTGTCGGTTCGGACGGTTCGCGCGCGTCCGGCGGCGCGCCGTCCGCCGCCGCTTCGCGCTCGAGCTTGAAGCTGTAGTCGGGCCGGTTGAAGTTCTCCGGCTTGCCGCGCACGACCTCGCGCTGGGCCTTCAGCGCTCTTGCCAGGCGGTGCGCGAAGGCCAGCTCGGCCGCGAACGGGAAGCCGGCCGTCTCGGGCGCAACGGTGCCCGTGGACACCCGCTCGAGCGTCTCTTCGGTGATGACGGCATCGAGCAGGTCGTGGCGAAGGTTGGCCACGACGGGCACGCGCTCGAGCTTCGTCTCGGTGCCCCGCAACTCGAGCGTTGCCTCGTCGATGGTCGCGTAGAGGCTCACCGCCGGGCAATCGCGTCCCTCGGTGAGCGTGTACGCCTCCACCACCTCGGCCGGCAGCATGGTCAGCTTCCAGCCCGGCATGTAGACGGTCGAGAGGCGGTCGCGGGCCAGCCTGTCGAGCGCCGAATCGGGCGTGATGGCGAGGCCGGGCGCCGCGATGTGGATGCCGAATGTCACGGTGCCGCTGCCCAGGCCACGCACCGAGAGCGCGTCGTCGATCTCGGTGGTGGCCGAGTCGTCGACCGAGAACGCCTGCACGCCCGCGGCCAGCGGAAGGTCGTCCTTGATGCGCGGGGCTTCCAGCCGGGGCGGGAAGGCCGTGCCCTTCGGAAACACCTCGAACAGGAAACGCCGCCAGTGGAACTGGTAGGGGCTGTCGATGGCGCCCGCGCCCTTGAGCAGGTCGAGCGGTGCGCGGTGCGTGCGCTTGGCCGCCTCGACCACGGCGCGGTACTCGGGCGCGTTCTTGTCCGGCTTGAAGAGGATGCGGTAGAGCTGCTCGCGCACCGGCTCCGGGCATCGGCCCTCGGCGATCTCGACCGCCCAGCCCTCGATCAATTCGGCCTGCGCCCGCTTGCGCTCGATGGCGGCGAGCGCCGCCTTCACCGTCTCCTCGGGCGCCTTGCGGAACTGGCCCTTGCCGACGCGGCGGAAGTAGTGCGGCGCATCGAACAGCCGGAACAGCGCCGCCGCCTGCTTCTCCGGGCCGGCGCCCGGCTCGAAGTAGTCGCGGGCCAACTCGGCGAAGCCGAAGTCGGCCTCGGGCGCGAATTCCCAGGCGAGGTCGAGGTCGATCTCCCCGGCGAGCGCCTGCGCGCGCGCGATCAGCTCCGCCGGCGCGGGCTTCTCGAAGCGCAGCATCACGTTGGCGGCCTTCACCTTGACGCGCTTGCCCGACTCCAGCTCCACCTGCAGCGAGCTTTCGGCATCGGACAGCACGCGCCCGGCGTGGAAGCGGCCGGCGTCGTCGAAGAGGGCGTACATCGGGTCGGATTGTCGCCCGAGGCTAGCGAGGGCCCTGGCGAAGGCGTGCAGTAACCGTCACGGCCGGTCCGAGGTTGCGCCGCGCGGCAGGTTCGTGCCAGCCTTCACACGGACATCCCGCCGGAGACCTCGATCACGGCGCCGTTGATGTAACTGGCTTCGTCGCTGGCCAGGAAGGCGTAGACGTTGGCGATTTCCTCGGGTTTGCCCAGGCGTGCCAGGGGCACCTTCTCGCGCATCTGTGCGAGCACCTTCTCGGGCATCGTGGCGAGGATGGGCGTTTCCACGAAGCCGGGCGCCACCGCGTTGACGCGAATGCCCTTCGGCCCGAGCTCGCGGCTCCAGGTCTTGGTGAAGCCGATGACGCCGAACTTGCTGGCCGCGTAGTTGGTCTGGCCGAAGTTGCCATAGATGCCGACCACGCTGCTGGCATTCAGGATGACGCCGCTGCCGCGCGCCACCATGCCCTCGGCCACCGACTGTGCGCAATGGAAGACGCCGCGCAGGTTGACGTCGATGACGGCATCGAACTGCGCTTGTGTCATCTTCACCAGCCGCGCATCCTTGGTGATGCCGGCGTTGTTGACGAGCACGTCGAGGCGGCCGTGGCGGGCCAGCACGGCGGCGACCACGGCGTCCACGTTGTCGCGCTGCGTCACGTCGAGCGCATGGCGCTCGTGCCCCGCGCCGATGGCGTCGGCGCGCAGGTCGGCACCGATGACGATGGCGCCTTCGGCCGCGAACTTGGCGCAGGTGGCCGCGCCGATGCCTTGTGCCGCCCCGGTGACGAGGCAGACCTTGTTCTTCAATCGCATGAGGTCAGTTCAGTTGCAGGAAGTCGAGGATCGTCGGCAGGTGCACGGCGAAGTCGGAGAGGCCGTGGTCGCTGCCCTCGAGCAGCCGCCCGGCCGCGCGGGGGTAGCGCGCGCTCATCTCGCGCCAGTCGAGCAGTTCGTCGCCCTTGGCGATGAGGGCGAAGTAGCGCTCGGGACGCGTGATCGGGCCGGGCGTCAACTGGCGCAGCTCGTCGATGTAGTGCGCGTGGAACTCGAACTGCAGCGTCGGGTCGTGGAAAGCGTGCAGCGGGCCGATGTAGTGGACGAGGTCGCGCGCGGGGTCGACGGCCGGGTTCATGACCACCGCCTTGCAGCCCCAGCGTTCGGCCAGAACCGTCGCATAGAAGCCGCCGAGCGAACTGCCGAGCACGGCCCACTGCCTCGCCTTGTCGGCCGGCCAGCCGGCGGTACCCTGCTCGGCCAGCGCGATGGCTTCGCGGGGCGATGGCGGCAGCTGCGGGCACCACCACGTGATGTCGGGGCGGTGCGCGGCCAGCCACTCGGCCAGCATGCGCGCCTTGAAGGACTGCGGCGACGAACGAAAGCCGTGCAGGTAGAGCAGGTGAGTGACCACGATGGCGCCGAGTCTAGCGATCCCCTCGGGGGTCCCTCCCAGCACCGTTGTGGCCCATTGGGCCTCCGCGGCCTGGTTTCATCCGTCCGACCCCGCCGAGCGTGTACGCTTGGCCCAACTTCGGTCCCGTTGCCCATGACCGCCACCGAGATCCGTGTCGCGACCGTCGAGCGTGTCGTACAACGCCGCGGCGGGCGGCGCGATGCGCTCGTGCAGATCCTGCGCGAGGTGCAGGAGCACACGGGCTGGCTGCCGCGCGACGTGCTGGCGCAGGTGGCCGCGGGCGTCGGCCTGACGCCGGCCGTCGTCGAAGGCGTCGCGAGCTTCTACCGCTTCTTTCACCTGCGCGAGGTCGGCCGGCACCACCTGCTGTTCAGCGACAACGTCACCGACCGCATGGCCGGCAGCCGGCACCTGGCGCGCACGCTGTGCCGGCGGCTGGGCATCGCCCCCGGGCAGCGCACGGCCGACGGGCTGGCCAGCGTCGACTTCACCTCCTGCATCGGCCTTGGTGACCAGGGGCCGGCCGTACTCGTGAACCAGCAGCGCGCGCTGACGCGCCTGGACGAGCCGCGTGTCGTGCAGCTGGCCGACCTGCTGCGCTCCGGCGCCCCAATGCACGACTGGCCGGCGGAGTGGTTCGCGATCGACGACCAGATTCGCCGGGCCGACGTGCTGCTGTCGGCGCCACCGATGAGCGGCGAGGCGTTGCACGCCACGCTGGCGCGCGGCGCCGACGCCACGCTCGACGAGATCGCGGGCTCGAAGCTGCGCGGGCGCGGCGGCGCAGGCTTTGCCACCGGCCAGAAATGGCGCCTGGCGCGCGCCGCACCGGTGCCCGAAGGCGGCACGCGCGTCGTCGTCTGCAACGCCGACGAAGGCGAGCCCGGCACCTTCAAGGACCGCGTGCTGCTCACGCGCCACGCCGAAGCCGTCTTCGAAGGCATGACGGTGGCGGCGCGCGTGCTCGGGGCGCGCCAGGGCTTCGTCTACCTGCGTGGCGAGTACCGCTATCTGCTCGACGGGCTGCGCGAGGTGCTCGCGCGGCGGCGCGCCGCCGGCCTGCTCGGCCACGGCATCGCCGGGGTCGAGGGCTTCGACTTCGACATCGACATCCACCTCGGCGCCGGCGCCTACGTCTGCGGCGAGGAGAGCTCGCTCATCGAGTCGCTCGAAGGCAAGCGCGGCACGCCGCGCATCCGGCCGCCGTTCCCGGTCGAGCGGGGCTACCTCGGGCAGCCGACGGTGGTGAACAACGTCGAGACGTTCGCCGCCGCCGCGCACATCGCCGCGCGTGGCGGCACCTGGTGGGCCGGCATCGGCACCGCGCTCAGCACGGGCACCAAGTTGCATTCGATCAGTGGCGACTGCGCGCGGCCGGGCGTCTACGAGTACCCGTTCGGCGTCACGGTCGAGGAGATCCTGCACGACTGCGGTGCCGGCTCGGCCGGCCGCCCGGTGCAGGCGGTG
This sequence comes from Rubrivivax sp., assembly GCA_016790435.1. GTDB lineage: Bacteria > Pseudomonadota > Gammaproteobacteria > Burkholderiales > Burkholderiaceae_C > Rubrivivax. The sequence continues at coordinate 1,538 of JAEUPE010000296.1, read as the reverse complement.
CAGGTCGGGGGGCCCTCCGGCGTGTGCCTGGCGGCGCACGAGATGGGCCGGCGCATCGGCTTCGAGGACGTGCCCACGGCCGGCGCGCTCATGGTGTTCGACAGCTCGCGCGACATGTTCGAGGTGGCGCGCTGCTTCGCGCACTTCTTCGCGCACGAGAGCTGCGGCTTCTGCACGCCGTGCCGGGTGGGCACCGAGCTCGTGCGGCGGCGCATGGACAAGCTCGCCGAGGGCCACGGCTCGATGTTCGACGCCGCCACGCTCGAGGGGCTGGAGTCGTTGCTGCATGGCACCACGCATTGCGGCCTCGGCGCCTCGGCGACGAACGTGCTGCGCGACACGCTCGTGCGTTTCCGGCCCGCCTACGAGCGGCGCCTGCTGGCGGCGGACTTCCAGCCGGGCTTCGACCTCGACGCCGAGCTCGAAGCGGCGCGCCGCGTCACCGGCCGCGACGACCCCGGCGCCCACCTGGAGCGGCACGGATGAACACCTTCCAGCTCGACGGCGCCGAGGTGCCCTTCGACGACGGCGACACGCTGATGGTGGCGGCGGTGCGCGCCGGCCGGCACGTGCCACACCTTTGCTGGCACCCGCGCCTGGGCCAGAGCGGCGCCTGCCGGCTGTGCACCGTGCGCGTCGACGGCCGGCTGGCCGCCGCCTGCACGACCCGCGCCGCACCGGGCCTCGTCGTCGAGAACCGCACGCCCGATCTCGACGGCCGCCGGCGCATGCTGGTGCAGATGCTGTTCGTCGAAGGCAACCACTTCTGCCCGGGCTGCGAGAAGAGCGGCGACTGCCGGCTGCAGGCGGCCGGCTACGAGCTCGGCATGACCGGCCCGGCGTTCGAGGAGTTCCATCCGCAGCGGCCGGTCGACGCCAGCCATGCGCAGCTGTGGCTGGAGTTCAACCGCTGCATCCTGTGCAAGCTGTGCGTGCGCGCCAGCCACGAGATCGACGGCAAGGATGTCTTCGCCATCGGCGGCCATGGCATCGGCACGCGGCTGCTCGTCAACTCGCCGAGCGGCCTTCTCGCCGACAGCGCGCTCGCGCCCGACGACTTCGCGGCGCAGGTGTGCCCGGTGGGGGCGATCCTGCCGAAGCGGCGCGGCTTCGCGGTGCCGATCGGCTCGCGCCGCGTCGACGTGGAGGACGCCGCCGCAGACGCCATCGCTGCCGCCGACGCTGCCGCCCCTGCCTCGGAGCCCGACGATGCCCGACGCTGAAGCCCCGCGCCGCCTGCGCATCGCCACCTGCTCGCTGGCCGGCTGCTTCGGCTGCCACATGTCGATGATGGACCTCGACGAGCGACTGTTCCCGCTCTTCGAGCGCGTGCAGCTCGACCGCTCGCCGCTCACCGACATCAAGCACTGCGGCCCTTGCGACATCGGGCTCGTCGAGGGCGGGCTGTGCAACGCCGAGAACGTGCACGTGCTGCGCGAGTTCCGCGCCCGTTGCAAGGTGCTCGTGGCCGTTGGCGCGTGCGCCATCAACGGTGGCCTGCCGGCGCAGCGCAATGCGATGGACATCGGCCAGATCCT
>JAEUPE010000240.1 GCA_016790435.1 Rubrivivax sp. | reverse complement strand
CGACGACTGGCTCAGCGACTACAACGAGTACCGGCCGCACGAGTCCCTGGGTGACTTGCCTCCCGCGGTGTTCAAGCCCAGGGTGTTCAACCAGGGAGTCTCTACTTCTGACTTGTCTACTTGACGGGGGAGCTTACGCATCACCCTCAAAGTCGGCTGACGCCGATCACGGTCCCGACCAACTCGCCGTCCACATAGAGGGCGCCCTCGGGCGCACCAGCCTCTGCGTAGAACTCGACCAACGGCTCGCGCGCGGGCCCATGCGCAGCCGCGCCAGCCACGCTGAGGGCAAGCCGTGCCAGCCCCGCGCTGGCCCGACGCAGAAGCACTGCAATCACACGCCGGCCACCGAGAAGGGCGGGGGCGCGCTCCGGCGACGGGAGAAAGGGCAACTCTCGATACATGGATGCACTCCTCCGGCGCCACCCGCGCAAAGGCCGCAGGCATCGCCGTCTGTTGGGTTAGGAAGAATCACGGACCTGGATCGAACCGCTGTTCCGCCTCGCGCCGGCAATCAGTCTCGATCAAGCGACGCCGGGCGCGCCTACCGGGCCGGTGCGCGCCGGCCTTTCGGGCCAGGCTCAATGCCACGAACGGATTGCGCGGCTTCAGGTACTTGACGACAAGCTTCATCCAACTCTCCTTCGTGGGTCACCAGCCTCAGCAAGCGAGGCGTGACAAGCAGAATGCAAAGAGGCCCGGGCGCTTCCGCGACCCGGGCCTGGAGAAAGGACTGACCGCCTCGAAACGGGCGCGTCATCCAACTCCTGCCCCGGGCGGGGCGACAAGAGTCACGCACAGGACCCTGAAGCCGCCAGCAAAGACGCCGGAACAGCGCCCCTGATGGGGCACAGAACGAAGCGCAATGGACGGGAACTGGATCATGGTGGGCGGTTGAGGTTGATCGGCTGTGCGCCAGCCCCCTCGAACGGAGCGCAACTCACAGGCTTGCGCAGATGATAAACATACCGTAATCAACGCGCAAGCGTCGGCACACTCCGGAACACCCCTAGGTCCGAGCAATCTTCCATGAGGGCACCCTGTGCGCCCTGTGCGGGCCAAGCGTCCTCATTTCCGCGGCTTCAAGGGCGCCACACCACTGCGGGTGCGCAGCCACAGCGCTTGCTCGTCGTCGGCCCGCGGACCGCCTCCGCTGACAGTCTGCCCGCTGACCGGAGAAACCGATCGGCCTGGGCTCCCCGCTCTCGGGCCTTCCGCATCAGCAGGGACGAGCACCTCGCCCAGCAGGTCCAGCAGGCGCGCACGAGCGCGTTGAGGGTGCCGGCGGTAATAGGTGAGGACCAGCCCGATGATGAAGCGTTCATCATCGTCTCGGGGCGCGCTGCTCTCGGACTCGCCCCCGGCTCCAACGTCCGCCACGCCGGCAGCGGAGCGATCCGCTGGACCGGACCCCTCGCCACCATGGGGAAGATCCATCCAGCCGCGCGGCTTGTGCATCAAATGTTCGAACTGCCGGGCCAGCCGCTCGCCGATCTGGCGCGAACGACTCTTGATCTGGCTCCAGTAGCTCGGCTGTATCTGCACCCTCTCGGCAAAGCGCCGCTCCAAGCCTCGTAGCGTCGCCGCATCGGCATGCCTTGCCGTTGCGCGCACGAACTCCTCGAACAACCGCATTGCGTTGTCCAGGCGCACCTGCGCAAGGTCGGGTGGGCCGGATTCCATGGTGAGCACGAATGATAAAGCGCCGTTCAGCGCGGTAAGGCCCGCTTGCTCACTCCGCGGGCCTACCATCCACGCATGAGTGATCTGCTTGGCGCGCCAAAGGTCGCCTTCGCCGATGGCACACACTGGCCAGCACTCGGGCTGGGTACGTGGCGGTACGGCGAAAGCGCAGCCACGCGAAGCGCTGAAATCCACGCGATCCGCGCGGCACTCGACCTTGGCTACCGCGTGATCGACACCGCCGAGATGTACGGCGAGGGCGGCGCGGAGTCCGTGCTCGGTAAGGCCCTCGCAGGCGCCATACAAGACCGTGTGGTCACTCGCGAAGATGTTCGCGTGGTCAGCAAGGTCTACCCACACAACGCGAGCCGAACGGCCATGCACAAGGCCTGCGAGGCGAGCCTGCGACGTCTCGGCCTCGACCGCATCGATCTCTACCTTCTGCACTGGCGCGGAAGCGTGCCGTTGGCGGAAAGCGTGGCGGCCTTCGAAGGACTCGCGCAGCGCGGCCTCATCGCCCGCTGGGGCGTCAGCAACTTCGACACCGCCGACTTGCAGGAACTGCTGGCGCTGGCCGGAGGGCAACGCTGCGCTGCGAACCAGGTCTACCTCTCGCTGGGCCAGCGCGGCGCCGAGTTCCACCTCCTGCCATGGCAGCAGGCTCGTTCGATGCCCCTCATGGCCTACAGCCCCCTCGACCAAGGCACGCTTGCCAACCACCCGGCGCTGGACCGAATCGCACAACGACACGACAGCTCAGCGACACAGGTGGCGCTAGCCGCACTGTTGGCGCTGCCGGGCGTCATGGTCATTCCGAAATCCAGCGACCCCGCCCGCCTGCGCGAAAACTGGGCAGCAGGCTCGCTGCGCCTCACCTCCGAAGACCGAGCGGAACTGGCCGCCGCCTTCCCGCCGCCCAGACGAAAGCTCCCGCTCGCGATGCGGTAGGCGTCACGCGGCGCAGTGAAGCGGCCGAACTGGCCGCCGTGACGCCAGCGCCGCACGCCGCGGATTTGGCGGCGCTGCTCAAGCGCCAGAAGCACGCGATCACGCGATAGCCAAGCAATCCCGCGCCCCCGCGGCGGCCGGCCTACCGCGCCGCGGCAGCGTCAGCCCCAGCCTTGGCGACCACGCCGTCCTGGTCGGAATTGACGCCCGAAACGCCGATGCCGCCGATAATCTTGCCCTCGACGACGAGCGGCAAGCCGCCCTCCACGGTGCTCGCGCCGCGCAGGTTGAGGGCGCGCGTGCCGGCACCGGCGCCGGCCACCATGTCCTGGAAGACCTTGGTCGAGCGCCGGTACATGGCGGCTGAGACGGCCTTGTCCTGCGCCACCTCGACGCTGGCGGTCTGCGTGTTGTCCATGCGCTCGAACATCACCAGCTGGCCGGCGTTGTCGACGATCGCAATGGCCACCGGCCAACCGTTCTTGCGCGCCTCGGCCTGCGCCGCAGTCATCGCCTTGCGCGCCTGATCGAGCGTCACGTTGGCGCCGTACAGCGGCACCTGCGCGTCGGCCGCACCGGCGAACATCAGGGTCGCCGCCGTCATGCCGGCAAGGAACAACGCGCGCCGAGCTAAGCGAAATGCGGGACGGATCATGGGTGTCTCCTTTGTCGTTGATGAACCGCGGCTCACGCGCTGCCGCGTAGCACGGCAGGCGACGCTCCCCGGGCCGCCGCCGGGGTAGGCTCGAATCACGGTTCAGGTCGGGTTCAGTCCTCGTCCTTGACCGAATGCTGGCTGACGAGCTGCGCCTGCACGGCGGGCGGCACCGCCTCATAGTGCGAGAGCTCGATCGTGTACCGGCCTTGGCCGGAGGTCATTGCATTGAGCCGGTTCTGGTAGCCGGTGAGCTCCGAGAGCGGAGCCTGGCCGCGGATCACCACGGTCCCGTTGGCGCCGTTGGCGGTGCCGCTCACGAGACCCCGCTTGCCGGAAAGGTCGCCGGTGATGTCGCCCATCGCCGAATCGGGCGCCGCGATCTCCACGTGCACGATAGGCTCCAGCACGATCGGCCGCGCCTCGCGAATGGCGGCCATGAAAGCCTTCTTGCCAGCGGTGGCGAAAGCGATCTCCTTGCTGTCGACGCTGTGGTGCTTTCCGTCGTAAACGGTGACCTTCACGTCCACCACGGGGTAGCCGGCGATGGCCCCCATCGCCAACACGTCACGCACGCCCTTCTCGACGGCCGGGATGAACTGGTTCGGGATGACGCCGCCCTTCACCTCGTCGGCGAACTCGAAGCCGCTACCGCGTGGCAGCGGCTCCACGCGCAGGTAGACCTCGCCGAACTGGCCGGCGCCGCCCGTCTGCTTCTTGTGCCGGTGGTGGCCCTCGGCCCTGGCGGTGATCGTCTCGCGGTAAGCGATGCGTGGCGGCCGCGTGTTGACCTCGAACTTGTAGGTCTCCTTCATCCGCTCGAGCAACACGCGCAGGTGCAGCTCGCCGAGGCCGTAGACGATGGTCTCGTTGGTGCTGACCACGTGCTCGATCTTCAGGCACGGGTCCTCGTCCACGAGTTTCTGCAGGATCTCCCACATGCGCTGTTCGTCGCCGCGCTTTTTGGCCTCCACCGCCAGCCCGTGCACGGGCTTCGGGAAGTCGAGTGCCTTGAGGTGGATGTGGTCGTCCTCGGCGGCGTCGTGCAGCACCGCGTCGAAGTGGATCTCGTCGACCTTGGCCACGGCCACGATGTCGCCCGGCACCGCGCGAGGCACTTCGACGTGGTCCTTGCCCTGCAACATGAACAGGTGGCCCACCTTGAAGGGCTTGCGGCCATCGCCGATGTACAGCAGCGAGTCCTTCGTCACCGTGCCCTGGTGAATGCGGAAGATGCCCATGCGGCCGACATAGGGGTCCACCGTCACCTTGAAAACATGGCCGAGCACATGCTTGCCGGGGTCGGGCTCGGCGTGCATCAGCTTGGCGTCGGGACCTTCCCCATTCAGGAAGTCGGGTGGGTTGCCTTCAGTCGGGTTGGGCAGCAGCTTGGCGATGACGTCGAGGAGCTCGGCCACGCCCGCGCCCGTGCGCGCCGAGGTGAAGCACACCGGAATGAGGTGCCCCTCGCGCAGCGCCTGCTCGAGCGGTGCGTGCAACTCACCGGCGTCGATGTCGCCGTCGTTGAGGTAGCGGTCGACGAAAGCAGCGTCGACCTCGACCACCTGCTCCACCAGCGCGCGGTGTGCCGCGTCGACGCTGCCGAAGTCGCTGTGGCCCTCGCGGTTGTAGAAACACTCGACGACGCGCGCGCCGCCCCCGTCGGGCAGGTTCAGCGGCAGGCACTCCTTGCCGAAGCGCGCCTGGATCTGCTCGAGCAGCCCGGCTAGGTTGATGCCCTGCGCGTCGATCTTGTTGACGACGATGAGGCGGTCGAGGTGGCGGCTCGCTGCGTAGTCCATCATGCGCTCGGCCATCGGCTCGATGCCGGTGGCGGCGTTGATGACGATCGCCACCGTCTCCACCGCTTCCAGCGCCGGCAGGCTCTGGCCCAGGAAATCGCTGGCGCCCGGCGTGTCGATGAAGTGGATGCGCGTGCCCCCGTGCTGCATGTGCATGAGCGCCGCGTTCAGCGAATGCTGCATCTTGCGCTCGAGCGGGTCGTAGTCGCTGACCGTGGTGCCGCGCTCAAGGCTGCCGGCGCCGCCGATACTGCCGCTCTTCACCAGCAGCGCCTCGGCGAGGCTGGTCTTGCCGGCGGCGGCTGGGCCAACGAGGGCAAGAGTTCGGATCGCCGGCACCGCGAAAGCGGCGCCGGACATGGCTGGGCTTGGCATGGAGGCTCTCCTCGCAGCCGGTGCAGCCACTGGGGCAACGGAACCCCATGAGCCGCTGGGCGGCCTGCAGACGATGTATGAATCGGGGCAGGCCAGCGTAAGGGATCGGCCGCAGCCGCACAAGGGTGGTGACCGCGTGGCGAGGCCGTCGGTGCTTGAGTAAGGTCAAGGACCGATGCCTTCTTCTCCCTCGCCGGCCGCTGCCGGCGTGCCCGCCGATGCGGCACCCCCGCGCCGAGTGCTGCCGGTGATCGTCTTCGCGCAGCTGCTCGGCACCTCGCCGTGGTTCGCCGTCAATGCCGTCATGCCCGACCTGCAGGCCGCCCACGCCCACCAGGGCTGGCCGGTGGCGGCGGTAGCCACGCTGTCTTCGGCACTGCAGATCGGCTTCATCGTCGGCACGCTCGTCTTCGCCTTGCTGGCCGTGGCCGACCGCTTCCCGGCGCGGCGCGTCTTTCTCGCCTGCTCGCTGGCCTGCGGCATCGCCACGCTCGCCGCCGCCGCGATGGCGTCGTCCTATGCCGCGCTGGTCGCATGGCGAGTACTCACCGGCTTCTTTCTCGCCGGCATCTACCCCGTTGGCATGAAGATCGCCTCACAGTGGTTTCCGCGCGGCCTCGGTGCGGCGCTCGGCTGGCTCATCGGGGCGCTCGTGCTGGGCAGCGCCAGCGCCCACGCCCTGCGCGCGCTCGTCAGCGGGGGCGCTGCCTTGCCCTGGCAATGGGTCTTCGTGGCCGTGGCGCTGCTGTGCGTGGCGGCCGGGCTGGCGGTGGTGCTGCTCGTACCCGAGCCGACACCTGCAGCAGCGTCGCGCTCGGCGGCAGTACGCGGGCTGCGCATCGGCGCCCTCGCGAGCCTCTGGCGCGACCGCCGTGTGCGCGCCTCGGCCTTCGGCTACTTCGGGCACATGTGGGAGCTGTACACGGTCTGGGTGCTGATGCCAGCCATCATCGCCACGCGCCTGGCCGACTCGGTGGCCGTGTCTTGGTGGACGTTCGCCGCCCTGGGTGCGGGCGCGCTCGGCTGCGTCCTCGGTGGGCAACTCGTGGCGCGCTGGGGCAGTGCGCGCGTGGCCGCCGTTCAGCTGGCCGTGAGCGGCTTGTGCTGCCTCGTGGCGCCCTGGCTGATGCCCGCGGCGCTCGGGCTCTTCCTGGCCTGGCTGGTGCTGTGGGGCATCACCGTCGTCGGCGACTCGCCGCAGTTCAGCGCCCTGACCGCGGCCAATGCGCCGCGCGAGGCGGTGGGCAGCGTGCTCACCCTCACCAACAGCCTCGGGTTCGCCATCTCGGCCCTCAGCATCGAGGTCTTCGTGCGCCTCGCGGCCAGCGTGCCGCTGGCGCAGGTGCTGCCGTGGCTGGCCATCGGGCCCGCGCTCGGGCTGCTGGCCCTGCGGCCGCTCCTGACGCGGAACCCCACATGAGCCCCGCGAGCATCGCGGGCCGCCGGGCGGCGAAGCCGCTTCAGGGTACTTGCATCAGGCGCCGACGCGCGCGCGCACGGCGGCCACGTTGCGCACCGGACGCACCTCGATGCAGCCGTAGCGCGCCCAGGGCAACGCCTCGGCCATGCGCACGGCCTCTTCCATGGACTCGGCCTCGACGAGGTTGAAGCCGGCCAGCATCTCCTTGGTTTCGGCAAACGGCCCGTCCAGCACCTGCGATTTCGAGCCACGCATGCGCACCGCCTTGGCCGTGGCCGGCGGCTCGAGCTGCTGGAAGCCGAGCAGCTTGCCGCAGGCCTGCAACTCGTCGGCATGCAGCAGGCAGTCGCGCATGTGCGAGTCGAATTCCTCGGCCTCGAGCCGGCCGAGCAGCGCTTGGTCGGTGTACACGAGTAGCAGGTATTGCATGGGTCGGTCGCCAGGTCCAGTCGATGTTGTCGATTCTCGGGGCTGTGGCGCGTCGTGCAAGTGAGGTGGGATCATCGGTCGCCTGCGGACCGCGGCCCACCGAAGCTGCATGCAACCGAACAGGAGAGAAATGATGCGAGTGATGGTGATGGTCAAGGCGACCCGCTCCTCCGAAGCCGGCGAGATGCCGGACACGCCACTTCTCGAGGCCATGGGCCGCTACAACGAGGAGCTCGTGAAGGCCGGCATCATGTTGGCCGGCGAAGGCCTGCACCCCAGCGCCAAGGGCGCGCGGGTGCGCTTCGACGGCGACCGGCGCACCGTCATCGACGGCCCGTTCGCGGAGACCAAGGAACTGGTCGCCGGCTTCTGGCTCTGGCAGGTGCGCTCCATGGACGAGGCCATCGAGTGGCTGCGCCGCTGCCCCAACCCGCACGCGGAGGCCTGCGAGGTCGAGATCCGCCCCGTCTTCGAGGCCGACGACTTCGGCGAGGCGCTCACGCCTGAACTGCGCCAGCAGGAAGACCGGCTGCGCGACCAGGTCGCGTCGAACCAGCCCCGCTGAGCGACCGCGCAGCACGACATCATGGCCGCGCCGACCCTGCCCGATGAGCCGCTGCATCGCCGCATCGAGGCCGTCTGGCGCATCGAGGCGGCCAAGGTCATCGGCGCCATCGCGCGCGTCGTGCGCGATGTCGGCCTCGCCGAAGACCTGGCGCAGGAGGCGCTCGTTGCGGCGCTCGAGCACTGGCCACGCGATGGCCTGCCGCAGAACCCGGGCGCGTGGCTGATGGCGACGGCGAAGAACCGGGCCCTGGACTGGCTGCGCCAGCGCGCGCTGCATGAGCGCAAGCAGCAGGAGCTGGGTGCCGATGCCGACGCGCGCGGCGACCACGTGGTGCCCGACTTCAGCGACGCGCTCGACGCCGCCCGCGAGGACTACGGCGACGACCTGCTTCGCCTCATCTTCGCCGCCTGCCACCCGGTGCTGCCGCGCGAGGCGCAGCTGGCGCTCACGCTGCGGCTGCTCGGTGGCCTCACCACCGCCGAGATCGCGCGCGCCTTCGTCGTGCCGGAGCCCACGATCGCGCAGCGCATCGTGCGCGCCAAGCGCACGCTGGCCGATGCGCGCGTGCCCTTCGAGGTGCCGCGCGGCGATGCGCTGGCCACGCGCCTGGCCGTGGTTCTCGAGGTGGTGTACCTGGTCTTCAACGAAGGCTACTCGGCGACCGCCGGCGACGACTGGATGCGCCCCGCCCTGTGCGAGGAGGCGCTGCGCCTGGGCCGTGTGCTGGCGGCGCTGGCGCCTGGAGAGCCCGAGGTGCAGGGGCTCGTGGCGTTGATGGAGATCCAAGCGTCGCGCACCCGGGCACGCATCGATGCGCAGGGCCGCCCCATCCTGCTGCTCGACCAGGACCGGGGCCGCTGGGACCGCCTGCTCATCGGCCGCGGCCTGGCGGCGCTGGCGCGGGCCGTGGCGCTGCCCGGCGGCGATGGCGGACCTTATGCGCTGCAGGCCGCGATCGCCGCCTGCCATGCCGTGGCGCGCACGGCCGCCGAGACCGACTGGGCCCGCATCGTCACTCTTTACGGCCGCCTGCTCGAGCGCCAGCCGTCGCCGGTGATCGAGTTGAACCGGGCGGTGGCCGTGGGCATGGCCTCGGGGCCGGCGGTGGCGCTGCCCTTCGTCGAGGCGCTGGCGCAGTCGCCGCAGATGCAGCGCTATCACCTGCTGCACGCCGTGCGCGGCGACCTGCTGGCCAAGCTCGGGCGCGCGCAAGAGGCGCGCGGGGCCTTCGCGCGCGCCGCGGAACTCACCGGCAACGAGCGCGAGCGCGTGCTGCTGGCTGAGCGCGCGCAGGCCGCAACGCGGCAGTGAGGGGCGCCATCTCCCGGCCGTGACGCGGCGGGGTCCCGTGGCGCCCCGGCAACGGCAGTTCTTGCGCTGGATCAGAACCGCGCGACCGCCGCGCGCGGCCGCCGACGGCCGACGGTAGCCGTTGACGCCCATGAAGCCATCGCATTCGAGCGAGGTCTGGAATGGCTCTGCGGACTGGAATTAGTCCAGTCGCGGCAGGCCCAGCGATCGTCCCGGCAGGCACTGTCACTCTCCCGGGGACGAGACAAGAAGGAACAGGAAATGCGAACCCGCATCGCCCCTTTGGCGGTGGCATGTGCCGCCGCGTTGTTGGGCAGCGTTGGCGCCGTCGTCGCCCAGAGCAGCGAACCGATCCAGCCGATCGTGCCGCCGCAGCAGGTCAATCTCGGCCTGGTCGAGCTCGGCAAGAAGCTGTACTTCGATCCACGCCTGTCCAAGTCGGGCTTCATCTCGTGCAACTCGTGCCACAACCTGAGCATGGGCGGCACCGATAACATCGCCACGTCCATTGGTGACAAGTGGCAGCGCGGCCCGATCAACGCGCCCACGGTGCTGAACTCCAGCCTCAATGTCGCGCAGTTCTGGGATGGCCGCGCGGCCGACCTGAAGGCGCAGGCCGGCGGCCCCATCGCCAACCCGGGCGAGATGGCCTTCAGCCACACGCTGGCGCTCGGCATGCTGGAGTCGATTCCGGCTTACGTGCGCGAGTTCCGGCAGGTCTTCAACAAGCCGAAGATCGACATCGAGCAGGTGACGGCGGCCATCGCCGAGTTCGAGAAGACGCTCGTGACGCCGAACTCGCGCTTCGACCAGTGGCTGCTCGGCAAGAAGGACGCCATGACCGCCGACGAGCAGGCCGGCTACCAGCTGTTCAAGACGAGCGGCTGCGTGGCCTGCCACAACGGGCCTGCGGTGGGCGGCAACTCCTTCCAGAAGATGGGCATCGTGCAGCCCTACAAGGCGACCAGCCCGGCCGAGGGGCGCAGTGCCGTCACCGGCAAGGAGATCGACCGCTTCAGCTTCAAGGTGCCGACCTTGCGCAACGTGGAGCTGACCTATCCGTACTTCCACGACGGCGCGGTCGACACGCTGCCGCAGGCTGTGGATGTCATGGGCCGGTTGCAGCTGGGCAAGACCTTCACGAAGGAGGAGAACGCCCGCATCGTGGCCTTCCTCAAGACGCTGACGGGCGACCAGCCGAGCTTCATGCTGCCGGTGCTGCCACCCTCGGGCGACACGACGCCGAGGCCGAACCCGTTCAAGTGACGGGTGAATCGGCCGTGAAGTGACGGCCCCCGGCGAAGCGCGGTGCATGGCACCGCGCCTTGCCGAACCCGCTTTCAAGGAGCGATCGATGACCACGACCCCGGCACTCGACCCGCAAGCCCTGCTGCGCGGCAGAGACATCCTGCCCACGTTGCAGCGCATGGCCGTGGCGCAGGTGCTGCTATTGCAGCCCGCGCACATGACGGCCGAGCAGGTGCTCGAAGCGGCGCGCAGGCTCATGCCGGAGCTCTCGCGGGCGACCGTCTATGCGGTGCTGAAGCTCTTCGTGGGCCAGGGCCTGCTCAAGGAACTGCCCATCGACGGTCATGCCACCGTCTACGACTCGAACGTGCAACCCCACCATCATCTCTACGACGTCGACACCGGGCACGTCGTGGACTTGCCGGCGGCCAGCCTGCAGGTGCTGGGGTTGCCCCAGGCCGTGGGGGCGCTGGAAATGGCGGGCGTGGACGTCATCGTCCGCGTGCGCGGGCTTTCTGCCGCGGGCTGAAGCGGCACGGCCGGCGGCGCACCGGCGGCTGGCGGGCGGCTGGCGGAATGCTCGCGTCAATTCACCTGGGTACTGGAAGCCCCTGCGGTGCCGCGGCCCAGGATGCGCACCGTCAGCACGCAGGCCAGCACGACGATCACCGCGCCGGCCACCGCGGCGACCTGCAACGAAAGCGTGAAGGCCTCTCGCGCCGCGGCCAGCAGCGCCTCGCCGGAAGGGCCACCGAGCGCCTGCGCGCCCGCGGCCGCGCCGCCGATGGTGGCCAGCGCCACCTGCGCGGTTTCGGACGGCAGGTTGGCGGGCAGGCTGCGACCCAGCGCCCACGCATAGATCACCGTGCCAAGGCTGCCGAAGACGGCGATGCCGAGGGCGCCGCTGAACTCGGCCGCCGTCTCCGCCAAGGCCGAGGCGGCCCCGGCGCGCTCGGGCGGCGCGGCGGTGATCATCATCTCGTTGCCGATGGCGATGACCGGCGCCATGCCGAGGCTCATCACCACGGCGCCTGTGATCATCACGGCCAGGCCCCAAGGGCCCGGCGTGCCGACCAGGATCACGAAACCGAGCGCCGAGATCATCAGGCTCCAGCTGAGCAGCGTCAGCCGGGACAGGCGTCGCGCCAGCCGGGGCGCGACGAGCGAGCCGACGATGAAGGCGAGCGCCCAAGGCAGCGTCGCGAAGCCGGCTTCGAGCGGCGACAGCCCGCGCACGAGTTGCAGGTATTGCGCGATGAAGATGTACACGCCCATCATCGCCAGCGACGTGAGGCCGTAGGCGGTGATGGCGGCGCCGAAGGCGGCGCTGCGGAAGAGTTGCAGGTCCAGCAGCGGGTACTCCAGGCGGCCCTGGCGGCGCACGAAGGCCTTGCCGAGCGCCACGCCCGCCCCGCCGATGCCGAGCGCCCAGGCCGAGGGCCCGTGCTCGGCCAGGTGCTTGAGCGCATAGACGCTCGTCAGCACCGCCCCCAGCGACAGCGCCACGCTGGGCAGGTCGACGCGGCCGGCGTCGGGGTCGCGGTACTCGGGCAGCAGCGAGGGGCCGAGCATGAGGAGCAGGGCCATCACCGGCACGGCGACCAGGAACACCGAGCCCCAGGGGAAGAACTCCAGCAGCACGCCGCCCACGAGTGGCCCGACCGCGGCGCCAGCCGAGTAGCTGGCGATCCACACGCCGATGGCGAACTGTCGCTCGTGCTCGTCGTGGAACATGTTGCGGATGAGGGACATCGTCGACGGCGCGACCGTCGCGCCGGCGATGCCGAGCAGCGCCCGCATGGCAATCAGCGTCTCCGCACTCTCCGCGAAGGCGGCCAGCAGCGAGGCGACGCCGAAGGAGGCCGCGCCGATGAGCAGCAGACGCCGCCGGCCGATGCGGTCGCCAAGCGTTCCCATCGTGATGAGGAAGCCGGCGACCAGGAAGCCGTAGATGTCGATGATCCACAGCAGTTGCGCCGCGCTCGGCTTGAGCTCGGCGCTGATGGCCGGCATCGCCAGGTTGAGCACCGTCAGGTCCATGGCGTAGACGGCGCAGGGCAGCGCGATGACGGCGAGCCCGGTCCATTCGCGGCGCGTTGCCCTGGCAGGGAGAGCGGCCGAGGCGGACGCCGCCGTTGCCACTGCCAGCGCCGCGGCGGGGCGATCAGCCATCGACGAGGGTCTCGAACCCGCCATAGATCATGCGTTTGCCGTCGAACGGCATCGGGTTGTGCTCGGGCTTCATGCGCGGGTCGTCCATCAACGTCTTCCAGCCCGCGTCCCGCACCTCGCGCGAGGGCCAGAGCACCCAGGAGAAGACCACCGTCTCGTGCGGCTCCCGCTTCACCGCCATGGGGAACGAGGTCAGCGTGCCTTCGGGCACGTCGTCGCCCCAGCAGTCCACGACGGCCAGCGCGCCGTGCTGCCTGAACAGCGGGGCCAAGCCTTTCGCATACTTCTCGTAGGCATCGCGGTTGGCCGTTGGCACGGCGCACACCATTCCGTCGACATAGCTCATGGGGTTGCTCCTTGCAGGGCGGTCGGGGCGGGTGGGCTCACCGATGGCAATCAGCGTCCGTCGTGAAGACGACGAACGGGAGGGCACCGATTCGACACCGGCGCGCGCTTCGCTCAAAGCCCACTTCAGGGGTGTGGGCGCGCGCCCGGCTCTGCCTGCCTTGCCCGCATGCAACCTGCAGGGCAAGGGTGCGCTACTCGTGCCGCAGGGCCTCGATCGGGTCGAGCTGCGCCGCGCGCCGGGCCGGGAAGTAGCCGAAGACGACGCCGATCAACGCCGCGAAGGCGAAGCTGGCGAGGTTGATGGCGGTGTCGAAGACGTACGGCACGCCCATCAACTGCGTCAGCCCCACCGAGGCCACGGTGGCGAGCACGACACCCACGACGCCACCCAGCGCCGCCAGCACGACGGCCTCGATGAGGAACTGCAGCAGCACCTCGTGCCCGAGCGCGCCGATGGCCAGGCGGATGCCGATCTCGCGCGTGCGCTCGGTGACGCTCACCAGCATGATGTTCATGATGCCGATGCCGCCGACGAGCAGGCTCACCGCGGCCACTGCGCCCAGCAGCATCGTCATCACCGCCGTCGTGCCCGACAGCGTCTGCGCCAGTTGCGCCGTGTCGAGCACGTTGAAGTTGTTCTCTTCGCTTTCGGCGAGCTTGCGGCGCTCGCGCAGCAGGCGCGTCAGCTCGGCTTTCACGCGCGTGGCGTCGGCGCCGTCGGCCATCGAGACCAGCAGCGTGCCGACGTTGACGTTGCCGGTCAGGCGCCGCTGCACGGTGGCGATGGGCATGACGACGACGTCGTCCTGGTCCATGCCCATGGCCGCCTGGCCCTTGCCCTGCAGCAGGCCGATGACCTCGCAACTCATCTGGCGCAGCCGGATGCGCTCGCCCACGGGGTTGACGCTGCCGAAGAGCTCGCGGCGCACGGTGGCGCCGATCACGCACACGCTGGCGCCGGCGCGCTCCTCCGCCGGCTCGAAGAGGCGGCCCGACTCCAGCGTCCAGTTGTTGGTCTCGAAGTAGGCGTTGGTGGTGCCGTAGCCGACGGTGGACCAGTTGCGCGCGCCGTAGACGGCGGTGCCACCGGCCGTGGCCTGCGGGGCCACGGCGCGCACGCCGCCCACCTGCGCCGCGATGGCTTCGGCGTCGGCGACGCGGAAGGGCGGCGAGCCGGCCGCGTCGCGCCCGGGGCCGAGGCGCTGGCCGGGACGGATCTGCAGCAGGTTGGTGCCCAGGCTCGTGATCTGGTCCTGCACCGCCTGCGTGGCACCGTTGCCCACGGTGACCATCGTGATGACGGCGGCCACACCGATGACGATGCCGAGGATGGTGAGGAACGAACGCAGCAGGTTTCGCCGGATCTCGCGCAGCGCGAGCAGCAGGGTATTGAGCCACTGGCCCCAGAGTGCCGGCCGCATCATGCGCCCCCCATCGCCGCAGCCGGCGGCCGCGGCGCGTCTGGGCCGTCGAGGCCGTCGAGGCCGTTCAAGCCCATGCGGCCGTGCGGGCCGAGTTGGCCGCCCCGGCCGCGGTGGCCGCTCGGGCCGGCCGGCCCTTCAGGCTCGCGGACCGTGTCGCTGGCAACCACGCCGTCGACGAATCGCACGACGCGCCGTGCATACGCCGCCATGTCGGGTTCGTGCGTCACCATCAGCACCGTGATGCCGCGCTCGTGGTTCAGCGCGGCGAGCAGGTCCATGATCTCCCGCCCGCGCTGGGTGTCGAGGTTGCCGGTGGGCTCGTCGGCGAGCAGCACGGTCGGCTGCGTGACGAGCGCGCGCGCGATCGCCACGCGCTGCTGCTGGCCGCCGGAGAGCTCGGCCGGCGTGTGGTGCTCCCAGCCGGTGAGGCCCACGGCGGCGAGCGCGGCACGTGCGGCCGCATGCCGCGCGGCCGTGCTCTCGCCGCGGTAGAGCAGCGGCAACTCGACGTTCTCCTGCGCGCTCGTGCGCGGCAACAGGTTGAAGCCCTGGAAGACGAAGCCGAAGTGGCGCCGGCGCAGCAGGGCTCGCTGGTCGCGCGAGAGCCGCTGCACCGGCACGCCGCGGAAGAGGTAGGCGCCGCTGGTGGGCACGTCGAGGCAGCCGAGGATGTTCATCACCGTCGACTTGCCCGAGCCGCTCGGACCCATGACGGCGACGAATTCGCCCTCGCCGATGGCGAGGTCCACGCCGCGCAAGGCCTGGAAGGCTGCACTGCCTTCCCCGTAGGTCTTGGTGACGCTGCGCAGTTCGATCAGGGCCATCGGGGTTGGCGGTTCATTGGCGGCTTGCGAGGGGCTTGTCGACGGGTCGTTGACGCTCGCACACTCAACGTTTCGCACTGGCCTGGTCGACGATCACTGCCATGCCCGGTTGCAGCGCCTCGCTGTTCACCTCGGTCATGCGGCCGTCGCTGACGCCCGGTGTCACCGGCACGGCCTGCGGCTGGCCGTCCTTCAGCACCCACACCTGCCGCGCGCGCGAGGTGTCGGTGCCGGCGCGCTTGGGCTGGCCGCCGCCCGGCGGGCGCGGCATCAGTTGCGAGACGATGCCGGCGCCGCCGCCGTTGGTGGTCGGTGCGCGTGAGGCTTCGGGACTGAAACGCAGCGCGGCGTTGGGCACCAGCAGTGCGTCGCTGCGCTCGACGGTGGTGATGGTGGCGGTGGCCGTCATGCCCGGGCGCAGGCTGAGGTCGGCGTTGGGCACGTCGAGGTCGGCGACGTAGGTGACGACGTTGTCCTTGGTCGTCGAGCCGTAGCGCAGGCGCGAGATCGTCGCCGGGTAGCGGCGGTTGGCGTGCGCGCTCACCGTGAACGTGGCCTTCTGGCCCTCGCGCACGCGGCCGACGTCGGCTTCGTCGACGTTGACCTGCAGGGTCATCTTGGCCAGGTCCTGGGCGAGGCTGAAGAGCGTCACCGCCTGCAGCGACGCGGCCACGGCGTTGCCGGGGTCGACGTTGCGCGCGAGCACGATGCCATCGATCGGCGAGCGCAGCGTGGCCTTGCGCAGGTTGGTCTCGTCGGAGCTGAGCGCGGCGGCTGCCTCGGCCACGCCGGCCTGCGCACTCGCTTCGGCGGCCTGCGCGCGCGCCAGGGCGGCGCGGGCCGTGTCGAGCTCCATCCGCGAGGGCACCTCGCCGCCGGAGCGGCGGGCCACGTCCTCAAGCCGGTCGAGCGTGGCGCGCGTTTCGGCCAGCGTGGCGCGCGCCTGCTGCACCTGTGCCTCGGCCGCGGCGAGGCCGGCGCGCGAGCGCTTGACCTGGTCGTTGAGGCGAGCGGTGTCGAGCTCGGCCAGCACCTGCCCGCGCTTGACGCGGTCGTTGACGTCGACGAGCACGCGCGACACGGTGCCCGAGAGCTCGCTGCCCACCGCCACCAGCTGGGTGGGCTGCAACGTGCCGTTGGCGGTGACGGTGACCGTGAGGGCGCCGCGCGTGGCGGGCTGCGTCACGTAGCGCGGCGCGGCGGCCGCTTGGCGTTGGCCGAGCCACCACCACGTGCCCGCCGCCAGGGCCGCGAGCAGCGCGAGGCCGACCCACAGGGCCGGCCGGCGCCAGGGTGGGCGGGCACGGGCGCCTTCGCCGAGCAGGTCGTCCAGGTCGGCGGCGGGGCTGCGGGCCGCGGGAGCCACCGCGCCGGCGGCGTCGGGCTGCTGCTGCGTGCCCCGCGCCACATGGTTGGCGGCGGGAACTGCAGGGGGGGTGGTGACGTCGTTCATGGGCGGGGGTTCCGATCGGCGGCCGATGCGGTGGCTTCGGCGGCGAGGGCAGTGGGTTTCCAGCCACCCCCGAGCGCCTTGTACAGGCGCACGTGCTGGGTGGCCAGCGAGGCGGCGGTGGTGGCCAGCGCGTCCTCGGCTGCGAGCAGCGTGCGCTGCGTGAGCAAGACGCTGGTGATGTCGACGAGGCCGGCGGCATAACGCTGTTCGGCCAGCAACGCGGCGCGGCGCGCGGCCTCGACGGCGGCCTGCTGGTGGCCTTGCTGCTCGCGGGCGGCACGCAGCGCGACCAGCGTGTCCTCGACTTCCTTCAGCGCGGCGAGCACGGTGGCGCGGTGGTTGACGCGCACCTCGTCGAGCACGGCCTCCTGGGCGCGCACGCGGGCCTGCAGGCGGCCACCGTCGATGAGGGGCCAGTTGACGCCGGCCAGCAGCGAGGCGACGCCCGCCCCCGGGTAGAGCGCCGAGACGGTGAGGGCGCTGAGCCCGATGGAGCCGGAGAGTTGCAGGCTCGGCAGGCGCTCGGCGTCGGTCTGGTCGACGCGCGCCATCGCGGCGCGAATGCGCGCCTCGGCGGCCTGCACGTCGGCGCGCTGGCTGAGCACGGCGGCCGGGATCGCCAGCGCCAGATCGGCCGGCGCCGCCGGCAGCGGGGCGGCGGCCGCGAGCGGCACGTGCAGCGCGCCCGGTGCCACTCCCGTGAGCACGGCGAGCGCATTCATCGCCTGCTCGATGCCGGCCTGCAGGGCGGGCAACTGGGCGCGTGTCTGCGCGACGGTGGTGCGCTGTTGTTCCACGTCGAGCCGGTTGACGAGGCCCGCTTCCTCGCGCCATTGCGTGAGGCGCAGCGTGTGCTCCTGGCTCGCGAGACTGGCCTGGGTGGTGGCCAGCCGCACCTGCGCGCTGCGCAGGTCGATGTAGGTGGCGGCCACCTCGGCCGCAAGCGTCACCTGTGCTTGGCCGAGCGTGGTGGCGCTCGCTTGCAGGTCGGCGTCAGCGGCGGTGACGCCGGCGCGACCGGCGCCCCAGAGGTCAGCCTCCCAGGAGGCGTCGAAGCCGGCGCGGTACTGCCGGCTGGTCGGTCCGCCTTCGCTGGCACCGGCCTGTGCCGATGCATTGGCGCCGAGCGTGGGGCGCAACCCGGCCGCGGCCAAGTCGCGCGCCGCCCGCGCCTGCGCCAGGCGCGAACGCGCCACTTGCACGTCGGTGGCCGCATCGAGCGCGCGGGTGACGAGGGTGTTCAGGGCCTCGTCGTTGAAGCGCTGCCACCAGGCGGCGAGCGATGCCGCCGCGGGGGCCCCAGAGGTCGCCGGGGCAGGGCCGGTCGCGGCCGTCCAGGCCGCGGGCACCGCTGTCGCAATGCCGGTGTCCGGCCCCTGCTGCAGAGACGCGCACCCGGCCAGGAGCGCGAGGGTCGCGGCGGCCACCGATCCCCGCAGCGCGAAGGCCTGAGCGGCTGCTGGCGAAAGCAAGTTCATGGCAGGGTTTGTACGGACATGGCTGTGCCACGCCGTTGCGCCAAGGCAAAGAAACCTTGCTGCGCTTGCCGGCCCGGACCTTGCTCGCAGCCGAGCAGCGGCGAGGCCACGACCGCTCACCGGCGGCGGCCAAGCCGCGACGCCCACCCGGGCGCGCTGCCCGCCTACTGGAACGCCACTTCGGCGAAGCTGCGCAGCTTGCGGCTGTGCAGGCTGCCGGGCCGCTCTTGCCGCAGCAGCTCCACCGCGCGCATGCCAATGCGCAGGTGCTGGTCCACCCGCTCGCGGTAGAAGGTGTTGGCCATGCCCGGCAGCTTGATCTCGCCGTGCAGCGGCTTGTCGCTCACGCACAGCAAGGTGCCGTAGGGCACGCGGAAGCGAAAGCCGTTGGCGGCGATGGTGGCGCTCTCCATGTCCAGCGCCACGGCGCGGCTCTGGCTGAAGCGGCGCTCGGGGCCGGGCTGCGGCAGCAGCTCCCAGTTGCGGTTGTCGGTGCTGGCCACGGTGCCGGTGCGCAGGATCTTCTTCAGCTCATAGCCTGACAACTGGGTGACCTCGGCCACCGCCTGCTCGAGCGCGAGCTGCACCTCGGCCAGTGCGGGGATGGGCACCCATAGCGGCAGGTCCTCGTCGAGCACGTGGTCCTCGCGCATGTAGGCGTGCGCGAGCACGTAGTCGCCGAGCTGCTGGCTGTTGCGCAGGCCGGCGCAGTGGCCGAGCATCAGCCAAGCGTGCGGGCGCAGCACGGCGACGTGGTCGGTGATGGTCTTGGCGTTGGCCGGGCCGACGCCGATGTTGACCATGGTGATGCCGCTCGCGTCGGGGCGCACCAGGTGGTAGGCCGGCATCTGCGGCAGGCGCGGCGGTGCCGCGCCGAGATCGTCGCCGGGCTGCGCGGACGTGCCGGCGCGGCGCGTGACCACGTTGCCCGGCTCGACGAAGGCGGCATAGTCGCCGCCGGGGTCGGCCATGAGCGAGTGGCCGAGCTTGATGAACTCGTCGATGTAGAACTGGTAGTTCGTGAAGAGCACGAAGTTCTGGAAGTGCTCGGGCGCGGTGCCGGTGTAGTGGCGCAGGCGGTGCAGCGAGTAGTCGACGCGCGGTGCGGTGAACAGCGACAGCGGCTGCGGCTCGCCCGGGCCGGGCGCATAGGTGCCGTTGGCGATGCCGTCGTCCATCGACGCGAGGTCGGGCAGGTCGAACAGGTCGCGCATCAGCAGGCGACGCTCGGGCGGCATCGAGCCTTCGAGGTGGTCGTTCTCGGCGAGCGAGAAGTGCACCGGGATCGGCGAGGTGCTCGTGCCGACCTCCAGCGAGACGGCGTGGTTCTTCAGCAGCAGGCGGAACTGCTCGGCGTAGTAGTTGCCGAAGAGGTCCGGCCGCGTCAGCGAGGTCTCGAAGGTGCCCGGCCCGGCGACGAAGCCGTACGACAGGCGAGAGTCGGCGCGGGCGACGGTGTCGGTGCGCACGCGCACGAAGGGGTAGCAGGCGCGCACGTGCCCCATGTCCTCGCCGGCGACGAAGCGCTGCAGTGCGCCGCGCAGGTGCTCGACGCTGCTGCGGTAGATGGCCTGCACCTGCGCGAGTGCGGCGGCCGGGTCGTTGAAGCGGGCTGGGGCGATGAATAGGGGCAGTGATGGCATGGGTCGGCGAGAAGTCAGTCGGCGCTGACGCGGTCGAGGGAGGCGATCTCGGAGGCGGCAAGCACGAGGCGTGCCGCACCGGCCAGCTCTTCCCACTGCGCGACGCTGGTGGCGCTGGCGATCGGCGAGGTGATGCTCGGTCTCGCGATCTGCCAGGCGAGTGCCACGCGCGCCGGCGTCGCGCCTTCCTGCGCATGGGCGGCCGCAATCTCGTCAAGCGCCTTCAGCACGGCGAAGCCGCGCGCATTGAGGTAGCCCTTGACGCCGCCGCCGCGCGGGCTCTTCGAGAGATCGGCCTCGCTGCGGTACTTGCCCGTGAGGAAGCCGCGCGCGAGGCCGAAGAAGTTGATGACGCCCAGGCCTTCGCGGCGTACGAGCGGTTCGAGTTCCGCCTCGTAGCCGGCGCGTTCCATGAGGTTGTACTGGGGCTGCAGGCTCTCGTAGCGCGGCAGCTTCAGGCGGGCGCTCGCGGCCAGCGCCTCGGCCAGGCGCGGGGCGGTGTGGTTGCTGGCGCCGATGGCGCGCACCTTGCCCTCCGCGATGAGCTCGGCGAAGGCACCGAAGGTCTCCTCGAAGGGCGTCCTGGCGTCGTCGTCGTGCGATTGATAGAGGTCGATGCGGTCGGTCTGCAGCCGCATCAGCGAGTCGTGCACGGCCTCGCGGATCCAGCGGCGCGACAGGCCCGTGCGCCCGGAGCCCTCGTCGCCCATCGGCTTGCCCACCTTGGTGGCAATGAGCACGCGGTCGCGCTTGCCGCTGGCCTTGAGCCATTTGCCGATGATCGCCTCGCTCTCGCCGCCGATATGCCCGGGCACCCAGCGCGAGTAGACGTCGGCGGTGTCAATGAGGTTGAAGCCGCCGTCGACGAAGGCGTCGAGCAGCGCGAACGAGGTCTTGTCGTCGGCCGTCCAGCCGAAGACGTTTCCGCCGAAGGTGATGGGCGCGACGCTCAGGCCGCTGCGGCCAAGGGGGCGCAGCCAGGGAGTTCCGTTCATGGGGCCTCGCAGTTGACTCGCGGCTTTTCGCGGGCCCCGAGTGTAGAGACTGCTAGAGGATGAAGCGTGACAGGTCCTCGTTGGCCGCCAGCTCGCCGAGATGGCGGTTGACCTCGTCGGCGTCGATGCGCACGGTCTGCCCGCCGCGCTGCGGCGCGTCGAAGCTGACGTCGTCGAGCAGGCGCTCCATCACGGTGGAAAGGCGCCGCGCGCCGATGTTCTCGGTGCGCTCGTTCACCTCGAAGGCGATCTCGGCGATGCGGCGCACGGCCCCGGGCGTGAACTCGAGCGTCACGCCTTCGGTGCCGAGCAAGGCGGTGTATTGCGTGACGAGGCTCGCCTGCGTGCTCGTCAGGATGGCCTCGAAGTCGGCGACCGACAGCGACGAGAGCTCGACGCGGATCGGGAAGCGGCCCTGCAGCTCGGGGATCAGGTCGCTCGGCCGCGAGAGGTGGAAGGCGCCGCTGGCGATGAAGAGCATGTGGTCGGTCTTGACGACGCCGTACTTGGTGCTGACGGTGGTTCCCTCCACCAGCGGCAGCAGGTCGCGCTGCACGCCCTGGCGGCTGACGTCGGCGCCGTGCGTGTCGCTGCGCGAGGCGACCTTGTCGATCTCGTCGATGAACACGATGCCGTTGCCCTCGGCGTTGGCGAGCGCGGCGGCACGGATCTCGTCCTCGTTGACGAGGCGGGCCGCCTCCTCCTCGGTGAGGCGTTCGAGCGCCTCGCGCACCTTCATCTTGTGCGCGCGCTTGCGCTGGGCGCCGGCCTGGGCGAACAGGCCCTTGAGCTGCTCGGCCATCTCCTCCATGCCGGGCAGGCCCTGCGGCCCGAGGATCTCGAGCGAGGGCTTGGCGTCGGCCAGTTCGACCTCGATCTCGCGTTCGTCGAGCGCGCCTTCGCGCAGGCGCTTGCGCATCACCTGTCGTGCGGTGTTGTCGGTGGCCGGCACGTCGGGGGCGAAGCCCACGTTGCGCGGCGGCGGCACCAGCACGTCGAGCAGGCGGTCCTCGGCGGCGTCTTCGGCGCGTGCTCGCTGCAGGCGCATCTGGCGCTCGCGCTCCTGTTTCACGGCCACGTCGACCAGGTCGCGCACGATGGTGTCGACGTCCTTGCCGACGTAGCCGACCTCGGTGAACTTCGTCGCCTCCACCTTGACGAAGGGCGCGTCGGCCCGGCGCGCGAGGCGACGCGCGATCTCGGTCTTGCCGACGCCCGTGGGCCCGATCATGAGGATGTTCTTGGGCGTGATCTCGCCACGCAGCTTGTCGTCCACCTGCTGGCGGCGCCAGCGGTTGCGCAGCGCAATGGCCACGGCCCGCTTCGCCGCCTGCTGGCCGACGATGTGGCGGTCGAGTTCGGAGACGATCTCGCGCGGTGTCATCGCGCTCTTGGGCTCTTTGTGTGCGGCCGGCTTGGCCGCGGGTCTGCCCGGTGCCTTCTCGGTGGACTCGCTCATTCCAGCACCTCGATGGTGTGGTGCTGGTTGGTGTAGATGCACAGGTCGCCGGCGATCTTGAGCGACTGCTTGACGATGTCGGCGGCGCTCAGCTGCGAGTGCTCGAGCAGCGCCCGCGCCGCCGCCTGTGCGTAGGCACCGCCCGAGCCGATGGCGACGATGCCGTGCTCGGGTTCCAGCGCGTCGCCGTTGCCGGTGATGATGAGCGAGTGGTCCTTGTCGGCCACGGCGAGCATGGCCTCCAGGCGGCGCAGCACGCGGTCGGTGCGCCAGTCCTTGGTGAGTTCGATGGCCGCCTTCTGCAGGTGGCCCTGGTGCTTCTCGAGCTTGGCCTCGAAGCGCTCGAAGAGCGTGAAGGCGTCGGCGGTGGCGCCGGCGAAGCCGGCGAGCACCTGGTCACGATGGAGCTTGCGCACCTTGCGTGCGCTCGACTTGACGATGATCTGGCCGAGCGTGACCTGGCCGTCGCCGCCGAGCGCGACCTGGCCGCCGCGCCGCACGCTGAGGATGGTGGTGCCGTGGAAGGGGTCCATGCCGCCACTGTAGCGGCGTTGCCGCCGCGGGCCCTCAGACCTTGCGGACGACCACCTTCGCGTGCTCGTTGATGCCCAT
>JAEUPE010000153.1 GCA_016790435.1 Rubrivivax sp. | reverse complement strand
GTAGTCGCCCTCGTCGGCGCCGCCGTGACAGGCACCGCAGCTGGCGGCGCTCTTCACGCTCGGCAGGCGCCAGGTGGCGGGCTGCACGTGCCGGTGCTTGCGCTCGAACCAGGCCGAGCGGGTGATGCGGTCGTCCGGCGGGGCGCCGCTCACCTTGCGCGAGGTGCCGGCATGGGCCAGCAGCCAGGCCTCGATCTGCTTCGTCAGCGTGGCGTCGAGCGAGGCGTCGGTGCCGTAGTGCTGGCCGAGGCCGGCCATGACGCGGCTCCACGAGGCGCGTGGCAGCAGGCCCGGCGGATAGGCGGGGTGGCAGGACGCGCACTCCTGCGTGTAGGCCTTGGGCATGTCGGCGGGCAGCCGCTGGCGTTCGTCGGCGCGGGCAGGGGTGGGGGTCGTAATAGCGGCGGTGATTCCGGCCGTGATGCCGGCAGTGAGGGCGCAGGCGGCGAGCGCGGCAGCGGTCGCAGGCGCAAGAAGTCGAGGGGTCATGGCAGGCGCTCCGTTCAAGGCTTCAGGCTGACCAGGTACGCGAGCACGTCGGCCTTCTCGCCGCTCGTGCATTCGCGCTTCAGCACGTCGTTGCAGTTGCGGCGCAGCCACTTGTCGACGCGCGCGGTGTCGGTGAAGACCTTGGCGTTCGCCACCGGCGCCAGCGGCTCGATGGCCTTGCCGGTGCTCGCGTGCTTGCCAGTGGCGACGGGCGGCTGGCCGTGGCACGAGGCGCAAGACCACTCCCCACCGTGGCGGCTGGTGAAGAACACGCGGCCGCGCTCGGCCTGCCCTGGGGCGCCGGCGAGCGTGGCGAAGCGAGCGAGCTGTTCTGCCGGCGAGGTGTCAGCGGCCTGCGCCGGCAGGGTGTGCAGCGGCAGGGCCAGGGCCAGCAGCGCGAGCAGCTGCGGTGCCCGGGGTGGCCGAAGCGGCGTGAGTGGCGTGAGTGGCGTGAGCGGACTGAGCGGCGCGAGCGGCGTGGCGCGGGCGCGGCGGATGAAGGCAGTGAACATCGAGGGTTCCGGTGGATGCGCCATACATCGACGCGATGAGCGCATTCTTCGAAACCCCGCTTGAACCTTGTCTGAAGGCGCCGTTCATGCAGCGTTCATCCGACGGCGCCGACAATGCCTCGGTGCTTCTTCGCCTGCCTGCTTCCGTCCGGCGTGCCGCGCGCTGCGTCGCCATGCGGTCCCTGACCTTGGCGGTGATGGCGCTGGCCGTGTCCGCTGCGCCCGCGGCCTGGGCCGGCCGCAAGGGTGACCACGACCGGGCCCGCGCCGCCGTGTTGGCCGGCGAGGTGCTGCCGCTGCCGACCTTGCTGGAGCGCCTGCAGCGCACGCACCCGGGCAAGGTGCTCGAGCTCGAACTGGAGTTCGAGGACGTCGCCGACGAGCGCGCGGCAGGCCGCAAGTCCGGCCGCTGGATCTACGAGGTCAAGCTGCTGCAGGCCGACGGCCAGCTGCTGAAGCTCGAGCTCGATGCCGCGACGGCGGAGGTCCTGAAGAGCAAGCGCGAGCGTGGCCGCAACGACCGCCAGCGGGGCCGTGACCATCCGGACTCGCCTCCCGCCAAAGACGCCCGGGACGCCCGGGAGGAACCGCGATGAAGCGCCCCCTCCGCCATCCCCCCCATCGGGTGCCATGAGGATCCTGCTCGTCGAGGACGAGCCGACGCTGCGCTCGCCACTGCGGGCCGCCCTGGTCGAGGCCGGCTACGTCGTCGACGAAGCCGACAACGGCCGGGACGCGCTGCACCTGGGCGAGTCCGAACCGTTCGACGCGGTCGTGCTCGACCTGGGCCTGCCCGTGCTCGATGGGCTGAGCGTGTTGCGCCGCTGGCGCGAGGCGGGCCGCGCGATGCCGGTGCTCATCCTCACCGCGCGCGACGGCTGGCACGAGAAGGTGGCCGGCATCGACGCCGGTGGCGACGACTACCTGGCCAAGCCCTTCCACATGGAAGAGCTGCTGGCGCGCCTGCGCGCCCTCATTCGCCGCGCGCAGGGTCTTGCCTCGCCCCTGCTCGCGTGCGGTGCGCTGGCGCTGGACACACGCAGCAGCCGGGTCACGGTGCACGGCCAGCCGGTGGCGCTGACGGCGCAGGAGTTCCGCCTGCTCGCGTACCTCATGCACCGGCCGGGCACGGTGGTTTCGCGCACCGAGCTCACCGAACACCTGTACGCACAGGATCACGACCGCGACTCCAACACGATCGAGGTGTTCGTCGGCCGGTTGCGCCGCAAGCTGCCGGCCGAGGCCATCGAGACCGTGCGCGGCCTCGGCTACCGGCTCGTCGCCGTGCCGTGAGTGCGGCGCCGCGGGTGCGATGGCATCGATGTGAGGCGAGCACGACGCCGTGAGCACCTCACCATGAGTACCGTGCGAAGCCCCGCATGGCGGCGCTCGCTGCGCTGGCGCCTGCTCGCCGCGACGGTAGTGGCATTGCTCGTGGCGCTGGTGCTGGCGGGCGTGCTGCTGGCGGGCCTCTTCCGTGACCACGTGCAGCGCCAGGCCGTGCTCACGCTCACCGCTCAGCTGGACCAGGTGACGGCAAGGCTGGAGTTCGACGCTGACGGCCGGCCCGAGATCGACGCCACCACGCTCAGCGATCCGCGCTGGTCGCGCCCGCGTTCGGGCCTGTACTGGCAGATCGACGAGGAAGGCGCCGCGGGCGGGGCCGGGCCCGGCCCGGTGCCGCGCCGCGGCGTGCTGCGTTCGCGCTCGCTGTGGGACGCCACGCTCGGCCTGCCGGTCGATGCGCTGGCCGATGGCGCGGTCGACGTGCACGAGGTGGCCGGGCCACAGGGCGAGCCGCTGCTGGTGGTCGAGCGATCGGTCAGGCGCGAGGCCGGTAGCGCGCCGAGGTGGCGCCTGATCGTCGCCGCCGAGCAGGGCGAGACGCGGGCGGCGATGCAGCGCTTCAACGGCGTGCTGGCGGCTTCGCTCGCCGCGCTGCTCGCCTTGCTCGGTGCGGCCACCTGGGCGCAACTGGCAGTGGGCCTGGCGCCGCTGCGCACGCTGCAGCGGGCCGTGGCCGCCGTGCACGATGGGCGCGCGTTGCGCCTCGAAGGCGTGTTGCCGGCCGAGGTGCAGCCGCTGGTCGACGACTTCAACGCCGTGCTCGCGCGCAATGCCGAAGTGGTGGCGCGCGCGCGCACGCAGGCCGGCAACCTCGCGCATGCCCTCAAGACGCCATTGGCGGCCATGCGGCAGGCCGCCACGGCGGCTGCACGCGACCGCGCGGCGGCGGCCGACCTGCCCGGCCTCGTGCGCGAGCAGGTGGACCGGGGCCAACGCCACGTGGAGTGGCACCTCGCGCGCTCGCGCGCCGCCGCGGCGCAGGGGCTGCCCGGCGCCCGTGTCGCAGTGGCGCCGCTGCTTGCCGGGCTCGTGCGCGTGATGGAGAAGGTGCCTGCCGGGCGCGGCCTCGTGCTCGTCGTGCTGCCGGCGGATGCGGCCTGCCGCTTCGCCGGCGAGGCCGAGGACCTGCAGGAGATCGTCGGCAACGTGCTCGACAACGCCTGCAAGTGGGCGCGGCGCGAGGTGCGCGTGGCCGTGTGGACTGGGATCGCAGATGAAGCCCCACACGAGGCCGGAGGTGACACCGCACAAGACGCCGCACATGACGCCGCACATGACACCGAAAGTGAGACCGCAGGTGAGACCGACCCTGAGGCGGCGCACGGAGGCCCGCGCCTCGTCATCCGCATCGACGACGACGGCCCCGGCATTGCGGCAGAAGACCGTGCAGCCGTGTTGACCCGCGGAACGCGGCTCGATGAGTCCACGCCGGGCACCGGGCTCGGCCTGTCCATCGCCGCCGAGTTGGTGGCGCTGTACGGTGGCGCCCTCGACCTGCACGACGCGCCGCAGGCGGGCCTACGGGTGCTCATCCGCCTGCCGGCGGCTGCCGCCAAGATCGAAGGCTAGTGCGCCTGGCTGGCGCCGTCGGGTGTCCCCACCGGCATGTCCGTCGGCTCATGGCTGTCGGTCTTCAGGTTCGCTTCAGGCTTGTAAGCGGATCGCTCGTTCGATGGGGCGCTTGATGCAGAGCAAGCCCGGCACCCGGCCGCGCGCAACACTGCCATGCGCCTTCGCGATCCAGCGTCTGGCGCACAGAGGAGATGACGATGAGCTTCAGCACATCCGCCCGCTTGACCGGCCTGGCCGCAGCGATCCTGCTCGTTTGCACCGCGATGTCCGCGCAGGCCCAGGAGGTCGAGTCCGCCATCGCACGTGGCGCGCGCCTGTACGACAAGTACTACGCCGAGAACAAGACCGCCAAGCCCGGCGCGGACCATCCGTCGTACATCAAGGGCGGCAAGTACGGCAAGGAGAACTCCTGGCGCTGCAAGGAGTGCCACGGCTGGGACTACCGCGGCAAGGACGGCGCCTACGCCAAGGGCAGCCACTTCACCGGCTTCGTCGGCATCCAGGGGGCGGCGGGCAAGGAGCCGGCCACCATCGCCGCGCTGCTGCGCGACAAGACACACGGCTACACCGAGGCGATGCTGAGCGCCAAGGACGCGAGCGACCTCGCGCTCTTCGTCAGCAAGGGCCAGGGCAGCTTGCCGAAGTACATCGACGCGGCCAACAAGGCCAAGGGCGACCGCGCACGCGGCGCCACCTACTTCAACACCCTGTGCGCCGGCTGCCACGGCGAAGACGGCAAGAAGGTCAAGGACGGCCCGCCGCTCGGCTCGGTCGCCGACAACGGCGCCGAGATGATGCACAAGCTGCTCAACGGCCAGCCGGGTGAGGCCATGCCGGCGCTGCGGGCGCTCGACCACCAGATCGCGGCCGACATCGCCGTGCACCTCACCACGCTGCCGCCGAAGTGATGCGCGCACCGAGGTCCGCCTTTGCGCTGCTGCTCGTGGGCGGCCTCCTCGGTGTGGTGTTCTGGGGCGGCTTCAACACCGCGATGGAAGCCACCAACACGATGGCGTTCTGCATCTCCTGCCACGAGATGAAGAGCACCGTCTACGAGGAGTACCGCAAGAGCGCGCACGCCTCCAACCGCACCGGCGTGGGGGCCGTCTGTGCCGACTGCCATGTGCCGAAGGCCTGGGGGCCGAAGCTCTTGCGCAAGATGCAAGCCTCCAATGAGTTGTTCCACCACTTCCGCGGCACCATCGACACGCCCGAGAAGTTCGAGGCCAAGCGCAAGGAGCTCGCCGAGCACGTGTGGGCCGGCATGAAGGCCAACGACTCGCGCGAATGTCGCAACTGCCACAGCTGGGAGGCGATGGACTTCCACAAGCAGACGCCGCGCGCGCGCGAGAAGATGGAAGAGGGCCGCAAGGAGGGCAAGACCTGCATCGAGTGCCACCAGGGCATCGCACACTCGTTGCCCAAGCGCGACGACTGAGGCCAAGTCGGCGCGGCGACCGGCGCTGACCGGGCGCTGTCCGGCGCGCTCCCCGGCTCGCCGTCCAGGGCAACGATCGAGCGCCGGAGGCGGCATCGCCGCTGTGCGAACCGCGCGCCCACGGCATACAAGTTCTCACCGTTGTATTGGGCCTGGCGCTTGATCTTCAGGTGGGCTTCAGCGGTAAATGCGCGAATTGCGCATTTCCCGCCAAGCCATGCCCGAAGCCGCGAACATCGCCGACCGCGAGGCCCTGCTGCTGCGCACCGCCGAAGAGGTGCTGCTGCCGCTGGCGCGCCTGTGCGTGGCGCGGGGCCTGCACTTCGCCAAGGCCGAGGAACTGTTCAAGCGGGCTTATGTGCGGGCGGCGCGTGAACGCCGGCAGGCCGCCGGCAACGACGCGGTGCGCGATGTCAGCCAGGTGGCCACCGCCACCGGCCTGAGCCGGCGCGACGTGGCGCGCATCGGCGCCGATCTCGCGCCGCGGTCGCTGCAGCGCATGACGCCGGCGACGCAACTGCTCACGCGCTGGCTCGCCGACCGCTCGCTGCGGCACCGCAACGGGCATGTGCGCAAGCTGCCGCGCCAGGGGCCGGCGCCGAGCTTCGAGTCGATGGCGCAGTCGGTGACCAAGCACGTGCACCCGCGCAGCCTGCTCGACGAGATGCTGCGCCTGGGCATGGTCAGGCTGGCCGACCAGGGCGACAGCGTCGTGCCCCTGCCGGTGCGCGTGGTGCCCGAGGCTGACGAGGCGCGCCTGTACGGCTTTCTCGCCGCCAACGTCGGCGACCACCTCGCCGCCGCGGTGGCCAACGTGCTGCACCGCGACCGCCGGCACCTCGAGCAGGCGATCTTCAGCAACACGATCTCGGGTGCCTCGGTGCCCGCCGCCCAGGCGCTCGTCTCGGCGCAGTGGACGCACCTGCTCGCCGCGCTCGTGCCGGCGCTGGAGGCGCTGATCGAGCAGGACGGCGCTGCCGGGCGCGCGCCCGACCACCGTCTGCGCGTCGGCCTTTACGCCTATCACGAGCCGTTGCCCGCACTCCCTGGGGCAACGATGGAGCCTTCGAATGCCGATGACCCGAAACTCTGAGCTCCCGTACGGGCCCTACACCCGGCGGGCGGCGATGGCCGCCTGGGCGGCATGGATCGCCAGCGCGGTGTATTCGCTCATCGCACTGGTGGCGATCCTCCTGCTCTCCGGGTGCGGGGGCGTCGACTCTGGCGGCACCGGCGCCACGCCGGCCAGCGTGACGGTGGGGCCGGTGAGCGGCTTCGGCTCCGTCGTGGTCGGCGGCATCCACCACGACGAAAGCGGCGCGCAGATCGTCGACGACGACGGCCAGCCGCTCGACACCCAGGCGCTGCAACTCGGCACGATGACCGCCATCGAAGGCTCGGCCATCGTCGACAGCGGCACGCGGCGTGATTCCACCGCCCTGCGCGTGCGCGTGGTCGAGCAGGTGATCGGGCCGCTGGAGAGCGTCGAGCCCTCCGGTACCGTGCTGCGGGTGCTGGGCCAGCGCGTCGTCGTCACGCCCACCACGGTGCTGGATGCGCGGCTGTCTGGCGGCCTGACCTCGCTGCGCGCCGGCGACGTGTTGGCCGTGTTCGGCCAGCTGGACGTGGCCGATGCCCGCATCGTGGCCACGCGCATCGAGCCGCGCACGCAGGCGCCGGCCTACGTGCTGCGCGCTCCTGTCGACACCTACGAGCGTGGCCTGCGCCGGCTCCTGATGGGCGGCGTCGCGATCGATCTCTCGGCCCTCGGCGAGGCCGATCTGCCGGCCTCGTTGCCCGCGGGCACGCTCGCGCGCGTCAAGCTGCAGCCGCAGCGCACCGGCACGGAGTGGATCGCAAGCGCGTTGCGCCCTGCCGGCTTGATGCTGGGCGACAGTGAACAGGTCGAGATCGAAGGCCGCATCACCCTCTTCGCGTCGCCGCAGGACTTCAGCGTCGATGGTGTCCCGGTGGACGCGCGGGGGGCGACTTTCGAGGGCGGCACTGCCAGCCTCGCCGTCGGTGCGCGCGTCGAGGTGGAGGGGCGCACGGTCGGCGGCACGCTGGTCGCGCGCAAGGTCGAGCTCGAGTCCGACGACGAGTCCGACGGCCGCCGGTTCGAGCTCGAGGGCCGCATCAGCGCGCTCGACACCACCGCGCTGACCTTCGTCGTGCGCGGCGTGACGGTCAGCTACGCCGGCACGCCGCGGTTCGAAGGCGGCACCGTGGCCGACCTGGCGCTCAACCGGCGCGTCGCCGTCAAGGGCACCCTGTCGGCCGACCGCACGCGGCTGCAGGCGACCAGCATCCACGTGGAGTTGTGAGCATGGGCAGCATGACGGACTCCTTCGCGCCGACCGTGGCCGATGCCAGCCTGCTCGCCGCCTCCAATCCATCCGCGGAGGATGAGCGCATCGACCCGTCCCCCACATCGAGCGCACCCGCCCCGGGTCGTCCGGGCGACCGCCAGTGGCTCCGAGACTTGCTGCTCGTCGTGGCGCTGGCCGGGCTCGTGATGTTGGCGTGGCAGATCGGCGAGGAAGGCTGGGTGCGGCCGCAGGAACGGCTCGGTTATTGGGTCGGCGTGGCCGGCGCCTCGATGATGTTGCTGCTGTTCCTGTATCCGCTGCGCAAGTACGCGGGCTGGATGCGGCGCCTCGGCAAGGTCAAGGGATGGTTCTGGTTCCACCTCCTGATGGGAGTGTTCGGGCCCTGGCTCATCCTCGTGCACGCGGCATTCCGCACCGGCTCGCTGAACGCCACCGTGGCGCTGTACAGCATGGCCATCGTGGTCGGGAGCGGCGTGGTCGGGCGCTTTCTCTACGTGCGATTGAACAGCCATGTCGAGGACGCCGTGGCCGCGCTGCACGCGGTGCAGCGCCGCGGGCGCCTGGCCGCTGAGCGAGGCGAGGGCAGCGAAGGGGCCGGTCCCTCGGCGCTGCACTACGCGCCGGCGGTGGAGCAGCGCCTCAGGGCCTTCGAGGCGCGCGAGCTCGGCGGCGAGCCACGGCGCCTGCGCGACCTGCGGCAGGTGCTGCTGCTGCCGCTGCAGCGCCGCTTCGCGCTGTGGCGCGGCCTGCGCGACCTGCGCGCGCCGCTGGCGGCGCGCGCCGCCGCCGGGCGCTGGAGCGCCGACGAGCTGGCGCGGCGCCGCCGGCGCGCCGAGCGGCTCGTCGACGACCACCTGCAGGCGGTGGTGC
This sequence comes from Rubrivivax sp., assembly GCA_016790435.1. Classification (GTDB taxonomy): domain Bacteria; phylum Pseudomonadota; class Gammaproteobacteria; order Burkholderiales; family Burkholderiaceae_C; genus Rubrivivax. The sequence goes on along the minus strand of JAEUPE010000153.1, from coordinate 33,908 downwards.
AGGTCGCCCGTCGGCAGGCTTTCGGGCGCGTCTTCGCGCTGTGGCACATCGCCCACCTGCCGTTCATCTATCTGCTCGTGATCAGCACCGTCGTGCATGTGATTGCGGTGCATGCCTATTGATGCCCGTGCTCAGGTTCGTGTCCCGGCTCTGCCTCGCGCTGACGCTCATGCTCGCCTTCACGTACGCCGCCGCGCCGGCCGCCGCGCAGAGCCTGGAGTCGGTGCTGCGGCCGGGCGATGTCATCGCCGGCCATGCGAAGTGGGAGGACGAGTGTGCCCAGTGCCACGTCCGCTTCGACCGCGCCGCGCAGGACCGGCTGTGCATGTCGTGCCACAAGGACGTGGGGCAGGACGTGCGTGAGCGCATCGGCCTGCACGGCCGCATGCGCCCGCTGCCCGGGCAGGGGCAGGCCTGCCGCAGCTGCCACACCGACCACCGCGGCCGCAACGCCCGCATCGTGAACCTCGACAAGGCGACGTTCGACCATGCCGGCACCGACTGGGCGCTGCGCGGCAAGCACGCGGACTTGGCCAAGATGCCGCAGACGGCCAAGGCGGGATGCGTCTCGTGCCACCAGAGCGGCCGCAAGTACCGCGAGGCGCCGCAGGAATGCAACGCCTGCCACCGCAAGGACGACGTGCACAAGGGCGGCCTCGGCCCGAAGTGCGCCGACTGCCACGGCGAGCAGACCTGGAAGGACGTGAAGTTCGACCACGGCACGACGCGCTTCGGCCTCACCGGCAAACACGCCAACGCGCGTTGCGACTCATGCCACCGCGACGGCAAGTACAAGGACACGGCGCGCGCCTGCCTGGCCTGCCACCGCGACGACGACCGCCGCTCACACAAGGGCCAGCTCGGCGAACGCTGCGAGTCGTGCCACGACACGCGGGCCTGGCGGCCGGCGAACTTCAACCACGACACCGCGACGCGATTCGTCCTGCGCGGCAAGCACCGCAGTGCCAAGTGCGCCGATTGCCACGGCGGGCCCGCCGGCACGGGCAGCGCCACCTCGGCGCTGAACATCGGCCGCGACAAGCCGGGCAGCGCCTGCATCGACTGCCACCGCAAGGACGACAAGCACGAGGGCCGCCTCGGCGCCGACTGCGCTGCCTGCCACACCGAGAACAACTGGAAGGAGCGCGGCCGCTTCGACCACGACAAGACGGCCTTTGCGCTGCGCGGCAAGCACCGCGATGCGCGCTGCGAGTCGTGCCACAAGAGCCCCGACCACAAGCAGGCGCCGAAGGACTGCATCGGCTGCCACCGCAGCGACGACCGCCACCAGGGCACGCTCGGCACCGACTGCGCCGGCTGCCACAGCGAACGCGACTGGAAGAGCTCGCCGAAGTTCGACCATGCCAAGACGCGCTTCCCGCTGCGGCAGGCGCACGCCGCGCCCGGCCTCGCCTGCAAGAGCTGCCACGCCGACTTGACGAAGTTCCGCGGCACCGCGCTCGACTGCTTCTCGTGCCACAAGAAGAACGACAAGCACGAGGGCCAGCTCGGCACGCGCTGCGAGAGCTGCCACGACGAGCGCAACTGGAAGGTGGCCACCTACGACCACACGCGCACGCGCTTCGTGCTCACCGGCCGGCACGCACAGGTGGCGTGCAAGGACTGCCACGCCACGCCGCGCTATCGGGACGCGCCGCGCGAGTGTGTCGGCTGCCATCAGAAGGACGACCGGCACAAGGCCCGCTTCGGCACCGACTGCGCGAGCTGCCACAACACGCGCCACTGGGGCCTGGGCAGCTTCGACCACACGCGGCGCACGAGCTTCGTGCTCGACGGCGCGCATGCGGCGCTGGCGTGCGAGGGCTGCCACACGCTGCCGGCGCCGAAGGGGCGCGCGGCGGCGGCCGTGGGTACCACCTGCGTCTCGTGCCACCGCCGCGACGACGTGCACGACGGGGCCTTCGGCGGCGCCTGCGAGCAATGCCACAGCACCGGGCACTGGAAGCAGATCCGCCCGCGCGGGGCGCGCATGGGTCCGTCCAACCCAACGCCCAACCAAGGGCCCGGGCAAGTCCCCAACCAAGTGCCGAACCCATCGCCCAACCAAGGGAGGCGACCATGAAGAAGTGGCTTGCAGTGCTGCTGGCGGCGCTGTTGTGGGGCGCGGCGGCCTGGGCGCCGGGCGGCCTCTCGCTGTCCGTGTCGATGGCGCAGCCGGCCAAACCGGGCTCGCCGCAGAGCGCCGACTTCGACCACCTGCGCACGGGCTTTCCACTCACCGACCGCCATGCACAGGCGCGCTGCGAGAGCTGCCACCAGAACGGCATCTTCCAGGGCACGCCGCGCGACTGCGCCTCTTGCCACCGGGCCGGCATGCGGCTGGCGCGCGGCAACGTCGTGATGCCGGTGAAGCACCTGCCGACCCAGCAGGCCTGCGACAGCTGCCACAACACGCGCACCTTCACCGGCGCCCGCTTCAGCCACAGCGGTGTGGCGCCGGGCACGTGCATGACCTGCCACAACAGCTCGATCGCGCCGGGCAAGCCGGCCACGCACGTGCCGACCACGGCCTCGTGCGAGACCTGCCATCGCTCCACGAGCACGTGGCTGGCCGTCACCGGCGGGCATTCGGCGGCCAACGCCGTGGGCACGGGCACCTGCGATACCTGCCACAACGGGGTCGGCGCGCGCGGCAAGCACCCGGCGCACATCCAGGTGCCGGCCGGCGCCGCCAAGTGCGACAGCTGCCACAAGTCGCAGGCGAGTTTCACGGTCTCGGTGCGCACGGACCACGCGGTCGTCGCGACGGCGGCCTGCGCCAGCTGCCACAACGGCACCTCGGCCACCGGCAAGCCGCCCACGCACGTGGCGACCACCGCGGCGTGCGAGACCTGCCACCGCACGACGGCCAACTGGACCAGCGTGACCGGGGCGCACACCTCGGCCACGGCGGTGGGCACCGGCACCTGCGACACCTGCCACAACGGCGTGGCGGCCAAGGGCAAGCACGCCGCGCACATCACGGTGTCGTCCTCGACGAGCAAGTGCGACAGCTGCCACAAGTCGCAGACCGCCTTCAACGCCGCGGTGACGATGAACCACTCGGTCGTCGCCACCACGGCCTGCGCGAGCTGCCATAACGGCACCGCGGCGAGAGGCAAGTCGGCCACGCATGTGGCCACCACCGCCGCCTGCGACAGCTGCCATCGCTCGACCACGGTGTGGACCGGCGCCACGTTCGCCCATTCCGCCGCCAACGCCGTGGGCACCGGCACCTGCGACACCTGCCACAACGGCACATCGGCCAAGGGCAAGCACGCCGCGCACATCACGGTGTCTTCGACGACGAGCAACTGCGTCAGCTGACACAAGTCGCAGTCGGCATTCAACGCCGCAGTGACGATGAATCACTCGGTCGTCGCCACCACCGCCTGCGCGACCTGCCACAACGGCACCTCGGCGAGAGGCAAGTCGGCCACACACGTGGCGACCACCGCCACCTGCGACAGCTGCCACCGCTCGACGACGGTGTGGACGAGTGTCACCGGCGCCCACACGGCGGCCAACGCCGTCGGTACCGGCACCTGCGACACCTGCCACAACGGTGCCTCGGCCAAGGGCAAACACGCCGGGCACGTGCCGGTGCCCGCCGGTGCGGCCAAGTGCGACAGCTGCCACAAGTCGCAGACGGCCTGGACGACCAGCGTGACGATGAACCACACGGTCGTCTCCACCGCCGAGTGCAAGGCCTGTCACAACGGCCAGTACCTGGGCGAGGGCACCACGGGTGCGCTGGCCAAGACGGCCAACCACATCCCCGAGGCGCAACTGCTCGGCGGCGCACTGCTGGACTGCAAGTCGTGCCACACGAGCACGACGAGCTGGCTCACGCAGCGCATGAACCACAACAACAGCCAGGGCAACGGTGCCGGCTGGTGCAAGTCGTGCCACGACAGCGCGACGCGCTACGCCGGCCCGATGGAGCGCAAGTCGCTGCGCCACGAGGCGGGGTCGAGCACGGTCGTCACCGACTGCTCGCAGTCCGGCTGCCACCGCCCGCTGGGCAACAAGGGCGCCGCTTACACCAAGTGGGATTGATGGGATTGATGGGATCGATGGTGAGGTTTCACTCCGTGTTCTCGAGTTCTCCTTCGCGGGCCTGGCCCGTTTCCCCCCATGTGATCGTGCAGGTCGGGGCCGTGCTGGCCGCGCTGGGCACCCTGCCTTCCGCCGTGATGGCACAGGCCATCGACCAGGTCGATGCCCGCCGTGAGGGGTCGGACACGGTGATGCTGGTGCGCTTCACCGAGCAGGTGCAGTTGCAGCGCAGCGTGGCTGCCGACCGCGCGGCGCTGCTGTCCATCTACTACTCGCTGGTGTCGACCACCAACGCGCAGCTGCGCTCCTCGCAGGCGCTGCGTTTCGGCGCGCGGCAGGGCCTGCCCGACGTGCAGCTCGAGGACGACCCCGAAGCGGACGTCCGCGGTCGCCGCCTGGTGGTGCGCGCCACCGGCGTGGCCCGCCTGAGCGTTCGCGCCGGCGCCGGCGGGCGCAGCCTCGAGATCGTTCTGCACGATTGGCCGGGCGAGGCGGCGCGGCCGACGGTCACCGCGCCCGTCCCGGCGCCGCGTGTGCCGGTGACACCCGTGCCGGCACCGCTGCCCCGGCCCACCGGGCCTGCGCCGGCCGCATCCGCCCCCGCTCCCGCGCCTGCGCCTGTGCCCCAACCCGTTCCCGTTCCCGTGCCTGTTCCGGTGCCTGTGCCGGCACCGCCCGTACCGGCGCCCACGCCTGCCGCCTCAGCCCCGGCGACTTCCGCCCCGGCGACTTCCGAGCAGGCGCCTGCCGAGGCACCCGCCGGCATGTCGCCCGCTGCCGTGCAACTGACGGCCGCCGCGCTGCTCGACACCGGCCGCCAGGCCCTGGCCCGCGGCGCGCACGCGGCGGCGCTCGATGCCGCCAACGACCTGCTCGCGTTGCCACCCAACCGCTACACGCGCGACGGGTTGGAGCTGGCTGGCATCGCCCGCGCGCGCATGGGCGACCATCGCCGCGCGCGGTTGGAGTTCGAGTCCTACCTGCGCCAGTTCCCCACGGGCGAGGGCAGCGAGCGTGTGCGGCGCGAACTCGCCGCGCTGCCGGGGGCTGCCGTGGCGGGACCAGCGGGGGCCGCGGCCGGCACTGCAGGGGCACCGTCCTCGCCCGGCGGCAGCCCGGCTGCGTCGGCCACGGCCGGGGTTCCCGCGCCGCCGCGCGCCCCCACGCTCACGCTGATCAGCGGCTCTGCCGGCCTCACCTACTTCGGCGGCAACGGCCAACTGCGCAGCCAGGAGTTCAAGGACTCGCCCGTCGGTGGCCTGCCCGCGACCCCCGGCGAGCCCTTGCTGTCTTCCGACCGCAGCCGCCAGGTGCTCGGTGACGTCGACTTCGCCTGGCGCCAGCGCGACGCCGACCAGGACATGCGCTTCGTGCTGCGCGACTCGTACACGAGCGACCTCGAGCGCAGCGACAAGAGCCGCAACCGCCTCTCTTCGCTGTATTTCGACTACAAGGCCCTGCCCGGCGGCTGGGGCGTGCGCCTCGGGCGGCAGTCGCCGCAGGGCGGCGGCGTGCTCGGCCGCTTCGACGGCGCCACCGGCCAGGTGCTCGTGCACCCCGGCATCAAGCTCAGTGCCGTGGCCGGCGAGCCGGTGGACAAGTTCTTCGCCTCCAAGCGCCGCTTCGTCGGCGGCGCCATCGACGCCGACGGCCTCGTGCCCAACCTCGGGCTCGCACTCTACGGCATCGAGCAGAAGATCGACGCCGAGATCGACCGCCGCGCCATCGGCCTGGAGGCGCGCTACTTCAAGGACGGCGCTTCGGTCTTCGCGCAGCTCGACCACGACCTGCTGTTCAAGACGATGAACATCGCCACCGTGCAGGGCACCTGGGTCTTCGCCGACGGTGGCGTCGTCAACGTCCTGTACGACAAGCGCGCGCTGCCGCTGCTGGCCCTGGGCAACGCCCTCACGTTCGAGGACCCGGCCCTGCCCGGCGTGCGCTTCGAGCGCATCGGCGACAAGCTCGCCACGACGACGCTGGAGGCGCTGCGCGAGCAGGTGCGCGGCACGACCCCCTTCGTCACGCAGGCGCAGCTCGGCTTCACGCGACCGCTGGACAAGACCTGGCAGCTGGGTGCCAACGTGCAACTGACGAGCACGGGCGCCATTCCGCCCGTGCCGGGCGTGGCGGGCTACGAGAACGGCCAGCCGGCGAGCGGCAACTTCTACGCGCTCAACGTGCAGGTGGTGGCCGCCAACCTGCTGACGCAGCGCGACACGCACGTGTGGTCCGGCACCGTGCTCAACGGCCGCTCGATCGAGGGCGTGCTGCTGAGCTACAACCACTCGAGCTACCTCGGCCCGGCCTGGCAGCTCGAACCCTCGCTGCAGTTCTACCGCGACAAGACGCCCGAGGGCAGCACCAACCAGCGCGTGACGCCGGCCTTGCGGGTCACCTGGCGCGGCATCAAGCCGTGGACGGTGGAGAGCAGCCTGACCTACGAGATCGGGCGTGCGACGCGGCTCTCACCCGACCCCGCCGACCCGACGCTGACGCTCACCACGCGTGAGTCGACGCGGCGCGTCAACTACCTGCTCGGCACGCGCTACGAGTTCTGAGCGCAGGTCTTCACAGGGGTAGCGCGGAGGGGCCGGCGTGGAACTGTTGTGGATGTACGCAGCGCTGATGGCGCTGGCCTGGGGTGCCTACGTCTGGCGGCGGCGGCACGTGGACCGACGCAGCCGCGCGGCACTGCAGGCGTCGATCGAGGCTGGCCTTGCCGAGCCGCCCTCACTGCACCCGGTGGTGGATCCGGGGCGCTGCCTCGGCTCGGCCTCCTGCATCGCCGCATGCCCCGAAGGCGCGCTCGGCATGGTAGGCGGCAAGGCGGCGCTCATCAACGCCTCGGCCTGCATCGGCCACGGCGCCTGTGCGGCGGCGTGCCCGCTCGATGCGATCAAGCTGGTTTTCGGGACCGAGCGGCGCGGCATCGAGATCCCGCGCCTGACGCCGGACTTCGAGACCAACGTGCCGGGCCTGTTCATCGCCGGCGAGCTGGGTGGCATGGGCCTCATCCGCAAGGCGGCCGAGCAAGGGCGGCAGGCCATGGAGGCGATTCGCAAGCGCCGAGGGGCCACGGCGCCCGAGTACGACGTGATCATCGTCGGCTGCGGCCCGGCCGGCCTCTCGGCCGGGCTGGCAGCGATGGAGCACAAGCTGCGCTACCTGCTGCTCGAGCAGGAGCCTTCGCTCGGCGGCGCCGTCTTCCACTACCCGCGTCACAAGGTGGCGATGACGGCGCCGGTGAAGCTGGCGCTCGTCGGCATGATGCGCTTCACCGACGTGCGCAAGGAGAAGCTGCTCGAGTTCTGGCAAGGCGTGGTCAAGCGCACGGGCCTGCAGATCCGCTTCGGCGAGTGCATGGAGAACATCAGCCGCGAAGGTGAGGGCTTCGTCGTCAGCACGGCGCGCGGCAGCCATCGCGCGCGCAGCGTGCTGCTGGCGATGGGCCGGCGCGGCACGCCGCGCAAGCTCGGCGTGCCCGGCGAGGACAGCCCGCAGGTCGTCTATCGCCTCATCGACCCGGCGCAATACGACGGCCAGGCGGTGCTCGTGGTGGGCGGTGGCGACAGCGCGCTCGAAGCGGCCATCGCGCTCGCGGAGCGGCCGGGCACGCAAGTGACACTGTCGTACCGCAGCGCGGCCTTCTCGCGCGTGAAGGCGCGCAACCGCGAGGGCCTGGCTGCGCTGCAGGCGGCCGGGCGTGTGACGGTGGAGCTCGAATCCAACGTCGCGGCCGTCGAGCCGGGCCGCGTGCGGCTCAAGGCCCGCGAGGGCGAGAAGACGCTGCGCAGCGACGCGGTGATCGTTTGCACCGGCGGCCTCTTGCCCATCGGGCTGCTGCAGAAGGCGGGCGTGGCCTTCGACACGCATCACGGCGGCTGAATCTCCAGGGCTCCGTCGCGCCAATGCGATGAGTCCTGCCGCCGAGGGCGCGGCGAGTGGCTTGCATTTTCCTGCCGCGCAGATGCAGCGGCTTGCGCAACCGCGCCTGTGAGTGGGTATCGGGCAAATGGCACGCTGGATTCGGATTCGCAGTCGCTCGATTCAATCAGTTTGCAGGGCATGTCGCGAGGACCAAATCTAAGTAAGACCTGAAGACATCGATGTACCTGGATACGGGACCGAAGTTACCGAGGTAAGACCCCCGGGCACAAATGCCCACGCGACGTGCTTCCTCGATATCTTTCGCTCGCCTTCGGCGCTCTGCATTTATCGCGCGAAGCTTCGTTGGCGCAGTTCGAAAGGGCTGGTGCGGATCGAATCAAATGCACCTTGGCCTTTCGGTCGAATCGTCCAGAGAGGAACAAGCATGAATGCAAATGGTCTGAAGGCGCTGAGGCTGAGCGCGCTGAGCGTGGCGGTCGCGGTCTTGTACGGATGTGGAGGCGGCGATGGATCGTCGACCGCCACCGACGCTGCGGCAATGGGCTCCCGTGTCGACGTGGTCGAGACGGCCACGGCGTTGCGTGTCAGCACGTCGTCCGATGGTGATTCCGGCAACGAGATGGGGATGGGGCAGACCCTCTACGCCTTCGCAGCCACCTTCACGGCCGGGCCTGACGCCGGCCGCAGCCTGGCCGGTACGCTGATGCTGAAGAGCGAGCGCGAAGACGGTGTCACCCGGGTCGAAGGGACGTTGGTTCCGGCGGCTGCGGACGCGGCGGGAGGCACGGACACCAACTCGCAATTGCAGGCGTTGAAGGACGAGCGGCGTGCCAAGCGCGCCGATCTGCGCACGGCCTTCAGGGCCGACGTGGAGGCACTGACGCAGACCCTGAAGGCCGCGCTGGCGGCGGGCGCCCCAACCGATGGCGGCAAGCGCCGCACCGCGGCGCAGAAGGAGGCCTGGCAGATCTTCAGGGCCGCCTTCGCTGAGCGCACCGAGCGGTACCACGCCGACCTGGCTGCGTTGGCGCTCGAATACGAGGCCAAGATCGCGGCGCTGGGCGCCGTGGGAGCGGGTGGGGGCTTGGGCCGCAGCTACAAGGTCGACGGCACGATCGGCGCGACCGGGATGGTCAGCCTCACGTTCAAGGGGGGTGGTCACCTCTCGATCCGTGCCACTGGACAGGTCGCGACCGACGGCAATCTGACGGGCACTCTCACCGGGCCCGTGGCCGGCGACATGGGCAGTTGGTCGGCGGGCTCTGGCGCGGTCACACCGCCGCCCCCGCCCCCGCCCCCGCCGCCGCCGCCTCCATCCCCACCGCCGCCTCCGCCGACTCCGTCGCCCCCGCCCCCTCCACCGCCCCCTCCGCCGCCGGCACCGGCACCCGCACCCGCTGTAGGCAACGTGGCATCCGGGTCGGCCATCTACAACAACTCGTGCGCGGGTTGCCACGGCACCAGCAAGGCCAGTGATTCCAAGGCGAACACGGTGGCCGGACTGGCATCGGTTTTAAGCAAGGTCGGCAGTCACTCCAGCCTGAACACGAGCCTGACGACACAGAACCGGCTGGATCTTGCAGCGTACATCGCCAGCGCGAAGTAGCGGCTCGCCGACGCAACGGCCCGGGTGAGAGCGGTCTCATCCGGGCGCGCTCGAGGAGAAGAAAACATGGTCTTGGGAAACCCTTGCGGGCGCGACTTGGAGATCGACGTGCCCAACCGGCGCATCTGGCGAGGCGGGCAGCTGATCGGCATGACGCCGCGTGAGTGGCTCGTGGTCGAAGCCCTGCTTCTGCCCAACTGCCTGATCTGGGCAGAGTCGGAGCTCGTCGCCTTCATGGCACACGGTGGCGTGGTCTCGTCGGTCAACGCGGTGCGGATCCACCTGTGCAACATCCGGCGCAAGCTCGGGTGGGAGGTCATCCAGACGCTGCCGGGCCGCGGCTACCGCATCGTTTCGCCGCCGTTGGCGCGTGCAGCTTGACCGGGGCCTGTCTTGCGACACGTCTCGATCTGTCCCAGCGGCTCTGATGCCGCCGCGCGTACCGGGGCCGCGATGGCGTCGCCAAGCGTTACGGCGTCGGGCGAATCTGCTGTGCCCCGCTACCGAGGTTACCCCTTGGCACCCTCCAACACATGCAGGCCTGAGCAGCAGGCTACCGTGCACGGCCGGTGCCTGGAACAGGAGTCTGTGCATGTCGAATCTCACCCATCGCTCCACCGGACCGGCCGAATTCAAGCAGGCCTTGATGGTGGAGGTCGGAAGCACGGTGTGGCAACACGCGGCGCAGGCGCCATGGGATCCTGCCCTGCTGCGCCAGGTGGAAGCCGTGCTCGCCCGGCACGTCGGCCCGATCGCGGCCGTGCTGGTGCGTCGAAGCGCGCCCGGCTGCCTCGACCTGACTACGCTCTGCGAGCGACTGGCCGAGCAGGTGACCAACCCGGGGAGCGCCAGCCAGGGCTCGGCGCCCGGCGACGCCGGGCTCGGCATGATTCCCGACTCACTCGTTACCGCCAGTGCGAGCGTGCTCACCCGCTCTCTCGGCCCCGTGGCCGCAGTGGTGGCACGCCGCGCCGCCCGCACGGCGCCCGACCGAGCCGCCTTCTTCGGCACTCTCGAAGCGGTCGTCGCCGATCCGGCGCAGCGCCATGCGATGCGGGCGCAGCTCGACGAGCTGCGCTGAGGCAAGACGCTTCCGGCCCTTACCCGAGCGCGCGACAGCGCGCAGGTCGTTGCGCGAGCCGTACGGCCGACGCCCGCGTGGTGAGCCCAGGCCCGCGATTCGCGGGCCCGTTTCGTGGGGACGCAGCGCCGTGACGCGGCACAGGCCGCACGGCGCGCCGCGCCTCAGGGCTTGAGCCCCGCGCAGGCATCGCGCCTCGGCGCACGAAGCGTGGCCGAGCCGCGTTCCTTGGCGCGCGCGGCCATCTGCTCGCGGTGCTGCGCGACATAGGCCTGGCACTCATCCAGGCTCTTCATCGCGCGCATGCGCTCGACGTGCTCCTTGCGTTCGGCCTCGGTCATCAGCGCCCAGCCGGGCGTGGAGTCGCTGCCCCAGCGCCCCGCCATCTGGCGGCCGGGGCGTGCACCGGGTCCGGGCCCTGAACCCGACGCGCTGGCGGGCCCCGCACTGGCCGCGCGCGGCCCCGCGCCGGCGCCGGGGCCCGTGCCGGGCCCGCCTTGCGCTTGAACGGCGGCCACCGACAACAGCATTGCCGCTGCGAGCAGGCTTCGTTGAATCGTCTTCATGATCGGCTCCTTTCGTGGGTGAATCGTGGGGTGCGTGTCAGCGGCCTGGGCCACTCATGGCGGTGGCGGACGACAGCGCATCGGGCCGCGGCGGCCGTGCCCGGCGCCGAAGGGCGCGGAGGCGCCGACCGGCGGATGGCCGCCACAGGGCGTGGCGCATCGGCGCGCCTCGAAGCCGCGGCCGTAAGGAAGCGCCGGCCCCGATGCGCCCGGTGATGCGCCCGCGGCCCGGTGCACGAGGGCCGCCCACGGCGTGGGCACCGGCGCCGAAACCGCCTGGTCTCTTCGCGCGTCGCCGGCCGCGGCCTGGGTGGTCAGGGCGCATGCGCTCAGCGCGGGCATCGCGTGCAGCAACCAGCGGACCATGAGCGTACGCATCGGCATGGCGCGCAGCCCCTCAGCCCGGAAGCGCATCGCCCGGGGCGAGGCCGAACGCCGTGTAGGCACGGATGAACGGCGGCTTCGTTGCCGCGGCGGCCTTGAGCAGGGCGGCTGCGTCGTCGCCGCGCAGCGCCTGCGAAACCTGTGCCAACGCAGCGCTCACGTCGGCCATCGCCTTGCGCAGTTGTGTCTCGCGCTCGGCCGTGAGGCGCAGCGCCGAGGCCTCGAGCTCCAGCGATTCGACGGCGCGCCAGCGCGCCCGCGCCTCAGCGTAGAGGCGCTCGATCTGGTCGCGTTCGGCGAGACCCAACGTCGCGGGAGTCCACTGCGTGGCGGCGGCGGCCAGATGTTCCATCGGGTCGTGGAAGGCGACGAAGCGGTCGAGCGCGTAGTCCAAGCCGCGCGCCTCGCGGGCCTTCTTCAGCGCCGCACGCACGTGCTCCAGGGCCTCGTGCGCCTCGGGCCACGCGCCGCGCGCGGCCAGGCGGTCCGATTCGGCGATGTGCCCCTGCACCGAATCGAGCGTGCGGCGCCAGGCGGCGTCGCCCGGCCACGCAGCGAGCAGGCGCGTGCGCAGCGCCGGCCATTGCGCCTGCAGGCGCGCCAGCGCGCCCCTGGCTCGCGCCGGGCCCCCGGCGCTCTTGGGCGCAGCGCCGGTGAGGAACAGCGGCGGGATGTAGACGCTGTCGAAGTCGATCATGGCGCCGTCGCTTCCCGCCGCTGCTGGCGCGGCGGCCGCCGCATCGAGGGCGACGAACGGCAGCAACGCGCCAGACGCGCGCATGGCGCCGGCGATGAATGCATACGCGGCGAACTGCCGGCGGTCGACTGAACTCTTCATGGCGTGCTCCTCTTCTCTGTGCTGAGCAGCATCGCCGTCGCACGCTGCGCGGCGATGTCGCGCCCGACTCAACGCGTGTCACTCGGTTTCACCGCGTTTCAGCACGGCGGACCCGCCGGTCCGCGCGGGTAGACTGGCTCGACATGGACACGACCGCGGCGCCTCGCATCCTGGTCGTCGACGACGACCCGGCGTTGCGCGAGTTGCTGGCCGAGTACCTCGGCGCAAGTGGGTTCGTCGTCGATGTCGCGGGCGATGGCCGCCAGATGCATGAGCGCATGGCCGTGGCCCGGCCCGACGCGCTGGTGCTCGACCTCATGCTGCCCGGTGAGGATGGCTTGACGCTGGCGCGCGAGTTGCGCCGCACCTCCACCTTGCCGATCCTCATGCTTTCCGCGCGCGGGGAGGAGATCGACCGCGTCGTCGGGCTGGAGATGGGCGCCGACGACTACCTCGGCAAGCCCTTCAGCCCGCGCGAACTGCTGGCGCGCCTGCGCGCGTTGCTGCGCCGCGCCCATGCCGGCGGGCAGCCCGGCGCGGCCGATGCCGCTGCCGGCGCGCCCCCGGGCGAGGACGCGGCGCCGGGCGCGAAGCACCTGCATCGCTTCGGTCCGTTCACGCTCGATGCCGCGGCCTGGCGGTTGCTGCGTGGCGACGAGGAGGTTCCGGTCACGAGCGCCGAGTTCGCGCTGCTGCGCATCTTCGTGCTGCACCCGCACCGCGTGCTCACGCGCGACCTGCTGGTCGAGCAGCTCAAGGGCTACGAACGCGAGGCGTTCGATCGCAGCATCGACGTGCGCGTCACGCGCCTGCGGCGCAAGATCGAGCCCGACCCCGCACACCCGGTGTACGTGCGCACCGTGCGCGGCGAGGGCTACCTGTTCAACCCCGCGGGTGGGCAGCGCGCATGAGCCCGCCGCAGCGCCCCGCGGCCGAGGCCCGTGGGGCGCGGCACCCGGGCCTCGCAACGGGCAGCGCCCGGCCCGTGTCCCTGGCCCGGCACTACCTTCGCTGGCTGGCGGCGCTGTATGGGCTGCTGCTGGCCATCGCCGTCGGGGCGGCGATGGTGTTCGTGATGTGGCCGATGGGCCAGCGCGCGGCCGACGACCTGGCCGGGCTCATGCACCTGTCCGCGCAGACCTGGGTCGAGCTGCCGCCCGAGACGCGCCCGGCCTTCGAGGAAGAGCTGCGGCGCGCGCACCGTCTGGCCATCCAGCCGGACATGCCGGAGTCCGCCGCCGGCGCGCACTGGCACGGCTTCTATCTCCTATTCCTGGAGCGCGCCTTGCAGGGCCGGCAGGGCCGGCCCGCGGTGCTGGCCCATCAACCCGGGCCCGATGCCGGCGAGTGGCTCTGGACGCGGCTGGAGGTCGGCGGCCGCGGCATCGGTGTCGGCTTCGACTACGCGCGCCTGACGACGCGGCCGCTGGTGGCGCTGGGGTCGATGCTGGTGGCGGGTGCGCTGCTGCTCGGGCTGGCGGCGGTGTGGCTGGCGCGCCGCATCGCCGAGCCGGTGGCGCGCCTGGAGCGGGCCGCGGCACAGCTGGCCACAGGCACCGACCCGCAACTGCTGCCCGAAAGCGGCCCGCGCGAGCTGGCGCAGCTGGCCGGGCACTTCAATCAGATGGCCTTGCACGTGCGCGAGCTGCTGGAGGCGCGCACGACCTTGCTGGCCGGCGTGTCGCACGACCTGCGCACGCCGCTGGCGCGCATGCGCCTGGCGCTGGAGATGCTGCGGCTGAAGTCCGATGCCAAGCTCATCGACCGCATGGACCAGGACGTCGAGGCCATGAATGGCCTCATCGGCCAGATGCTCGATGTGGCGCGCGGGCTCGACCACGAGCCGACGCAGACCGTGTCGCTGACGCCGTGGCTTCAGGCACGTGCCGAGGCGCATCGCCCGGCTGCGGCGGCTCGGCAGGCCACGATCGCCGTGCGGGGCCCGGCCGACCTGCAGGTGGCTGTCGCCGCGGGCCTGTTCGCCCGCGTCGTCGACAACCTGATCGGCAACGCCGTGCGATACGCCCCAGGTGAGATCGAGCTGACGGCCTCGGTCGACGAAGCCTCGGGCGAGGGGGTGGTGGAGGTGGCCGATCGCGGCCCGGGCATCGCCGAACACGACCTCGAGGCGGCATGGCGGCCGTTCCAGCGCGTCGAGGCCTCGCGCAGCCCGCAGACCGGCGGCTACGGGCTGGGCCTGGCCATCGTGCGGCAGATCGCGCAGGCGCAGGGCTGGAAGGTGAGCCTGTCCAATCGTGCCGGCGGCGGTCTGCTGGCCCGGGTGGGAGTTCCTAGGGCCGGAACGACTGGGGCCGAGGCGCAGCGTGGCCGTGCCCATGGAACGTCGTCCGGCGGCGAGCAGCGCGCGGGCGACACCTAGGGCGCGCGCCCGGACGGGCTGGTGGCCGCCGGTGCGACGACGCTACTTCAACACCGTCTCTTCCAGGAATCGCACCAGCGTCGCCATCGCGAAGTCCGCGTTCTCGCGCCGCACGAACCCGTGCCCCTCGTTGTCGGCGAGCAGGTACCACACGGGCACGCCGCGTTGCTGCAGGCGGCGCACGATCTGCTCGCTCTCGGTCCATGGCACGCGCGGGTCGTTCTTGCCCTGCATCACGAGCAGCGGCTTGTTCACCCGGTCGGCGTGCGTCAGCGGCGAGATGGAGAGCAGGAACTCGCGCATCGCCGGGTCGCGCTCGTCGCCGTACTCGGCGCGGCGCAGGTCGCGGCGATAGGTCTCGGTGTTCTCGAGGAAGCTGACGAAGTTGCTGATGCCCACCGCGCTGGCGGCGCCGGCGATCTTGTCGGCCAGGCGCGTGGCAGCGGCGAGCGCCATGTAGCCCCCGTAGCTGCCACCGTAGACCACCACCTTGCGGCCGTCCAGGCGCGGGTGCGTCGCGGTCCAGTCGATGGCGCTCGCCATGTCCTGCACCGAGTCTTCGCGCCGGCGGCCGTTGTCCAGGTCGAGGAACGTCTTGCCGTAGCCGCTGGAGCCGCGCACGTTGGGCTCGAAGAGCGCCACGCCGCGCTCGAGCAGCAGGTAGTTCATGCGGCCGTTCCAGCCGAGCTTGGACTGCCCCTCCGGGCCGCCGTGCATCCACATCAGCACCGGCCGGCGGCCGGTGAAGCGCGCCGGCGGCAGGCTCAGCACGCCGCTCAGGGTGCGGCCGTCGAAGCTCTGCCAGCGCACGACCTGCTGCTCGGGCATCTGGGTCAAGTCCAGGCCCGGCGGCGCCGAGGCGCGGGTCCAGGCCTCGGCGCGGCCGGTCGCGAGGTCCAGGCTCATCACCTGCCCAGGCCCCTGCGTGCTCGTGCGCACGAGCGCCAGCTCGCCGCTGGCGCGATGGAAGCGCGCTCGGCCCACGCTGCCGCCGGCGAGCGCGGGCACAGGGGGCAGCGGCCGCTCGCGGCCGGTGGCGCGGTCGACGAGGCGCAACTCGTCGCGGCCGTCGACGTTGACGATCATCGCCAGCGGCGTGCTGCCGGTGCCGTCGCCGGCACCGGCATCGCCTTCGCTCACGTCCCACGGGATGTGCGAGGTGAGGCGCGCCAGCCGGCCGCTGGCGAGGTCGAACTGCATGAGCTCGCGGAACTCGCTGGCGCGGTCGCTGACGACGTAGAGGCCGCGTCCGTCGCTCGTCCAGCCGGCGACGAAGTGCGCGGCGCGCGTGCCGGTGTCGCCTTCGGCGGGCAGCACGCGGCGTCTCGCGCCGGTGTCGATGTCCATCACCCAGGCCTCGGAGTGCGTGGCGGCGATGTAGCGCATGAAGGCGATGCGCTTCTCGTCGGGCGAGACCTCGAAGGCACCCCAGCCGGCGCCGGGCAACTCGCCCAGCAGGCGCCGGCCGCCTGGCGCGTCGGGCGCCAGCGGGTCGACGAGCGTGAGCCGCGTCACCAACTCGGCGCGGCGGCCGCCGGCCGCGGTGCGGTCGAGCGGCACCGAGAGCACGAGCGCGAGCGAGCGTGACTCGATCCAGCCGGCCACGTCGTGCCGCTCGCCGGCCGGGGTGAGCTGCGTCGCAGCCCGCGTCTGCGGGTCGAGCCGGAAGACCTGGTAGGCCTCGTCGCCGCCGCTGGCCCGTTCGAAGAGGATGAAGCGGCCGCGCCGCGGCTCCCAGGCCGCCCAAGGCACCGGGTCGGCGCCGTCGGTGAGCGGCTCGGGCGTGGCCATTGGCCCGCGCAGCCTGAACAACTGCGTCGTGCTGCGCCCGGGGGCGCGGTGCGTCACCAGCATTTCGCGCTGCGTGGGGTGCCAGTCGATGAACTGGTGGCCCACCACCTCGCCGTACTTCTGCAGCGCTGGCAGCGCCTCGCGCCCGAGCGGGGGCACGCCTTCCACGCGCAGTGCGGCCGGGGGCGTGAGCGACGTGCTGGGTGCGGAAGGCGCGAAGGGCGCTGTCGCGCCGGACGACGCCTGTGTGGCCTGAGGCGCGGACGACGCGACCGGCGCGCTGCAAGCGCCGAGGGCACCCAGTGTGCCCAGGGCGCCAACGGCACCGAGCACGGCCAGGTGGCGGCGCAGCACCGCGGCGAGCCCGGGAGTGCCGGGGCAGTGTGGCCGGGATCGAGTGGCGCGAGGGCGGTCGGGCATGGCGGGCGCGGCGTGGCCGGCGGGGGGCAAGGCCGCGATCGTAGGGCGGCGTGCACGGGCGCGCAGAATCGTCGCCCCGAACACCACCATGTCGACCCGCCTCGTCCTCTTCGGCACGCCGCGCCTCGTGCACGACGGGCTGTCGCACGTGCTGCCGTTCGAGCGCCGGCACCAGCTCGTCGTGCTGCTGGCCATGCGGCGGGCATGGGTTGGCCGCGCCGAGCTGGCGACAATGCTGTGGCCGCAGCAGGCGGCGACACTGGCCCACTCGAACCTGCGCAAGGCGCTCTTCCGGCTGCAGCCGCTGCCCTGGGCCGCGCGGCTGCAGCAGGCCGGTCCCTCGTTGCGCTTCGATGCCGCGGTCGACGTGCACGAGTTCGACGCGGCGCTGCGCGACGGCCGGCTCGCCGAGGCGCTGCCGCTGCGCCAGGGCGAGTTGCTCGCCGGCTTCGAGGACGATGGCAACGAGCCCTGGACCGGCTGGCTCGGCTACGAGCGCGAGCGCCTGCGCACGGCCTGGCGCGCCGCCGTGCTGGAGCGGCTGGCGCAGCCGATCGATACCGCCGAGGCGCTGCGCCTCGCCGGCGAACTGCTGGAGGCGGACCCGCTCGACGAGGCAGCCCTGCGTGCGCAGGTGTCCTGGCTCCTGCGCCAGGGCCAGGCGGCACGTGCGCGGCAGGTGCATCACGCTTTCGTCGCGCGGCTGGAGCAGGAGCTGGGCATTGCGCCGAGCGCCGAGCTGGCGTCCTTGCTCGACGCGCCCGCCGCCGCGGCGCTGCCGTCGCAGCCGTCGCAGCCGTCGCAGCCGTTGCCGGACCTGGCAGGGCCGGCGGATGTTCTCGCGCGGCGGCCGCGCGAAGACACGCCCACGTCGTCGACGACGGGCGTGCCGTCGTTGGCGCCAGGCGACGATTTCGTCGGCCGGGCCGTCGAACTGCGCCGCATCGGCGAGCTGCTCGCCGCGCCGGATTGCAGGCTGCTGACGCTGCTCGGCCCCGGCGGTGTCGGCAAGACGCGGCTGGCGCGGCGCGTGCTGCGGGACGCCGGAGGTCGCGGCAGCCACGCGGACGGCGCCGTGTTCGTCGAGCTCGAGGACCTCTCCCAGGCCGGCGAACTCGCGCAGCGCCTGGCGCGCGAACTCGGCCTCGCGGCCGCCGGCGGCAAGGAGCCGCTGGCGCAGGTGGTCGCGTTCGTGCGCGACCGCCGCATGCTGCTGGTGCTGGACAACTTCGAGCACCTCCTGGCCGAGGCGGCGGTGCTGCAGCGCCTGTTGCAGGCCTGCCCGCGCCTGAGCATCCTCGTCACCTCGCGTGTGCGGCTGGCGCTGGAGGCCGAGCAGCTGTTTCCGCTGCAGGGGCTGCCGTGCCCGGAGCCCGACGACGAAGACCGTCTCGAGGCCTTCGATGCCGCGCGCCTGTTCGTGCGTGCGGCGCGGCGCGTGGAGCCGGCCATCGTGCCTGCGGCGGAGGCGGCGGCCATCGTCGACATCTGCCGCCAGGTGGAGGGCCTGCCGCTGGCGCTCGAGCTCGCCGCGGCGTGGACGCGCGTGCTGTCCTGAGAAGCCATCGCCGAGGAGTTGCGCAACGGCGTCGAGTTGCTGCGCAGCGAAGATGCGACGCGGCAGGCGCGCCACGCCAGCCTCGACCACGTCTTCGAGCACTCGTGGCGCCTGCTCACCGCGCGCGAGCGGGCGGCGCTGGCGCGTTTGTCGGTGTTCCGTGGCGGCTTCACGCCCGACGCGGCGAAGAGCGTCGCCGGCGCCGCGCTGCCGGTGCTGGCGGCGCTGGCCGACAAGTCGCTGCTGCGCAAGGAAGGCGGTGGCGGCCGCGAAGGCACGCGCGGCGTGCTGCATCCGCTCGTGCACCAGCTCGCGGGGCGCCGCCTCGGCGACGAGGAACGCGCCGCGACCCTGGCCGCGCACGCACGCCACTTCCATCGCCTGCTCGCGCAGCTGCGGCCGGCCGTGGAAAACGGTGACCGCCTGGCGCTGGACCAGGTGCAGCTCGAATTCGAGAACTGCCGCGCCGCCTGGACCTGGGCCATCGAGCAGCGTGCCACCAACGCCCTGGCGCAATGCGCGCCGACGCTGATGAACTACTGCGATCACCGCGGCAGCATCGCCACCGGCGTCGCGTTGCTGCGCCAGGCGCTCGAGTCGCCGGCGGCGGCCGCGCAGCCGGCGCTGGAGGCCTCGCTGCTGGCCAGCGTGGCCCACCTGCACTTCCGCCTCGACCAGCATGCCGAAGCGCAAGCGGCGGCGACGCGCGCAGTCGAGGCGGCGCGGCGCCTGCGTGACCACGCCGCGCTGGCGCTCGGCCTCAGCGTGCTCGGTGCCCGCGCGCTGCGCGGTGGCGAGCATGCCGAGGCGCGGCGCTGGTTCGAGCCGGCGCTGAAGGCGGCGCTCGCTGGCGGGCAGCGCCGTCGCGCGGCGGCCGTGCAGCACAACCTCGGCCTCATCGAACGGGCCACCGGCCGGCGCGAGGCCGCCCGTGCCCTCTTGCTCGAGTCGATGGCCGGCTACCGAGCCCTCGGCGATGTCGCCGGCGAGGCGATGTGCCTGGCGACGCTGGCCACGCTGCAATGGGACGCCGGCGATCTGCCGCAGGCGACCGCGCACCTGAAGGCGGCGCTCGAAATCTCAGACCGGCACGGCCTGGACCGCACGCGCATGGTGGCGCTGTCCAACCTGGCCGCGCTCGCCATCGAGAGCGGCGACCACGCCGCGGCGCGCAGCTGGGGCCGGCGCGCGCTCGAGATCGCCGAGGCCACGGGCAACCGGCACTTCGCCGCCTGGATGCACCTGCAGTTCGCCTCCATCGCACTGCAGGAGCGCGACCTCGCGCTCGTGCGCAGCGAGCTGCGCGCTTCGCTGGAGATCGCGCTGGCGATGGACCGCATGCCGCCGCTGCTCGAGGGCGTCGCCATCTTCTCCGAACTGCTCGCGGCCACGGGTGAGATGCTCTGCGCTCGCCGGCTTCTGCGCTTCGTCGTCGAGCATCCGTCGATGGCCCTGCCCGACAGCCAGGGCCTGCGCAAACGCCTGGACGAATGGTCGGCCGGCGCGGCCGCGCTGCCGGCCTGGCCGGGCCTCGCCCTCGACGAGCTGGTGCACCGCATCGTCGTCGAGACGCCGGTGGCGCACGCGTCGCTCATCGCGCTGCTGCGCGGCGCGGCCTAGTCCGGCAACGGCTTGCCACGCTGCCGCGCGGCGCTGCGGTGCCCTACGGCACGCTGAAGCTGAAGACGTCGCCGTCGAGCGTCAGCGCGCCCGAGACCCGCGTGTTCACCGCGCCGCCGTCGGGCGCGCAGCTGAAGAGCTCGGCCTGGTTGGGCACCAGTTGGTCGGCGCGGTAGACGAGGCGCTGTCCGTCGCGTGCCCACAGGAAGTTGAAGACGCTGCCGCCCGGTGGCATCGGCCCGGAGACCACCGGGTTGAGCGAGCCGTCGGGGCGCGCGGTGAAGAGCTCGAGCGTGACCGACCGCTGGGCCGAGAGGTAGGCGATGTAGGCGCTGTCGGGTGACCAGGTGAAGATCGAGCCGGGCAGGCCCGTGCCGGTGCCGGTGACCGGCCCCGAGGCACGCACGTTGCCGCTGCCGTCGGGGCGGCTCGTGAAAAGCTCCAGGCGGTTGTCGGTGAGCTGGTCGGCGATGTAAGCGATGCGCGAGCTGTCCGGGGCCCAGGCGAAGGCGAAGACCTGGCCTCCCGGCACCAGCGGACCGGAAATGCGCACGTTGCCGCTGCCGTCGGGGCCGCTCGTGAAGACCTCGAACACGTTGTCGGTGATCTGGTCGGTGCGGTAGGCGATGCGCGAGCTGTCGGGCGCCCACGCGAAGTCGAACACGTCGCCGTTGAACTGCACCGCCGACACCTGGGTGTTGCCGCTGCCGTCGGGCCGGCTGGTGTAGAGGTCGATCATGTCGTCGATCAGGTGGTCGGCGTTGTAGGCGATGCGCGAGCTGTCGGGTGCCCAGGCGAACGCGAAGACGTTGCCACCGGTCACCAGCGGGCCGGAGGCGCGCACGTTGCCGCCGCCGTCGGGCCGGCTCGTGAACAGCTCGACCGTGTCGTCGACACGCTGGTCGGCGCGGTAGGCGATGCGCGAGCTGTCCGGTGCCCAGATCGGGCCGAACTGCACGTTGCCGCCGGCGGCCATCGGGCCGGAGACGCGCACGTTCTGCGTGCCGTCCGGTCGGCTCGTGAAGAGCTCGACCACGCTCGCGGTGAACTGCGTTGCCCGGTAAAGAAGGCGCGAGCTGTCCGGCGCCCAGGCGAACTCGAACACGCCGCTCGAACCGGCCGTCATCGGCCCGGAAACGCGCACGTTGTCGCTGCCGTCGCGGCGGCTGCTGAAGAGCTCGATCACCGTCGCGGTGTCCTGGGTCGCGAAGTAGGCGATGCGGGTGCTGTCGGGTGCCCAGGTGAACTGGAAGACATTGCCGTCGGCGACCAACGGCCCCGACACCTTGCGCAGGCCGCTGCCGTCGAGGCGCGCCACATACAGCTCGCGCGTGCCGAAGCTGTCCTGGTCGGCGATGTAGGCGACCTCGGAGCGGTCCGGCGAGACGGCGAAGCTGCCGACACCGCCGCCGGGCGCGAGCGGCCCGTTGAGGCGGATGACCTCGGTGCCGTCGAGCCGCGCCCGATAGAGGTCGATGCGGTTGTTCAGGTCCTTGTCGGCGCTGAAGATCACGTAGTCGCCGGCCACTGCCGGCGGCGGGCTGGGCGGCGTCGACGTCTGCAGCGTGGTGACGGTGATGCCCTTGGCCTCGACGCGGCCGTCGGCGTGCGTGAGGGCGACGGCGAAGCCGAGCGGGGCATCGCCTTCGCCGCTCGTCGCGGGCATCACGAAGTGGGCGCGGGCACTGTCGGCGTCCTTGAGCTGCACGGCTGCGCCGCGCGTCTGCGTCCACTTGAAGGCGATGGCGACCGCGCCCTGGTCGGACGCGGGCGCGCGCAGCACCACCACCTGGCCGGCCGCGGCGCCCATGCGTGCGGCCTCGGGCGGCGGGGTCGAGGGCGCGGGGGCGGGTGCCGGTGCGGGCGCTGGGGAGGGGGCCGTGGCGCCCGCACCGGCATCGACCCCGCTGTCGCCGCCCCCGCCACAGGCCGCCAGGGCCAGCAGCAGCACGCCCACGAGCCAGGGAGAGCGGGCCGCCTTGGCGAAGCGCCGAGTGCGAACGGGGGTCGCCCCCGGTGCCGCCCCCGGGGCCGCGGCGCAAGGCGTGGCCAAGCACGCCCAGCGGGATGGATTGACGCCGTCGATGCCGGTCTTCATCGCCCCCTCCTTGCCGGCCTGGGTGCAGGTCGGCGGGCCGACTATCGATCTGGCGGCGCCTGCGCGGTGCCCCCTCGTTCACGGGGGGGTGCCTGGCCGCCGGGATCGCGCCGCCGTGGTCGCCGTGGCGGCCACGGACAGTGCACCGGGCGCCGGAGAAACGGGTCGAAACCTGGCCGATTCCGGGCATCGGCCCGGCGTCCGCTGGCTACGCTGACAAGACCTCCCGGAGTCCGCGCGATGCCCCCGTTGTCTGCCCTTGCCCCCGAGTCTTCCACCGGCCCCACGGCCGCCGGCGCGGGTGCGCTGACGCGCCTGCTGTCGCGCCCCGAAGATGCCGACGAGCCCGCCGGCAAGCCCTTCGCCCACCTGCGCTACTGCGTGCGCTGCTGCATCCCGCAGACCCAGGAAGGCGTGGTCTTCGACGAGCTTGGCGTGTGCCAGGCCTGCCAGAGCGCCGAGCAGAAGATCCACATCGACTGGACGGCGCGCGAGAAGGTGCTGCGCGGCATCCTCGACGACGCCAAGGCCAAGGCCGGCAGCAACTACGACTGCATCATCCCCATTTCCGGCGGCAAGGACAGCACGTTCCAGCTCTACGTGCTGACGCAGATCTACGGCATGAAGCCGCTCGCGGTGACCTTCAGCCACAACTGGTACAGCGAGACCGGTTGGTACAACCTGCAGAACTCGCTCGAGCAGTTCAACGTGGACCACATCATGTTCACGCCGAACCGCAAGCTCGTGAACAAGCTGGCCCGCCACAGCCTCTTCGGCATCGGCGACGCCTGCTGGCATTGCCACGCCGGCGTCGGCGCCTTCCCGCTGCAGGCGGCGGTGCGCTTCAACATCCCGCTGCTCATCTGGGGCGAGAGCATCGCCGAGAGTTCGGGCCGCGCCAGCTACCTCAACCCGGTGCGCAAGTTCGACCGCGAGTACTTCACCAAGGTCAGCGCCAAGCTCAGGCCCGACCAGATGGTGCGCCAGGCCGAGGAGTACGGCGCCGACTGGGCCGTCACCGAGAAGGACCTGCTGCCCTTCAACGTGCCGAGCGCGGAAGACTGCGAGCGCGTGGGCGAGTTCGGCCTGCACCTGGGCGACTACCTCTTCTGGGACGACGAGCGCCAGACCGAGTTCGTGCGCGACAACTACGGCTGGCGCGAGACGCAGGTCGAGGGCAGCTTCAAGCGCTACAAGAGCGTCGAGTGCGTGATGCCCGGCGTGCACGACCTCGCCTGCTACCTGAAGCGTGGTTATGGCCGCTCCACCTTCCACGCCAGCGTTGACGTGCGTGCGGGGCTGCTCTCGCGCGACGAGGCCTTCGAGCTCATCCGCGAGCACGACGCCGTGCGGCCCGAGGGGTTGGACTACTACCTGAAGATCACCGGCCTCACCGAAGCCGAGTTCTACGCGGCGCTGGAGAAGCAGCGCCGCCCGGAGCTGCAGGGCCAGGTGATCCCGATCTACGAGAAGAAGGCACCGAACGAAGAGCGGCTGCTGCCGTACCCGCTGCAGGTGATCGAGAAGCTGCAGGCCGCGGATGCCGTGGCCGGTCTTTCGGTTGCAGAACCGGCCGCCGCAGCGTCGAGGTCGCCCTCTGCGGTGACCCCGATCGCGACACCAGTGACGTCATCCACCGGAGGCGGCTGCGGCAGCGGCGCCTGCGCCTGCGCGAGCCGGTCCGGCGCCGTGGAGGTGTCGGCATGAACGGCCGCGTGGACTTCCGCCGCCATGGCGTGCGTGCCTTGCTTGCTGGCTATGCCAGCGGCGAGTTCACGCCGTCCGATGCGGCCACCGCCTGCCGCGCTGCCGTCGCGCGGCACGAGTTCGACGTGCACGCCTGGGTGCGCTTCGACGGTGACCTGTTGCACGCCGCCGCCGCGGCCACAGCGGCGCGCCTCGCGCGCGGCGAGCCGCTGCGCGCGCTCGAGGGCGTGCCGGTGGCCGTCAAGGACATCTTCAACACGGCCGACTTCCCCACGCAGATGGGCAGCCCGCTGTGGTCCGGCTTCACGCCGGGCAACGATGCACGCGCCGTCTTCCACGCCAAGCGCGCCGGCGCGCTGATCCCGGGCCAGACGGTGACGGCCGAGTTCGCCGTGCACACGCTCGGCAAGACCCTCAACACGTGGGCGCCCGAGCGCACCCCCGGCACCAGCAGCAGCGGCTCGGCCGTGGCCGTCGCCACCGGCATGGTGCCGGTGGCCCTGGGCACGCAGACTGCCGGCAGCTTCGTGCGCCCGGCCAGCTTCACCGGCGTGTGGGGCATGAAGCCGAGCTTCGGCCTCATCCCGCGCACGGGCATGCTGAAGACCACCGACAGCCTCGACACCGTCGGCTTCTTCGTCGGCCATGCCGCTGACCTCGGCCCGGTGTTCGACGCGCTGCGCGTCGACGGGCGCGACTACCCCATCAGCCATGCCGCCTTCGCCGACAAGCAGCGGCAGGCCTCGCGGACCGAACGCGCCGACGGCCGGCCCTGGCGCGTGGCGCTGCTGCGCCCGCAGGTGTGGTCGCACGCCCCGGGTTACGCCAGGCAGGCGGTGGAAGGCTGGGCCTGGTTGGCGCGGCGTTCACGCGCCTGCGGCATCGAGATCGTCGAACCCGAGCTGCCCTTCGAGCTGGCCGAGTGCCACCGCGTGCACGCCACCATCTACAACCGCGCGCTCGCCTACTACTTCAAGGCCGAGCACGAACGCACTGAGCTCGTCTCGCCGGTGATGAAGGCGCTCATCGAGGCCGGGCAACGCATCACGGCGGCCGAATACGAGGCGGCCTTGGCTCGCCAGGTCGAGCTCGCGCGCATCGCCGACCGCTTCATGCGCGGCTTCGACGTCGCCGTCACGCTCTCCACGGCCGGCGAGGCGCCGCTGCGCCATGTCGAGGAGGCGCCCGATTCGGCGCTGATGTGGACGCTGGCGCAGCTGCCCGCGATCAGCGCGCCGGTGTTCCGCTCGCCGCGCGGCCTGCCTTTCGGGCTGCAGCTCGTCGCCCGCCGCTACAACGACCCGCTGCTGCTCAAGTTCGTGGCCGAGACCGTGCGGGCGGGGCTGCTGCCGGCGAGCTCGTTCGTGCAGGCCTACGGTGCCGGAGAGGCCAAGGCGCCCGCAACCGCCGAGCCGTCGCGCGCCGCCGAGGAGCCGGTGTCGTGAACCTGCAGCAATTGCGCGTGCTCATCGTCGGCTGCGGCAACATCGCCGGCGGCTTCGACGCCGAGCGCCCGTCGAGCGCTCCGCCGCTCACGCATGCCGGTGCCTACTGGCGCCATGGCGGCTTCCGGCTCGTCGCCTGCGTCGAGCCCGACGCGGCACGGCGCGAAGCCTTCATGCAGCGCTGGCTCATCGAGAAGGGCTACGCCAACATCGACGCGGCTGCCGCCGCCGGCCCCTACGACGTCGTGAGCCTGTGCTCGCCGACGGCGCTGCATGCCGCGCACATCGCTGCCATCCTTTCCCTGCATCCGCGCCTGCTCTTCTGCGAGAAGCCCGTGACGGGCAGTGCCGCCGAAACGGCCGCTGCCGTGGAGGTGTGCGCCGCCGCGGGCGTGAAGATGGCCGTCAACCACAACCGCCGCTGGGCGCCGGACATCGTGCGCCTGAAGCGCGAGCTGCAGGCCGGCGCCGGCGGCCCCTGGGGTGCCGTGCGCGCCGCCATCGGCATCTACAACAAGGGCGTGCTCAACAACGGCAGCCACCTCGTCGACCTCATGCAGATGCTGCTCGGCCCGCTCGAGCTCATCGCCGCCGGCCCGCCCCTGTTCGACCACTGGAAGGACGACCCCAGCGTGCCCGCGCTGCTGCAGACGCGCCAGGGCGTGCCGGTGACGCTGAACGCCGCGCACGCGGGCGACTACGCGGTCTTCGAGCTGCAGCTCTTCACTGAGCGTGGCATGGTCGCGATGGAAGACGGCGGCGCCGGCTGGCGCGTGCGCCGCGTCGTCGGCAGCCCGCACTTCAAGGGCTATGCCGTGCTCGACAGCGGCCAGCGCACGAGCGGCGAGTACCACGCCAGCACGCTGGCGGCGGTGGGCAACGTGCACGACGCGCTGACGCGCAACGCGCCGCTGGCCAGCACCGGCGAGACGGCGCTCGCCGCGCAGCGCCTGTGCGAGCTGATCGGCCACCGCGCGCTCGGCCGTGACGACACCGCAGCATCGCGCACGGCCGGGGCCGACTTCGAGACGTCCACTTCTCCGGCGACGCTGGCCGGCGCCTTCGCGAGCACCCGTTCGCCGGCCGCATTGCCCACGCTCACCGAGGTGCGGCAGGCCGGCGCCGACTTGGCCGCTGCCGGCAGCGCGGCCCGCACCGGCGCTTCCCGGCGCACGCCGAGGAAGGTCGCGCGCGCGACCTGACGACTGCGGCCTGCACACAAGGCGTCCCCCCGCGCCCGGCGCCCAACCCTCACCCCCACGAACTCGACCATGACGCAAGACTCCCTGCACGCCCCCCTCGCCCTCTTCGGCGGCCAGCCCGCCATCGCCCAGCCGCTGCCGCCGGTGGTGACGATGGGCGAGGACGACGTGGCCGCCGCGAGCGAGGTCATCCGCAGCGGCGTGCTGTCGGGCTACATCGGCGCGCCGGGCGAGGCCTTCATGGGCGGGCCGCGCGTGCGCACCTTTGAGCTTCAGGCAGCGGAGTATTTCGGCGTCAAGCACGCCATCGCCGTCAACTCGTGGACCTCGGGCCTGGTGGCCGCGGTGGGCGCCATCGGCATCGAGCCGGGCGACGAGATCATCACGACGCCCTGGACGATGGCGGCCACGGCCACGGCCATCCTGCACTGGTGCGGCATCCCCGTGTTCGCCGACATCGACCGCGACACCTTCAACATCGACCCCGCCTCGGTCGAGCGGCAGATCGGCCCGCGCACGAAGGCCGTGATCGCCGTGGACATCTTCGGCCAGAGCGCCGACATGGTGGCGCTGCGCGAGATCTGCACGCGCCACGGCATCAAGCTGCTCGGTGATTGCGCGCAGGCGCCTGGCGCCAAGGTGTTCGACCGCATGGCCGGCTCGCTCGCCGACATCAGCGGCTACAGCCTGAACTACCACAAGCACATCCATTGCGGCGAGGGCGGTGTCATCGTCACCGACGACGACCGCTACGCGAAGCGCTTGGCGCTCATCCGCAACCACGCCGAGGCGGTGGTGCAGAGCGAGCGGCCGGCGGAGCTGGCCAACATGCTCGGCTTCAACTTCCGCATGGGCGAGATCGAGGCGGCCATCGCCTCGGTGCAACTCGCCAAGCTGGCGCCGCGCGTGGCCGCGCGCCAGCGCGCCGCGGCGCAACTCGATGCGGGGCTGGCCGGCCTGCCCGGCCTGAAGACACCGCGCGTGGCGGTGGGCAACACGCACGCGTACTACATCTACGGCCTGCAGGTCGACGTCTCGGCGCTCGGCCTGCCGCGCGCGCGCTTGCTGGAGGCCCTGAAGGCCGAAGGCGTGCCCGGCCTCGTCGGCAGCTACCAGAACCTGCACCTGCTGCCGATGTTCAAGCACAAGGTGGCCTACGGCACCGGTGGCTTCCCGTGGGCGAGCCCGTACTGCGACCGCACCATCCACTACGGACCGGGGCAATGCCCGGTGGCCGAGCAACTGCACGCGCAGACCTTCCTGGGCCTGGCGCTCGGGCAGTTCGCGCACGGGCCAGAGCACGTGGCGCAGGTGATCGCCGCATTTCACAAGGTGTGGGGCCAGCTCGACCGACTGCGGCCCGAGCCGGGCGCCGTGGCCGGCACCGTGGCGTCCGCTGCCGCCCTCGCCAACGCCACCACCGTCAGCACCGTCAGCACCGTCAGCACTGTCGGCCCCGGTGCGCGGCGCCTGACGGCAGGCGCCAACGCATGATGCCGGCCACCCCGCTGCCACCGCTGCTGCGCGGGCCGCGCGTGGTGCTGCGCCCGTTCACCGCCAACGACATCACCGACGCCTACATCGGCTGGCTCAACGACCCCGAGGTCGTGCGCTACAGCAACCAGCGCTTCGTGCGCCACACGCGCGCGAGCTGCGAGCGGTACTTCGCCGGCTTCGAGGGCAGCGCCAACCTCTTCGCGAGCCTGCGCGTGGCCGGGCCCGGTGCGGCCGCGGCCGATGAGCGAAGCGTCGGCACGCTCACCGCCTACCGCTCGCTGCCGCACGGCACCGCCGACGTCGGCATCCTGCTCGGCGAGCGCGCCGTGTGGGGGCAGGGCATTGGCCTCGAGGCCTGGCAGCTGCTCACCGATTGGCTGCTCACGACCCCCAGGTTGCGCAAGGTGACGGCTGGCACGCTCGCCTGCAACCGATCGATGCTGGCCGTGGCCGAGCGCTCGGGCATGCGGCGCGAGGGTGTGCGCCGGGCACAGGAGCTGGTCGAGGGCCTGCCGACCGACATCGTCCATTTCGCCCGTTTTGCGCTGGCCGAGGAGCCCGCCCATGTCGCCTGAACTTCGCTCGCCGTTGGCGGTGGTCTGCCACGATGCCGGCGCCTGCAATGTCATCCTGCCCTGGTTGCGCCGACCCGACCTGAGCCTGCGGCCGGTGATGGACGGCCCCGCGGCGCAGTTGTTCCGGGGCCGTTTCGGTGACGCGGCGACCACCGGCCGCGGCACCGAGCTCGACGCCGCGCTCGAAGGCGCGGCCATGCTGCTTAGCGGCACCGGTTGGGCCAGCGACCTCGAGCACCGCGCGCGCCAGAAGGCGCGCGCCCGCGGCCTCTTCTCCGCGGCCGTGATCGACCATTGGGTCAACTACCCGATGCGCTTCGAGCGCAATGGCGCGACGGTGTGGCCCGACGAATTCTGGGTCACCGACACGCGCGCCGCCGAACTGGCCGAACAGTGCTTCCCGGGTGCCGTGGTGCGCAGCTTCGACAACCTGTACCTGCGCGCCGAGGCTGCCGCGATCCCGCCGCTGCCGCGCGTGCCCCAGGAACAGGCGCAGGTCCTGTACGTGCTCGAGCCGATGCGCACCGACTGGGGCCGCGGCGTGCCCGGCGAATTCCAGGCGCTCGACCACTTCATGCGCGCCCGCGTGGCGGCCGGCATGCCGGCCAAGGCGCCGATCCGCCTGCGCCCGCACCCCTCCGAGCCCGCCGGCAAGTACGACCGCTGGATCGCGGCCCATCGCCGGGTTGCCAACGTGGCGCTCGACGACCATGCGACGCTGGCCAGTGCCATTGGCGCCAGCACCTGGGTGGTGGGCTGCGAATCCTTCGCGCTCGTGATCGCGCTCACGGCGGGGCGGCGCGTGCATACCTCGTTGCCGCCGTGGGCGCCGGCCTGCCGCCTGCCGCAGCCGGGCATCGTGCGCTTGCGCGCCGAAGAGGCGATCGGCGCCTGAGGGCGCGGCGGTCGCGCAAGTCCCGCAAGCCGCGAGGCCGCGCCGCTCGTGCATCACCGCACGAAGCGGTCCGAAGAAATGCGCTCCAGCGGTCGATAACTTGGGGGCGTATGGCGCCCGCCCGAGTCCGGCGGCGCTGTGCCTTTCATTCGACCGCCCATGACCGACCCCACCCCGAAGATCCGCTACCCCGAGACCAAGGAGCGCAGCGCCGAGCTGCTGCGCCTGGCCTTGCAGCGCATGAGCGCGCACGACGCGGCGTTGAACCCGCTGACCTTCTCGGTCTGGTACGAGCACCTGGCGGGTGGGAACGCCGAATTGAGCCGGGCCTTCGAAGCGGCACGGCAGGACGACCCGCGCCTGGGCGACCGCACGATCCAGAACCTGTACGACCAGCACGTGATCGCCGCGCGCGAACGTGATGCCGAGCGCGTCGGGGACGGGCTCGACCGCCTGATGAGTCGCATGGCCGCCGCTGCGCACGAGACGGGCGACCAGGCCGGGCGCTTCCACAGCACGCTCGAGGGCCTGACCGAGGTGTTGCGCGGCGACGACGTCTCCCGTATCGCGGTGCACGTGGAGCGCACGCAGTCGCACTCGGCACGCATGGCGGACTCGTTGCAGTCGCTGCGCCGGGAGCTGGCGCAAAGCCGCGACGAGGCGGACCAGCTGCGCGCGCAACTGCGCAGCCTGCGTTCGGAGGCCGTGCACTGCGCGCTCACCGGCGTGCTCAACCGCCGGGGCTTCGACGAACGCCTGGCCGCGATGCTGGCCCGGCCCGCGACGTCGGGCCACGAGCACGTGCTCGCGCTGCTCGACGTGGACCACTTCAAGCGCGTGAACGACACGCACGGCCACGTGCTGGGCGACCGCGTGCTGGAGGCGATCGGCCGACTGCTGCGCGAAATGGTCACCGACCCCGATGCGTCGGTGGCGCGCTATGGCGGCGAGGAATTTGCCATCCTGCTGCCCGGCTGCGGCCTGGCGCGTGCGCGCGCGGTCGTCGAGTCGGTGCGCAGCGCCGTCTCGCGCATCAAGCTGCGCCAGCGCGCCACCGACCGCGAGGTGCTGCGCGTCACCGCTTCGGCCGGTGTGGCCCCGGCGTGGCCGGGAGACGCGCCGACCGCGATCGTGCAGCGCGCCGACGCGGCGCTCTATGCCGCCAAACAATCCGGCCGCGACCGCACGGTGATGGCGGCCGAGGCGCCGGCGCAGCGCGCGACGGCCGTGCCCGCAGGCGCCTGAACCGACCCCCTGGGCCGCCGTGGCGCGCCGAGGACGCCGGGTGGCCGGCTCCGCGAATGTCCTCTTTGAAGGGACCAGCTGCGCCGGGCCCTTCAATGCCCCCTTGATTTCGCTGCGCCGGCCACCCGGCATCCTCGGCGGGCACCGACATCTGTCTTCCCGGAGTTGCCTTCGGCGGGGCGCCACCGCCTCGCCGCGCAGTCCCGATAAAGCCAATCTGAGCGAATGATTGCGAAGTGGTGTCAGGCCGCCTTCGCACCCGTCGCCATGAAGCGTTCGCGCACGCCGACGAAGGCTTGCATGTACTCCGGCCAGCGCGTGTCGCGCCAGGCGCGCTTGAGTGCATCGCTGATGAACGCCTCCTGCGGGAACGCGCGGAAGCGCGCCGTGCTCCAGCCGAAGCCGAAGGGGTCGTGCGGCACACTGGTCCATTGCGGCTGCGTCGCCAGCAACAGCGAGGCGGCGCGTTCCATCAGGAACACCTTGCGCTGCGCGCCGCCGCCGTAGTTGGTGGGCACGGTGAGCACCTGCTTCAGCGACTGCAGGGCGGGGTTATCGTGCTCGCCCTCGCAGATCTCGAACATCGCCTCGTTGAGCTTCAGCCACTCGCGCCAGAAGGCCGGACGCGCGACGAAGTAGTTGGAGAAGACGACCTGTCGTGCGTCCATCACGAGCTGGCGCAGCGGCACGGGACGCCCGAGGTGCTCCAGAAAGCGGCCGTAGGCTTCGATGAGCCCGGCGTCGAAGGTCTCGCCCTGCTCGAAGACGTTGAGGAAGAACGCGCCCATGTCGGGCTGTGGCGAGAAGAGCAGCGCGTCGGCATGTTCGGCGTGGGTGGTCACGAAGCGTGAAACCGCCGCGTGATCCAGGCCCGTCTTGGCCGTGAACTTGGGCGAGAAGAAGCCGTAGAAGGCGGCCTCGTCGAGCGCGCCTTCGCGTTCGGCGCGCAGCAGGTGCTCGCGGATGGGCCAGTACTCGTACCAGTCGGGCCGCGGGTTGGCCAGGTTGTCGAGCACGAGCCAGCCCGGCCCCGCCTGGGTGATCGTGGCGAGCGTCGCCTCGCTGTAGGCGATGAGGTGCAGGTGGACGGGCGGCGTGGCCATGGGCAGGTGGTCGAGGGTGGGCTGGACGAACTGAGCCCGCTGGGCGAGTTCGAGGGTCGCCTGCCACCATAGTCCCGCCTGGCCATGACAAAGGCCCGAACAGTCCCGCCGAGGCGGGGCTGTTCGGGCCCTAGCGAACCCTTTCGGGCCGTCGCCGGCCGACCGTCAGATGAGCGGCTGGTTGCGCCAGTCGTCGTCGCTGTTCGGGCGCGACACCGCCGTCACCGTCGCGGCACCGGCGCTGGCCACGGTGCCCTGGCTGGCGCCGCCGGCAGCCGGCACGCTGCCTGCGAGCAGCTCGGTCGGGGCCTCGGCGAGCAGGTCGCCGAGCTCCGGTGCCGGGCTGGCCGGCTCGCGCGTGAACCACACGTCGGCCATGTCGCGCGTCTGCCCGTCGGTCGTCGTGTAGTTCGAGGTCAGGCCGAGCAGGTTGCCGTTGTTCACCTCGCTGCCAAGCGCGTGCTCGAGGTTCAGCTCGGCCACGCCCATCTCCACGAGGCCGCGCAGTTCGCCGGCGTCGGTGACGCCGTCGCCGTCGCCATCGACCCACACGCGCAGCTGGTCGAACTTCGCGTCGCCGGCGTTGATCACGCCGTCGGCGTTGCTGTCCAGCTGGGCCAGGGCGTTGAAGCCGTGGCCGGCACGTTGGCCGTTGGCGAGCTCGGTGGCGGCACCGAAGAGCTCGCGGCCGTCGTTGATGCGCCCGTCGCCGTTCAGGTCCATCGCGAGCAAGCCGTCACCGCGGCCGACCCAGCCGGATTGCTGGGCGACGCCGGTGCCACCGAGGTCGAAGCTGACGCCGTTGCCAGCGCTCACCGTCTGCACGCCGTTGCCGTCGAGGTCCAGCACGATCGGCGTCATGCTCACCAGCGCGTTGATCTGCGAGGTGCTCATGGCGGCGATGTCGGCCGTCTCGAAGGCGTGGATCTGCGTCGTCGTCATGGCGGCGATGTCGGCCGTCTCGATCTCCACGACCTGAGACGTCGTCAGGGCGACGATCTGCGCCGTGCTGAGGGCGCGGATCTGGTCGGTGGCGAAGGCGGCGATCATGTCGGTCTCGAGGGCCGCGATCTGCGCCGTGGTGAGCGCGCGGATCTGGTTCGTCTCAAGCGCCTCGAACTGCGTCGTCGAGAGCGCGTTGAGGTCCGAGGTCGAGAGGGCTGCGATCTGCGCCGTTGTCATCGCCGCCATCTGGGACGTGCTGAGCTCGAAGAGCTGCGAGGTCTCCAGGGCGTAGACCTGCGCCGTGGTGAGCGCCGCGATCTGGGCGGTGCCGAGCGCCACGATGTCGCTGGTCGTGATGGCGGCGACGTCGGCCGTCTCGATGGCGCGCAGCTGCGAGGTGCCGAGGGCCGCGAACTGCGTCGTCGTGAGGTCGTCGATCTGGGTCGATCCGAGCGCCGCGATCTGCGCCGTCGAGAAGGCGCGGATCTGCGACGTGCTGAACTCGACGAGGTCCGTCGTTTCCAGCGCCGCCACCTGCGCCGTCGTCAGCGCCGCCACCTGCTGCGTGCTCAGGGCGACGAACTGGCCGCTGTCCAGCGCCGCGAGGTCGGAGGTGGCCAGAGCAGCCAGTTGGGAGGTCGAAAGGCCCGCGATCTGCGCCGTCGTCAGCGAGGTGAGCTGCGTCGTGCCGAGGGCGTCGATCTGGACGGTGGTGAACGCGGCCAGTTGCGCCGTGCTCATCGCAGCCAGGTCGGTGGTATCGATGGCGGCGACGTCAGCCGTCTGCATCGCCCGCACCTGGGTCGTGCTGAGCGCGGCGATGTGCGTACTGCTCAGGTCAGCGACCTGGCCGGTGCCGAGGGCGGCGATCTGGCTGGTGGTGAGCGCACGGATCTGGCTGGTGCTGAACTCGACGAGGTCGGTGGTCTCCAGCGCGGCGATCTGGTTCGTGGTCAGGCCGGCGATCTGCTGCGTCGTCAATGCGACGAACTGGCCGCTGTC
>JAEUPE010000135.1 GCA_016790435.1 Rubrivivax sp. | reverse complement strand
CACGTCGTAGCGGATGAGCCGCTCGTAGCAGTTGCCCATGATCTCGCCGGCGCTGATCTCGAAGGCCTCGGCCGGGTCGAGCGTGATGATGTCGTCGAAGGCCATCGCGATGACGAGCGTGTCCTTGGGCGTGGCCGCCTGCACCCAGGCGGGCAGGGCGCCCGTGGCGAGGGCCGCGAGGCCGGCGCGGCCGAGGTCGCGGCGGTTGAGCGTGTGTTCTTCGGGCAGGGTCGGTGGGCGATGCATGAAAGCCTCCTGGCTTGTCGCGGTTCTTGTGTCGATCGGCCCGGTGGCGCAATAGGCGCGCCACGGCCGCCTGGGGTCGGGGCGGGTTCCGGGAGCGCGATGCTGCCACAGGGATGGGATTGCGGCCGACCTTGCCGGCCTGTCGCGGGGGGCTGGGTTCGCCTCTTGCGAAGACCGCGGCGGGGTCGGGCCGACGGGTCGCCCTGCTTCGTGAATGTCCTCTTTCGGCGGACCGCTTCGCGTGTCCCCCGAATGCCCCCTTGATTTCACTGCGCAGGGCGCCCCGTCAGCCCGATCCGGCACCCGCGGTGGTGCTCGACGAGGACAGAGCCGGTTCTACGCCGAGGACGGCGGGTGGTCGACGCAGCGAAATCAAGGGGGCATTCGAGGGACCAGCGCAGCTGGGCCCTCGAAAGAGGACATTCGCGAAGCCGACCACTCGACGTCCTCGGCGCGCGCCGAGGCGTCGACGTCTGCTCTTGGCGCGCTGGACGTGCCCGCCGCGACGGACGCAGCGACAACCCGTCAGGCGTCCTTCGTGCCCGTCACCGGCGGCTCGTAGGGGCTGCGAAGGTCTACCACCGTCTTCGCCCGCTTGCGCATGCGGATGTTGAGCATCTCCACGCCGAGCGAGAAGGCCATGGCGAAGTAGACGTAGCCCTTGGGCACGTGGCTGTCGAATCCTTCGGCGATGAGCACCACGCCCACCACCACCAGGAACGACAGCGCCAGCATCTTGATCGTCGGGTGTGCGGAGACGAAGCGGCCGATCGGTGCGGCGAACAGCATCATCAATGCCACGCTGGCGATGACGGCGGCGATCATCACGCGCACGTCGTCCACCATGCCCACGGCGGTGATGATGGAGTCGAGCGAGAAGACGAGGTCGATGATCATGATCT
The DNA here is from genome assembly GCA_016790435.1 of Rubrivivax sp. GTDB lineage: Bacteria > Pseudomonadota > Gammaproteobacteria > Burkholderiales > Burkholderiaceae_C > Rubrivivax. Next base: position 3,787 of record JAEUPE010000135.1, on the reverse strand, counting down.
GCAGGATCACGGCCGCGAAGGTGGCTTTCACGGCCTTGCCCTCGGGGCCGCCTTCCTCGCCCTCGAGCGAGCCGTGGATCTCGGTCGTGCTCTTCCAGACCAGGAACAGCCCGCCGAGGATGAGGATCAAGTCGCGCCCCGAGATCTCCTGCCCGAGCACGGTGAACAGCGGCGCCACCAGCCCGACGATCCACGCCAGCACCAGCAACAGGCCGATGCGCATGAACATGGCCATGAAGAGGCCGAGGCGCCGCGCGAACTCCTGCTTCGCCTTCGGCAGCTTGTCGACGAGGATGGAGATGAAGATGATGTTGTCGATGCCCAGCACCAGCTCCAGCGCGGTGAGGGTGGCGAAGGCGATCCAGGCCTCGGGGCTGGTGAGGAGGTCGAGCATGGGCGTTGTCGCTTGTCGTTGTCGGGAAAACCGCGAAGGCTAAGGCCGTCGACGGGTTCGCTGCCGATCGATCGGCGCCATCGCCCCGCGCGGAGCGGGGGTTCGCGTATCAAGAGGCTCGGCGGCGGCGGCCGCGGCGGCGAGTGGCCCGAGGCTCGCGCCTTGGCCGTGACCGACTACAGTCGGGCTCAATCCTCGTGCTCCGGGTGCCGCCACACCTGCGCCGTCGCACCCATGAACTCGATCGTCTCCTCCAACCGTGCGCCCAGCCGCCGCGCCAGCGCAAGCGAGCGCTGGTTCTCGGCGCGGATGAGGCTGATCAGCCGGCCCGAGAGCCCCATCGCGACCCGTCCGTGCCGGCGGGCGGCGGCGGCCGCTTCGTAGGCGAAGCCGCGGCCCCAATGTGGCCGCGCGAGCAGCCAGCCCAGCTCGTTGGCCGGCCAGCCTTCGGGGTTGAGGAAACCGGCGCGGCCCACGAGCCTGCCGGAGGCCTTCTCTTCCACGGCCCACATCCCGTAGCCGCGCAAGGCCCAATGGCCGGCAAAGAGCGCCATCTGCCGCCATGCGATGTCGCGGCCGACCGGGCCGCCGGCGCCGATGTGGCGCATGACTTCGGCGTCTGCGTTCATCTCGGCATAGGCGTCCAGATCGCCCTCGGCGAAGGGCCGCAAGACGAGGCGCTCAGTGTGCAACGTGGGTGCCACGGGCGCGAGCTCGGCAGGTGTGTTCATGGCGGTGGATGCAACGCGGACGGGTGCCAGGGCCAGTGTGCCGCATCGGGCGCCTCGCGAGTCATCCGCGGCAGCACGCCGGGGCCCGGCCCGCCAGCGCCTGCTGGGCGGCCTGGCTGCCGCGCAACTGCTGGCCTATCTCGTGGCGGTGGCCGTCTTCGACAGCTTCCTGGTCGTCGTCGTCAACTACCTGCCAGTGATCCTGGCGCTGCTCGCCTTCAACCTGCACGGCCTGTGGCGCCGCAGTGGTGAGGGGCACGGGACGATCGCGCTAGGCATCCTGGTGCTGCTGCTGGCCTCCACGGTGCAGGCGCTGCGCATCGACCTCTTCAGCCCCATCGACCACGACGCGCTGTACCACCTGATCTCGATGCCGGGCGTGGTCCTGCTCTACTTCGGCGGGCGGCGCCTGAATACGCAGGCTTGACGCGCGGTGCGGTGCGGCCGGTTCGTCGCGGCCGTTGCCGGGGCGGGGGCCGCCGAAGGGTCGCCGCCTCAGCCGCGCCAGCTTGCGAAGAGCGCCTCTGCCACCTCCAGGCCGTCCTGCTCGGCTTGCCGGCGCAGAGCTTCGCGCCGCGCGCCGGGCAGGCGCACGCCTTCGTCCTTGAGCATCTCGGCCACGAGCACTTCCACGCGCGTGAGGTAGCTCGACCCTGCTGCGCCGCCTGAATGGCCCGCGAGCGCACCCGGGTCGATGACGATGAAGGCCTGGCCGATGCCCGGCCGGTTGCCCTCGTCGACGAAGAAGCTCGAAGCCTCGAACCCGAACTGGGCGCCGATGACCGCGGTGACGAGCAACTCCACCACCAGCGCCAGCATGGCGCCCTTGGGCGAGCTGACCGCGCCCAGCGGCAGCATCGAGCCGGCCAGCGCCGCCTTCGCGTCGGTGGTCGGCTGGCCCTGCGCGTCGAGCGCCCAGCCGAGCGGGATCGGGCGGCCCTCCTTGGCCGCCACGGCCACCTTGCCGCGCGCCACTTCCGAAAGGCTGAGGTCGATGAGCAGCGGGTCGGCATCGCGGCGCGGGAAGGCCGCGGCCACCGGGTTGGTGCCGAAGATCGGATGCCGGCCTCCCGCCGCCGGCATGGCCGCTGGCGAGTTGGCGAAGCCGAGGCCGACCATGCCCGCCGCGGCCACGGCGCGCAGATGGTCGACGAGCACGCCGCAATGGTGGCTGCGCACGACGCCCGCCATGGCCACGCCGAGCTCGCGTGCCGCGCCGATGGCCGCCGCCACGGCCAGGTCGCAGGCCGGGAAGGCCAGGCCCTCGCCGGCATCCACCACCAGGGCCGCGCCCTTGCGGCGCAGGATGCGCGGCACGGCCTGGCCGTTGGCGCGGCCGTTGCGCAGATGCGTGGCGTACTGCGCCACGCGCGAGAGCCCATGCCCGCCCTGGCCTTGGCTCTCGGCCAGCACGAGCGCGCGCGCGGTGCTTTGCGCCATCGCCGGGGTGGCGCCGGCGCGCTGCAGGAAGCTCGCCACGAGGGCCTGTACTTCGGCCAGCGGCAGCTTCATCGCGCGCTCCGGGCGCCTGGGGCCGCCAGTAGTTGCGAAACCTTCTCGGCGATGAGGAAGCTGACGCGTTCGTTGGCCTCCGCCGTGACGCCGGCGATGTGTGGCGTGAGCACGAGGTTGGGACAGTCCTCGAAGTGCGTGGCCTTGGGCAGCGGCTCGGTGCCGAAGACATCGATGGCGGCGCCGCCAAGGTGTCCGCTCTTCAGCGCCGCGGCCACCGCCACCTCGTCGACGATGCCGCCACGCGCGGGATTGATGAGCACCGCGCCCTGCTTCATGGCGGCGATGCGCGCGGCATCGAAGAGCCCGCGCGTGCTGTCGACCAGCGGCACATGCAAGCTCACCACGTCGCTCATGGCGATGACCTCATCCAGCCCGGCGCAACGCGCGCCGGCCTCGGCGTACGCGGGGTGGTCGGTGTCGAGCATGGCGTCGAAAGCGGCGACGTGCATGCCCACGGCGCGCGCCAGCCGCGCGGTGAGTTGGCCGATGGAGCCGAAGCCCACCAGCCCGAGGGTCTTGCCGCCGATCTCGCGCCCGTTGGAAAGCGGCGTGCGCGGCCACTGTCCGCCGGCCACCGCCGCCGTCGATTGGTAGGCGCCGCGCAGCAGCAGCATGGCGGTGCCCACCACGTACTCCGCCACCGAGAGGGCATTGGCCCCGGTGGCCGGGACCACCGGCAGGCCCGCCGCTTCGCAGGCGGCGACGTCGATGTTGTCCAGCCCCACGCCGAGCCGGCCGACCACCTTGCAGCGTTTGCCGCCGAGCAGCGCCTTCAGCAGATCACCCCGCACCTGGGTGCGGTTGCGAACGATGAAGGCCTCGCAGGCAGCCGCCTCCTTCAGCAGCCGGGCGCCGTCATCGACGAGCTTCGCGTCGTAGAGCACCTCGTGGCTCGTGCGCAGGCCGGCCACGGCGCGCTCGTCCATGAACTCCGGGATGACGATGCGGGCCACGCTGCCGCTCCTTGCCTCAGGCCGATTCGTACAGGCGCGTCAGCACGAACTCGCGGTGCCCCAGCGCCTCGGCCGCCGTGAGGCGGCCGTTGGCCGTGCGCAGCATGCACTCGAGCAGCTTGTCTCCGGCCTGGTCGAGCGTGATCTCGCGTTGCAGCAGGCCTGAGCTGTCGACGTCGATGTGCTCGCTCATC
>JAEUPE010000068.1 GCA_016790435.1 Rubrivivax sp. | reverse complement strand
CTCGCGATCGCGAGTCGCTGCGCGCAGATGCATCGTTGGTGTTTGACGCCGGCGCGCGCACGCCAAACTGAGGCACGCCTCCGTAGCGAACCATTGCATCAGGACATCCAGGTGCTTTCTTTGCCTGCCGGGCGACTCCCGGCCTGGTGAGAGTCATCCAACGCTCATAGCAGCCCGCCACGATGCCGCGCATCAAAGAAGTCGAACTCCTGCAGGTCAACCTGCCCCCACCCGTCCCGCGCAGCGACGCCATCCAGAGCTTCGTCACGCAGGAGACGCCCATCGTCCGCATCCGGTGCGACGACGGCAGCGAGGGCGACGGCTACAGCTACACCATCGGCACCGGCGGCTCGTCGGTCTTCGCGTTGCTGAAGGACCATCTCGGCCCGCGCCTCATCGGCCGCGAGGCCGACGAGATCGAGGCGATCTGGCGCGACCTGCTCTTCGCCACCCACGCCACCAGCGTCGGCGCGATCACGAGCCTGGCGCTCGCCGCCATCGACACGGCCTTGTGGGACCGCCGCTGCCGCGCCGCGAACCTGCCGCTGTGGCGCGCCGCCGGCGGCGCGCAGGCACGCATCCCCGTGTACACCACCGAAGGCGGCTGGCTGCACCTGAGCCCCGACACGCTCGTGCGCGAGACGCTCGCCGCCCAGGCCGCCGGCTTCAAGGGCGCCAAGATCAAGGTCGGCAAGCCACACCTGGCCGAGGACATGGCGCGACTGCGCGCCGTGCGCGCGGCCGTGGGTGAAGGCTTCGAGATCATGGTCGACGCCAACCAGTGCTTCACGCTGAGTGAAGCGCTGAAGCGGGCGCCGCACTACGCCGCGCTCGGCATCGCCTGGTTCGAGGAACCGCTGCCGGCCGACGACCTCACCGGCCATGCCCGGCTGGCGGCCGCGAGCGAGGTGCCCATCGCGGTGGGCGAGTCGCTCTACTCGCCCGGGCAGTTCGCCGACTACATCCGCGCCGGCGCGGCCAGCATCATCCAGGTCGACGTGGCCCGCGTCGGCGGCATCACGCCCTGGCTCAAGGTCGCGCACATGGCCGAGGCCTGCAACCTGCATGTCGCGCCGCACTTCCTGATGGAATTGCAGGTCTCGCTCGTCGGTGCCACGCCGGCCGGGCGCTGGGTGGAATACATCCCGCAACTCGACGCCGTGGCGACGAGCCGGCTGGCCATCGAAGACGGCCACGCGCTCGTGCCCCAGTCTGCGGGACTCGGCATCGCCTGGCGCTGGGACGAGATCGAGCGCCGGGCCGTGGCACGGCATATCCTTCAGTGAGACTTCGCTCACGCACCGCGCTGACGCCCCTCATGGATCACTCACCGACCCTCATCGAAAAAGACCGCTCATGAGCAACCGCCTGCAAGGCAAGACCGCCTTCGTCACCGCCGCCGGCCAGGGCATCGGCCGCGCCACCGCCGAGGCCTTCGCGCGCGAAGGCGCCCAGGTCATCGCCACCGACCTGAACCTGGACCTGCTCGCAGGTCTCAAGGGCCAACCTGGGGTCACCATCGAGAAGCTCGACGCGCTCGACGCCACCGCCATTGCCGACGCCGCACGCCGCCACCCGGGCGTGGACATCCTCTTCAATGCCGCCGGCTACGTGCACCACGGCACCGTGCTCGACTGCACCGAGGACCAGTGGGACTTCGCCTTCAACCTCAACGTGCGCAGCATGTACCGCACGATCAAGGCCTTCGTGCCCGGCATGCTGGCCCGGAAGAACGGCAGCATCGTCAACATCGCCTCGGGCGCGAGCAGCGTCAAGGCGGCCGGCAACCGCTTCGTCTACGGTGCCACCAAGGCCGCCGTCATCGGCCTGACCAAGAGTGTCGCGCTCGACTTCATCAAGCAGGGCGTGCGCTGCAATGCCATCTGCCCCGGCACGGTGGAGTCCCCTTCGCTGCGCGAGCGCATGACGGCACTCTCCAAGAGCTCGGGCCAGTCGTACGAGCAGGTTGAGGCGATGTTCATCGGCCGCCAGCCGATGGGCCGCCTCGGCACGGCCGACGAGATCGCCGCGATGGCGGTGTACCTGGCCAGCGACGAGTCGCGCTTCACCACTGGCACCACGGCGCTCGTCGACGGTGGCTGGAGCCTCTGACCCCACCTCTCCCGAACAAGACTCAAGGAACTGCAATGAAACTGCTCCGCCATGGTCCCAAGGGCCAAGAGAAGCCCGCCCTGCTCGACGCCAGCGGCACGCTGCGCGACCTGTCCGGTCTCATCGGCGACATCTCGCCGACGACGCTCTCGCCCACCAGCCTCGCGGCGCTGAAGAGCCTCGACGCCAGCAAGCTGCCCGCCGTGACGCAGGGCCGCCTCGCGGTGCCCTGGACCGGCATGGGCAAGTTCATCGCCATCGGCCTGAACTTCGCCGACCACGCGGCCGAGTCGAACGCGCCGATCCCCAAGGAACCGATCATCTTCATGAAGACGACGAGTTGCGCGGTCGGCGCCAACCACCCTGTCGTGCTGCCCAAGGGCAGCGTCAAGAGCGACTGGGAGGTCGAGCTCGGCGTCGTCATCGGCGCGCGCGCGCGCTATGTCTCCGAGGCCGACGCGCTCAAGCACGTGGCCGGCTACTGCGTCGTCAACGATGTCTCCGAACGAGAGTACCAGCTCGAGCGTGGCGGCCAGTGGGACCGCGGCAAGGGCTGCGACACCTTCGGCCCCATCGGCCCCTGGCTCGTCACCGCCGACGAGGTGGGCGACCCGCAGAAGCTCTCGATGTGGCTGGAGGTCAACGGCAAGCGCTTCCAGAACGGCAGCACGAAGACGATGATCTTCGGCGTCGCCAAGCTCGTGAGCTACGTCAGCGAGTTCATGACGCTCGAGCCCGGCGATTGCATCACCACCGGCACGCCGCCCGGCGTGGGCCTGGGCGTGAAGCCGAACCCCATCTTCCTCAAGGCCGGCGACGTGATGAAGCTCGGCATCGAGAAGCTGGGCGAGCAGCAGCAGACCGTGCACGCTTGGAACCCGGAGCTGATCGACTCCTGATCGACGTGCTCGAACCCTGATCGACTGCTCTGCGACACCCCGAGCGCCCCACTGTGAGCGTCCCACCGATCGAGCCCGGCCCATGAACTCGCCCGTCATCCGCATCCACCCGAACGACAACGTCGTCATCGCGCGCCGGCAGTTGCTCTCGGGCACCGTACTCGCCGAGGAAGGCGGCGTCACCGTCGCCGGCCTCGTGCCGCCCGGGCACAAGGTCGCCACGCGCGCCATCGCCGTGGGCGAGCCCGTGTGGCGCTACGGCCAGATTATCGGCAGCGCGACGCAAGCCATCGCGCCCGGCCAGCACGTGCACACGCACAACCTTGCCTTCAGCGACTTCCAGCGCACGCACGAGCCGGGAGCGGGCGTCACGCGCACCGCCCTCGTTGACACGCCTGCCGTCTTCGACGGCATCGTGCGCGCCGACGGCCGCGTCGCCACGCGCAACTACATCGGTGTGCTGACGAGCGTGAACTGCTCGGCCACGGCCGCGCGCGCCATCGCCGACCACTTCCGCCGCGACATCCACCCCGAGGCGCTCGCCGCCTTCCCGAACGTCGACGGGGTCGTCGCGCTCACGCACGGCATGGGCTGCGCCACGGCCAGCGACGGCGAGGAACTGCTGGTGCTGCGCCGCACGCTCGGCGGTTATGCGCGGCATGCCAACTTCGCCGGCGTGCTGATCGTCGGCCTCGGTTGCGAGACCAACCAGATCCAGGGCCTGGTGGCGCAGGAGGGCTTGTCCGAAGGCGCCTGGCTGCGCACGTTCAACATCCAGGACACCGGCGGCACTGCCAAGACGGTGGCGCGCGGCGTGGCCCTGGTCAACGAGATGCTGGCCGAAGCCAACCGCGTTAAGCGGCAGCCGGTGCCGGCGAGCCACATCACCGTCGGGCTGCAATGCGGCGGCAGCGATGGCTACAGCGGCATCAGCGCCAACCCGGCGTTGGGTGCGGCGGTTGACCGCCTCGTGCGCCACGGCGGCACTGCCATCCTGAGCGAAACGCCCGAGATCTACGGCGGCGAACACCTGCTCACGCGCCGCGCCGTCAGCCGCGAAGTGGCCGACAAGTTGCTGAAACGCATCGCCTGGTGGGAGCAGTACACCGCTCGCAACCAGATGAAGATGGACAACAACCCGTCGGCCGGCAACAAGGCCGGCGGGCTCACCACCATCCTCGAGAAGAGCCTGGGCGCCATCGCCAAGAGCGGCACGACCAACCTCGTCGATGTCGTGGAGTTCGCCGAGCGCGTGGCGGCGAGAGGTTTCGTCTACATGGATACGCCCGGCTACGACCCGGTGTCGGCCACCGGCCAGGTGGCCGGCGGCGCCAACCTCATCTGCTTCACCACCGGTCGCGGCTCGGCCTACGGCTGCGCGCCCTCGCCTTCGTTGAAGCTCTCCACGAACACGGCCCTTTGGACGAAGCAGCAGGACGACATCGACATCGACTGCGGTGGCATCGTCGAAGGCACCGACTCGGTGGACGCCGCGGGCGAACGCATCTTCCGCCTCATGCTCGAGACGGCCTCGGGCCGCGCCACCAAGAGCGAGCAGCACGGCTACGGCCAGAACGAGTTCGTGCCCTGGCAACTAGGCGCGGTGATGTAGCGCCTGGCTGCGTCGGCCAGCGCCGCGGCCACTCTCTCCCTGTTGATAGCGGTCAAACTTGGTGGACCGGCGGCTGCGGTCTAATCACCCATGAGCGAAGAGGGAATGGGGCCGCGAACGGAGGGAGCGCCGGAAGCGCCAGCGTCGCCCGACCTGGCCGAAGGCCTGTCCGCCGCGCAATGGGCCGCTGCCTGGGCCGAGCGCGAGCGGCAATGGATGCAGCGCGTCGAAGCCGCACGGCGCGAGGGTGAGTGTTTCGCCTACACGCTGCTCGACGCCCAACCCACGCTGCTCGCCTACTGGGACCCGGATTTGCGGCTGCGCTTCGCCAACCGGGCCTACCTGGCTTCGGTCGGCCGCACGCGCGAGTCGGCCGTCGGCTGCACGCTCGAGGAGTTGCGCGGCGCCGAGCTCGCAGCGCGCTATCGCGCCGAGATCGCCTCCGGCCAGACGGTGGAGGCGGAGGTCCGCTTTCCGCTTCCCGACGGGAGCTTCCGCCACGCGTGGGTGACTTCGCTGCCCGACCGGCACGAAGGAACGCTGCGCGGCCACCTCACGGTCATCACCGACATCACGGAGACCGTGCAGGCGCGCGAGCGGCTCGAGCAGGCCAACCGGGCCCTCAGCGAGGCCGAGCACTTCACTCGCCTGGTGGCTGACAGCATCCCGGGCCGCGTGGCCTATTGGGACGGCGATCTCGTCTGCCGCTTCGCCAACCGGCACTTCTGCGACTGGCTCGGCAAGCCCCCGCACGAGGTCGTGGGAGGCCACTCCACGCAGGTGCTCGGCCCGCGCCTGGAGCATGCGCTGTGGCCCCACATCACCGCCGCGCTGCGCGGCGAAGCGCAGACGTTCGAGCGGGAGGAGATCGCCGCGGACGACACCGCAAAGCACCGCCTGGTCTACTTCCTGCCCGCCTGGCGCGATGGCGTCGTGCGCGGCTTCATCGTTCTGGGTACCGATATCACGCCGGTCAAGCTCGCCGAGGCACGCCTGCGCGAGGTCAACGAAGAGCTCATGCTCGCGCTCGACCGCGCGGAGTCGGCGACGCGGGCGAAGAGCGCCTTCCTGGCCAACATGAGCCACGAGATCCGCACGCCGATGAACGCCATCATCGGCCTCACGCATCTGCTCTCGCGCGACAGCCGCGACACGCTGGAGCGCGAGCGGCTTGCCAAGATCGACGGGGCCTGCCGCCACCTGCTGCAAGTCATCAACGACATCCTCGACCTCTCCAAGATCGAGGCCGGTTCGATGACGCTGGAGGAGGTGGAATTCGGCTCCGACGCCCTGCTGGCCCGTGCCCTCGACTTCGTGGTCGACAAGGCGCGCGAGAAGGGCCTGGAACTGGTGCTCGACACCGACCACCTGCCCGGCCGCTTGCGCGGCGACCCGACGCGCCTGTCGCAGGCGCTCGTCAACCTGCTGTCGAACGCCGTCAAGTTCACGTCCCGCGGCTGGGTGCGCCTGCAGGCCGAACTGCTGAGCACCGACCGCGAGCATCACGAAATGCGCTTCGAGGTTGCCGATTCGGGCGAAGGCATCGCGCTCGATCGGCAGGCGGGGCTGTTCGAGGCCTTCCGGCAGGCCGACTCCTCGATCACGCGGCGCCACGGCGGCACGGGGCTCGGGCTGGCCATCACGCGCCACCTGGCGCGCATGATGGGTGGCGAGGTCGGCTTCGAAAGCAAGCCCGGCGCGGGCAGCCGCTTCTGGTTCACTGCCCGCCTCGGGCGCGCCACCGAAGCCGGCGAACGGGCCGCGCCGCCGGCGTTGCGCGGCTTGCGTGCGCTCGTGGTCGACGACCTGCCCGAGTCGTTGGTCACCATCGAAGACCGCCTGCGCATGCTCGAGATCGAGGTGCAGACCTGCACCAGCGGCGCAGCCGCCGTCGAACTGGCTCGCCGCGAGACGAGCGAGGGGCGCAGCTTCGACGTCCTGCTCATCGACTGGCGCATGCCGGCCATGGACGGCGTGGCCACCCTCCTGGCGTTGCGCAGCCTGCTGGGAGCCGGCACGCCCCCGGCGATCCTGTTCTCCGCCTTCGACGACGCCGCCATGTGGCAACAGTCGCGCGCGGCGCGCTTCGACACCGTGCTGCTCAAGCCGATCACGCCCTCGGCCCTGCAGGGCGCACTGGCGCGCGTGTTGCGCCGGCAAGGCACGCCGGTGCTCGCGCCGGGGCGCGAAGCCGAGCGCACGATCGCCGAACTGCACCGGCGCCACGCCGGACAACGCGTGCTGCTCGTCGAGGACAACGTGATCAACCAAGAGGTGGCGCAGGAGTTGCTGCGCGCGGCCGGCCTGGTGGTCGAGACCGCCGACGACGGCCTGCGAGCGTTGGACCTGATGAGCTCGCGCGGCTACGACCTGGTGCTGATGGACGTGCAGATGCCCGGCATGGATGGCCTGACGGCCACGCGCGAGGCGCGTCGCCGGGTCGGTGCCGGCCTGCCGATCGTCGCCATGACGGCCAATGCGTTCAGCGAAGACCGGGCCGAGTGCCTCGCCGCCGGCATGAACGACCACCTGGCCAAGCCCGTGGACCCCGACGCGCTGTACGCCACGCTGCTGCGCTGGCTGCCGCTGAAGGGCAAGAGCGCTGACGCCCATCCAGCGGCGAAGCCGTCCCTCACGCAGCGCCTCGCGGACGTGCCGGGGCTGGATGTCGCGGCGGCATTGCGCGTGGTCAATGGCGACACGGCCGTTCTGCAGCGCATCCTGCACCGCTTCTCGGTCACCTACGCCGCCGGCTGCCCCGAGCTCGCCGCCGTGGACGGCACCGAAGAGCGCGCGCGGGCCGCCGCGCAGTGCCATTCGCTCCGCGGCGCCTGCGCGACGGTGGGGGCGCGCACGCTGGCCGAGGCGTTCGGCAACTACGAGGCGGCACTGGTGGCCGCAGCAGCGGCGCGGCCTGCCGCGCAGGCGTCCGCAGGCGCGGCGAGCACGGTCGGTCCGGCTGACCCATCGCCGCTGCGCGAGCGCGGCGAGGCGTTGCACCTGCGCCTGCTGGATCTTTGCGCGCAACTGGCTCGCACGCTGGAACGGCCGGTGGCCTGAAGAGTTCCGCAGCCTGCCTCGGACACGAGGTCGGTGCGCCGCGGCGCGCCACCAGCAGGCGTGCGGGCCGGCGGGCCCGGCACGAACGTCAGACCTGGCCGAGGAAGCGCAGCAGGGTGCGCTGATAGCCGAACACGTCGCGTGGCTTGAGGCGCACGAGCCGGCGCAGGTGTTCGAGGCGCAGGGGATCGGTGACACGCAGGGCCGCCGCGAGCAGCGCCCACTCCGCCACCGCCCGCTGCGCGCCGGGCTGTGTCGCGGCGCGCAACGCGCACCCCTGGCGCGCCAGGCTGGCCACCGCAGCCTGCTCGGCAGCCTGCCGGTCGCCGCCGAACTGTCTTGCGATCAGCGCCGTGATGCGTTCGACGAGCGCCGGCAGCGCCACGGGCACGGGGCCGCCGAAATGCAGTGCGACCGAGCTGCCCGTGAAGGCCTGCAGCGTCTTCTCGCTCGACCGCGCTCCGGGCGTCGCGGCCAGGCGGCGGCTCTCGCGCTCGGCCAGCCGGGCCAGCGCCGGATCGAGCGGCCGGAAGCCGTGCCGGTGATAGAACCAGAACGCGCCGGAAGCGATGCCGTCGGGGTTGTCGAGACCGAACTGATGCGCGTCGACCTCGAAGTGGCGCACGCCGAACGCCTGCCGGTACGTGCGCAGCACCTGGCACATCATGAAGCCCGACTCGCCGCCGCGGTAGGGCTCGAAGATGTTCATGCCGAAGTCGGCGCGCGCGCCGAACACCCAGGCCCCGCCATAGGCCGCGGCAAGGCCGTTCTTGAAGAGCATGAAGCCCACGTACGACTCGTAGGGCAGCTGCCGCTCGGCCGTCATGCCGAAGATCGCCACCGACAGGCCGCGCTCGAGGTCGAACAGGCGCAGCGAGCGTTCGTCGAGGTAGGTGCCCGGGTCGGTCTCGCGCGCCGTGAGCGTGAGCGCGTCGCGGATGACCTGCACGGCCCGCGCGCGACCGGCCCCTTCACGTGCTTCAGGCGCCTCACGAGCCTCACGCCCTTCCCGCACTCGCCAGGCAGGGCCCGCGCGCGGCCGCGGCAGTGGCCGGTTCATCAGCGCTGCCGTGTCGAAGCGCTTCAGGCGATCGTGCTGGAAGAACACGGCCGGCATCGGCAACCGGTTGTTCGCCTTGCTGAAGGCCGCCCTGCGCGGCGCGACGCGCACGAAGAGGTCGAGCGCGTCGAAGAGATGGTCCTTGACGAAAGGCCGGTCGTCGAGCCGCGCGAGTTCGTCAACCAGGAAGCCCAGCCGCGCCTTCGGCGGCACCTTCAGCGCCGCCAGGAGGTCGGCGTCACCGAGACCTGCGGTGGTGTGGCTCCACTCGGGTGCCGGCAGCGTGAGGCGGAGCACGGCGTTCAGGTCCAGGCGCGGCTCGCCGGCGTGATCGAACTGCACGCGCAGATCGGCACGCTGCAGCACGCGGCGCACGGTGTCGTGCGAGAAGCGCGTCAGCGTGTCGGCATGCGGCAGGCCCTCGTTGACGAATCGTTCGCGCGCCGGCGCGGACAGGCCCTCGACGTGGCGGGCGAGACGACGCAGCTCGGACTCGATGAGCCGCAGGCCAGCGGGGTCGGGCGGATGCGCGCGCAGGAAGAGCAGCAGGTCGTGGTATCGGGTCAGCACCGGCCCGGACGGAAGCCGCGTCGCAGCCAGATCGGCCAGCGCCCTCGCGGCGACGGCCTGGCCGCCGGCGTCGAAGCGAAAGGCGGCATCGCGCAAGGTGCGCAGCGCGGTGGCGAAGGAACGGAGGGCCATCCCCGCACTCTATCCGGGCGCTTCGGGGCGTTTTCCAGGACCCTCCCGGGTGCCTTTCCTAGGAGCCCGAACGCAGGCGGCCAAACCAGCGGCGAAGCTGGCTCAGCGCGCCGCTGGGCCTCGCGCCAATCTGGATGAGGCTGATCGGAATGCCCTCATCCTGCGGCGTGCCCGCGGCGCCCGCCTCGGTCGTCGGAACGGCGGGCCCGTCGCCAACCGATGCCGCGCGTGGGGCCGGGCGCTCCAAGGCCGCGGCGGACGCCGCGGACTGTGCCGCCTGCGACGCCTGATCGACCACACCGATCAGCTGCGCGCCCCCTGCCGGCCGGCTCTGCACCGGCCTCGTCACCGTCGGCAGCGGAATGGCGGCGATCGCGCCATCGATCCAGTCAAACAGCGCGCTCAGTTCCTTCCGTTCGGACGGTGTCTGCTCCTCGGGCAGGTCGAGGACCGTCAGGCCCCGTTCAGCGGCGCTGACAAAGGCTCGCGAGTCGCGGACGGCGGCCACCATCGGCACCGCAAGGCCACCGGCCCACTCGCGCAGCCGGCCTTCGGCGTACCCCGACCAGTCGAGCCGCATGCCGACCACACCGACCTGGACGCGCCCGCTGGACACGCGAGGGTGGGCACGCAGTTCCTCGAGGCAGCCCGCCGCGGACTCACGATCGAAGAGCGAGTCGCACAGCGGGAGCAGCAGGATGTCGGCGTACATCGCCACCCGCCCGAGGTCGAAGCCCTGCATCCCCCCAGGCGTGTCCAGCACCACGTGGCGCACGCCCGAGGGTGGCCGCAGCACGTTGCGTGGATCGGTCGCCCACCCCTGAAGGGGTTCTCCCGGCACCACTTGTGCGGCGCGACGGCGCAGCCAGGGCACGGTGGAGCGTTGACGGTCCACATCGCCCAGCATGACCTTCTCGCCGCGCCGGGACATCCACACCGCCACGTGCGTGGCCAGGGTGCTCTTGCCGCTACCGCCCTTGCGGTTGACGACCGCAATCACCGGCACCTGATCCTCCTCACCGATCTGCTTGGACGCATGTTGACACGCGCGCCCGTGGGCCCGCCACTGCTCCGTCGTCGAGTCGTGAGTGGGGCTGGCACCAACCGGCGGTCACTCAGGCCATCGGCCGCGTCAGATAGACGCCCTCGCGGCCGACGATGGCGCGGCGTGCCGGCATCATCACCGTGCAGTCGTCACAGGGCGCGCGAATCTCCTCGTCGCCGTCGGTGGCAATCAGTTCACCGGCGTCGAAGGTCTCGAAGCCGATGAGCGGCCGGGTGAAGGCGAAGGTCTCGCTTCGGATGACGTGGGTGCGCAGCAGTTCGTAGCGGCGCGGGGGCACGTCGGCCGTGCCCGCCGCGACCGCATCGTCGGGCGAAGCCTCGACGCCATCGACGAGCCCGAAGTGCGCCAGGAAGCGCCCCGTCACGCGCTTGGCCGTCTCGCCGCTGGCCCGCTTGAAGTGCTGCCCGCACTCGGCGACCAGCGCCACGCCGTGGTGCCCGGCTTCGCCATGGCGGCCGTGCTGTATGACCGGCGTGCCCGAGCCCAGGCCCTGCGGCATCACCAAGTGCACGTTCGGCAGCCCGATGGCCAGCGCAGCGAGGCCGTTGCGCTCGAACTTCGGGTAGACCCAGAACGGCTGCACGTCGCTGCTCGTGGAGTGCAGGTCGAGGATGTGGTCGGCCGCGGCCACCACCGGGCGCATCTCGCGCGCGCGGCGCAACTCCGGGCTTTGCTCCGCGCCGTCGAGCCAGGCGCTCGACCAGATGCGGTTGAGGTTGTGCACGAGCTGCCGGCTGTCGAAAGGCTTGGCGCGATCGAACGACTCGTAGGCCTCGACGTTGGCGAAGCTCACCGTGAGCGTGCCGATGCGCGGGCGCACGCCGCTGTCGAGCAGGTGCGTGGCGGCGACCATGCCGCAGAACTCGTTGCCGTGCGTGAGCGCGTTGACGAGCACGTGCGGGCCGGGCCGCCCGGACTCGAAGCGGTGCACGTAGGGAATGCCGACGTTGCCCACGCGGTAGGGCGAGAGGTCGCGCGGCAGCAGCTCGAATTCGTTCACGCCGGCATGTCCCCTTGGCCTATCTCGCACTGAAGGTGTCGCACTGCTTGACGCTGCCCGACTCGAGGCCGCGCTTGAACCACGTCATGCGCTGCTCGGCACTGCCATGCGTGAAGCTCTCAGGCACCACCGTGCCCTGGCTCTTCTTCTGCAGGGTGTCGTCGCCGATCTGCGCCGCCGCATTCATCGCCTCCTGCAGGTCGCCGGCATCGAGCCAGCCCTTGCCCTTCTGGCTGTGGTGCGCCCACACGCCCGCCAGGCAGTCGGCCTGCAGTTCCACACGCACCGAGAGTCGGTTCATCTCCACCTGCGAGACGCGCCCGCGCATCGAATCGACCTTGCCCGTCACACCCATCAGGTTCTGCACGTGGTGGCCGACCTCGTGCGCCACCACGTAGGCCTGCGCGAAGTCACCGGGCGCACCCATGCGGCGCGAGAGCGTGTCGAAGAAGTTGAGGTCGAGGTAGACCTTGGCGTCGCCCGGGCAGTAGAACGGCCCCATCGCCGACTCGCCCACGCCGCAGGCGCTGCGCGTGGCGCCGCGGAAGAGCACGAGTGCCGGCTCCTGGTAGGCATTGCCGCCGGCCTTGAACATCTGGCCCCAGACGATCTCGGTGTCGCGCAGCACGGTGGACACGAACATGGCCGCCGGATCCTTCGGCGCGGCGCCCGGCTGGCCCACGGGCGCGCGCTGTGGCGCCTGCACCACCTCGGTCGGCGCACCGCCCGACAGCAGGCCCAGCACCGTGAGCGGGTTGATGCCGAAGATCCAGCCCGCAAGCACCGCGATGACGATGGTGCCCAGGCCGATGCCACGCCCGCCGATGCGGGGCAGGCCCATGCCGCCACCGGCGCCCCCGGCGGCACCCGCGCCACGCCGATCTTCGACGTTGCGGCTCTGCTCGTGCCCTTCCCACTTCATCTCGCGTCTCCTTCGAACGACTCTTGCGGCCCATTCTCGCCGCGGCGGGCCGGGGCGGCCAGATCGTTGATCTGTCCTTGGCCCGGCCATTGGCATGGTCCCTCGACACCGGAGCGCAAACACACTGTTGCCAACGCCGCCCCAAAGGGGAGCGAAGCGGCACCTAGACTTGTGGTTAACCCTGAGGACCAGAGACAAACGTGGCGCCGAAGGGTCCAACGAAAGTGCCAGAAGAGGAGTCCCGATGATGAACCGCATGATCCCCACCGCCTTGACAGTGACCACGCTGCTTGCCGCGGGCGGCGCCCACGCGCAGGCCACCGTCAAGGAAGACGGCCAGTGGCGCGCCGCGCTCGGCGCCGCCTACACCGCCAGTGGCGGCAACACGCGCTCCACCACCCTGTCGGCCATGGCCGACGCAGTGCGTGCCACTGCCGGCGACAAGACCTCGCTGTACGCGAACGCGCTCTACGGCTCCAGCCAGGGCACGAAGACGGCCGACCTGTGGCGCCTGGGCGCCAAGCAAGACTGGAACCTGACCTCGCAGTTCTACGTGTTCGGCCTCGCCGAGGCCGAGCGCGACGACCTTGCGGGGTTGCAGTCGCGTGCCACGCTGGGTGGCGGCGTGGGCTGGAAGTTCTTCAACACCGAGGCGCTGAAGTTCGAGGTCTTCGGCGGTGCCGGTTACGTGGCCGACCGCTTCGAGGCGCCGCGCCTGATCGACGGCGAAGTGCGCCGCAGCTACAGCCACGCCACGCTGCTGGCCGGCGAGGAATCGGTGCACAAGCTCGGCCAGAGCACCACGCTGCGCCAGCGCCTGGTGGCCTACCCGGACCTGGGCAACCGTGGCGAGTACCGGGCCACCTGGGACGCCGGCATCGCCGTGCCGGCGACGCAGTCGATGAACCTGACCGCCGGCGTCAGCGTCAAGTACAACAGCGACCCCGGCAGCGGCGTGAAGAAGGCCGACACGTTGCTCACGACCGGCATCAGCATCAAGTTCGACTGAGCACCGCCGGGGGCGCTCCGGGGAGCCTTCAGCCCGGTTCTGGTTCCTCGAGCGCCGAGAAGCGGACAGGAAGCACGGCCCGCGAGTCGAGCCGCCCGGCCGCGTCCTTTTCGATCAGCAGCAGTTGCTGGGTCTCCGCCACACCGGCCGGGATCACCATGCGCCCGCCCGGCTTGAGTTGCTCGAGCAGCGGCACCGGCACCCAGTCGGGTGCGGCGCTGACGATGATCCTGTCGTAGGGCGCGTGCTCGGGCCAGCCGGCACGGCCGTCACCGACGCGCACTTGCACCTGCGCGTAGCCCTGGGCCGCCAACCGCCGGCGCGCCTCCTCGGCCAGCGCAGCGATGAGCTCGACACTGAAGACCTGCGCCCCCAGTTCGGCGAGCACGGCGGTCTGGTAGCCCCAGCCGGTGCCGACCTCGAGCACGCGGTCGCCAGCCTGCAGGTCCAGCAGGTCGGTCATCAGCGCCACGATGAAGGGCTGCGAGATCGTCTTGCCGCAGTCGCTCGGCAACGGCGAATCGGCGTAGGCGAGGTGCCGCAGGTCCTGGCGCACGAACATGTGCCGCGGCACACGCGCCATGGCGTCCATGACGCGCCGCGACAGGGCCGCCTTGCCCAGGCGCCCGGTCTGCAGCACCGTGTGCACCGCAATCTCCGCCACCATGCGCTGGCGCAGGGCGGCGAACTCCGCATCGCTCATCGCCACCTCCCGCAGGGCGGCGGCGAGCACCTCAGGTCTTGGGCAGGGTCACCCCGCGTTGCCCCTGGTACTTGCCGCCACGGTCCTTGTAGCTCGTCTCGCAGACCTCGTCGCTCTCGAAGAACAGCACTTGCGCGCAGCCCTCGCCGGCGTAGATCTTGGCCGGCAGCGGGGTCGTGTTGCTGAACTCCAGCGTCACGAAGCCTTCCCACTCGGGTTCGAACGGGGTCACGTTGACGATGATGCCGCAACGCGCGTAGGTGCTCTTGCCCAGGCAGATGGTGAGCACGTTGCGCGGGATGCGGAAGTACTCCATCGTGCGCGCCAGCGCGAAGCTGTTGGGCGGGATGATGCAGACGTCGGCATTGATGTCGACGAAGCTCTTCTCGTCGAAGTTCTTCGGGTCCACCACGGTGCTGTGGATGTTCGTGAAGACCTTGAACTCGGGCGCGCAGCGGATGTCGTAGCCGTAGCTGCTGGTGCCGTAGCTGACGATGCGCCGCATCGTCCCGCTGGCATCCGGCGCCATGCGCACCTGCCCCGGCTCGAACGGCTCGATCATGCCGTGGGCCTCGGCCATGCGCCGGATCCACTTGTCGCTCTTGATGCTCATCGGGCGGTCCGGGTCGGAGGGAAAGGGAGAGATGGGAGGTGAGGCTGCGTTCGTGCGCCGCGGCGGGTTTCACGAAACCTGGGGCGATTCTAGGGAGCACCGCCCGACCGCTTCCCCCATGTTCCGGGCGGCTCGGCTAGCATGCCTCGGCCCGCGTGTGCGCCCGAAGCCCGAGATCGGATCTGCAGCCGCCCGCGCCCGATGGCCATCCGCCTTTCATTCGTCCTGCCGAGGTGCCTGCCATGTCACGCCAGACCTTCCTGCGCCCGGCCTTCGACCTGCTCGTGCGGCACGCGCGCTACCACCGCGACCAGCGCAACCTCACCACGCATCTGATCGGCGTGCCGATGGTGGTCTTCGCCACCGCCGTGCTGCTTTCGCGCGCCACGCTGCAACTCGGCGGCGTCAGGACCACCCTGGCCTGGGCCGCCTTCGCCGCACTGTGGTTGTGGACGCTCTCGCGCGGCCAGTTCCTGCTCGGCCTGGCCACCACCCTCTTCACCGCCGCGCTGGCCTGGGCCGCGCACGGGCTGACGGGCCTGGCGCCCACGGCCTGGCTCACCTTGGGCCTGGGTCTCTTCGTCGTCGGCTGGGTGGCGCAGTCGGTCGGCCACTACTACGAGGGCCGCAGGCCGGCCTTCGCCGACGACCTCGCCGGCGTGCTCGTGGCGCCGATGTTCGTGGTGCTGGAACTGCTCGCGATGGCCGGCCTGTGCCGTCCGCTGATGGCCCGCATCGAACAGGCCGCCGGTCCGACGACGCTGCGCGACCTGGCGCAGCCTCTTGCCCGCTGATCACGCGCTGATCTCGCGCCGCTATCACGCGGACGCGGCGCGCGTCGTGTGCCCTGCCCCACGTGCCTCGGCCCCGGCCGACACGCTGACACTGATCCAATGATCCGCGCCCCGGGCCCAGCCCTGGTGATGGGCGCCGGCGCCGTCGGCTGCTGGGTCGGTGGCCGCCTGCAGGACGCCGGCGTGCCGGTGCAGTTCGTCGGCCGCCCGAGCGTGCTGCAGGAGTTGCGGCTGCTGGGCCTGACGCTCACCGACCTCGACGACCGCCGCACGCATCTGCCTCCGGAATCGTTGCAGCTGCACGCCGAGGTGCCCGAGGCCGGTCGCTCAAGTGGCGAGGGAAGCGGCGGAGCAAGCGGCGGAGGAAGCGGCGGCAGTCCGCCGGCGCTCGTCCTGCTGTGCGTCAAGTCAGGCTCGACGGCCGAAGCCGCCGCGCTGCTCGGCCTGCACCTGCCCGCGGGCACGCCGGTGCTCTCGCTGCAGAACGGCATCGGCAACCCGGCCATAGCTGCCGCGGCGGCGCCGGCGTTGCTGGTCATTCCCGGCATGGTCGGCTTCAACGTCGTGCGTGCCTCGCCCGGGCACTGGCACCGCGGCACCTGGGGCGAACTGGCCGCGCAGGCGCACGCGGCACTGCAGGACTGGCTGCCCGCTTTCGCGGCGGCCGGGTTGCCGCTGGCGTTGCATGCCGACCTGCGGCCGGTGCAATGGGGCAAGCTGCTCCTGAACCTGAACAACCCGGTGAACGCGCTGTCGGGCCTGCCGCTGAAGCGCCAGTTGCTCGACCGCGACCTGCGCATCGTCATGGCCGCGCTCATCGACGAAGCGCTCGCGGCGCTCGCCGCGCACGGCATCGAGCCGGCGCAGGTGGCCGCCCTGCCGCCGCGCCGCATGCCCACTGGCCTGCGCCTGCCCACCTGGCTCTTTCGCATCGCCGCACGCGCCAGCCTGCGCATGGACGACCAAGCGCGCACGAGCATGGCCGAAGACGTGGCGCGCGGCCGCCCCACCGAGATCGACGCGTTGTGCGGCGAGGTCGTGCGCCTGGCCCATGCCGCCGGGCAGCGCGCGCCATGCAACGAGTGGATGCTGGCGCGGCTCTCCCGGCCCTCGCCTGGGCAGATGAGCGGGCGCGAGATGCGCGCGGCGCTGGGCCTCTGAGTCGCGCGCCTTCGGGCGCTCCACGCGGCGAATCAACGCCAGTCGGACAGCACCTCGACCGCGCCCGCCTTGGCGTGGCCCGGAGCCGGCTCGCGCACCGGCGTGCCGAGGGAGATCCAGCCCACCAGCGTCTCGCCCGTATCGCAGAAGGCGGCCTGGATGGCCGGCTGCCGCACCTTGTGGCCCGAGAGCATCTTGCCCGCGAAACCGAGTGCGTGCGCGGCGTTGAGGAAGTTCGCGACCGCGCCGCCCACCGCGGCCCACTGCTCGTGCGCCGGCACGATCGGGTGACCCATGTCGATGCGGGCGACCACGGCGACGGTTACCGGCGGACGCAGCGCACGCTCGGCATCGATGCGAGCCTCCGCCTCGTCCTTGCCCGCGGCCAGGGCCACCGTTTCGAAGAGCGTCGCCATGCGCTCTCGTGCCGCGCCGCGCACGAGCTTGAACCGGAAGGGTGCCAGCCCCCCGTGGTCGGGCGCGCGCAGCGCGGCGAGCGCCATGAGCCGCAGCGCGGCATCGTCAGGCCCGGGCTCGCCGAGGTGCTTGCCACCGAGCGAGTGCCGCGACAGCAGCGTGGCGAGGGTCTCGGGCATGGTGGACATGGGCGCGCGGGGCCTCAGAAGACGAGGGTGCGCCAGCGAAGATCGGCCGCGCGCGCCATGAATTGCACCGCGCCACCGCGGCCGCGGCACTCCGGGATGAGGCACGCCGGATCGACGCCCTGCGCATGCAGCGCGTCGGTGCAGGCCAGCAGCACGGCGCCATGCGACACCGCCTCGCGCATGGCGTCGAGCACGGTCTTGCCGTGGTGGGGCGAGGCACGCAGCGACTCGGCCACACCGGGCACCAGCAGCCGCACCGACGCCGCGGTGAAGTAGATCTCCACTGGCAGGTCCATGGCCGCCGCCGCGGCGGCGTGGAAGAACGGCGTCACCAGCCGTTGCGGCGCCTCGGGCTCGCTGGCCCAGAGCAGGATGGCGATGCCCTCGGCCTGGTGTTCGACGAAGCCCGTCATGTGTCGCCCTGTGCCCTGGCCGATTCGTTCACCCGGCCTGGTTCAACCAGGCGTGGTGTTCCATGGCCGGCCGCACCGCGGCCTCGCCGTGCACCAGCAGGCCACGGTCGGCCTCGAAGTCCGAAAGCGCCAGGCGCGCCAGCCAGCCTTCGCCAAAGGGATCGCGGTGCACGAGCTCTGGCAGGTCGCCGAGCCGCGTGTTGATCGCCACCACGGTGCCGCTCACCGGCGACTTCACCGAGACGATGGCCTTCGCCAGTTCCACCACCCCGACGGAGTGGCCCTGCGCCACCGCCGCGCCCACCATCTTCGGCCGCGCCATGTAGATCTCGCCGCCCGCCAGATGAATGCCCAGCGCCGTGATGCCCACCACCGCCGTGCCGCCCTCCTCCAGGCGAGCCCACACCTGCTGTTCGACCAGGTAATGCACCTCGTCAGGGAAGACAAAGCCCTTGATCAACACGCCCACGCCCCTCGGGGCCGCGCGCGCGCGGGCGGGTGGCGGAGAGGAGAGGGAGTCGAACCCTCCCGGCAACGCATGGCGCCACCCACCGGGTTTGAAGCCCGGCCGACCCACCAGGATCGTTTCCTCTCCATGTGCCACTGAACTCTCTGGAGGCTGTTCACTTGCACGGACGCTCCCGCTCCCCTGCGCCCGGCGTCGAGAACAGCGTCGAATCCGCGCGCACGCGGTGCACGTCGCCCACGCGCCGCGTGAGGCCGATGCGGTCGAAGTGCTCGAGCACCTGGATGGCGCGCTTGCGTCCCAACTGCGTGGCGTCGCGGAACGTTGCCGCCATCACCACGCCATCGTGCTCGGCCCCCACCCGGCGCGCGATGGACGCGAGTGTGGCCATCGTCGCCTGCGGGTAGTAGAGGTCTTTCACCACTTGATGCAACTCGCCGCGCTGCGCAAGCCGGGCCAGGGCCGTGCGCATCAGTGGCTCGCTCTCCCCGGTGTCGCGCGCGAGGTCGCGCGCCCACGCGCCCTCGAAGCCGGCCTCGGCCAGGCGCGGCGCCACCTTCTGCGCCATGCGCTCCTCGCTCGCCGAGAGCCGCACGCCATGTTCGGGCAGGTGCACGAAGGCGCCGCGCACGGTGACGCGGCCTGCCTGCACGAGGCCAGCGAGCGCCGCCCGGTACAGCGGCTCGGCCAGGCGTGGCAATGCCAGGCGGCGAAGGCGTGCCGCATCCGGGCCCAGTTCCTCGGGCTGCCGCTCGTGGTAGGCGGCGAGCACCTTCAGCAACGTGGCACGCGCGGCCTCGGCATGCGTGGCATCGAGCGCCCAGTCGCCCTCGCGCAGGGTGCCGGGCGGCAACGCCGTGTCGGCGGGCAACTCGGCCAGGCCTTGCGAGGCCGCATGGCGCCGCAGGTCCAGGCCGAGCGGGGCCGCGTGCAGGAGCGCCGCCAGGCGCTGTCCGACCTCGGGCGATTCGAGCGCGGCCAGTTCCGCCAGCCGTTCCGGCGTGCGGCGGTATCGCGAGGGCGCCAGAGGATCGAGCACGACGCCGCCGGCCACCGTGCGCGTCGCCGAGGCGTCGCGGAGGACGACTCGGTCGCCCGCCCAGGTCCCGAGCGGCTCGTGCAGCACCAGTTGCGCCAGCGCCGAGGCCCCGGGCGCGAGGCTGTCGCCGGAGTCCAGCATGGCCACCGTGCCGAGCAGGTCCTGCGAGCCCACATGCACGTGCACGATGGCGCCCGAGCGCAACGGCTTGGCTTCCTCGTGCCACAGGGTCAGGCGAACGTCCATGCGCGTGCTGCCAGCGCGGGGCGTGTCGCGTGCCGGCAGCACCGCCGCCGGCGCGACGAGCCACTGGCGGCGCCGCACTTCGTCCTTGGCGATGCCGGCCAGCCCGATGGCGCAGCGCTCGCCGGCGCCGCTCGCCGCCACTTCGCGGTTCTGCGCGCGCAGGCTGCGCACGCGCACGGGCTTGCCGCCGGCCTCGCCCGGCACGAGACGCAACTCATCGCCCACGCTGACGCGCCCGGCATGCACGGTGCCGGTGGCCACGGTGCCGACACCGTCGAGCGTGAACACCCGGTCCACTGCCAGGCGGAAGGCGCGGCCTTCGTCGCCCCCGCGGTGCCGCGAAGCGGCGGTGCGCTGCAGCAGATCCTTGAGGTCCGCCACCCCCTGGCCGGAGACCGCCGACACCGCGAGCACCGGGCAACCGGCGAGCGAACTGCCCTCGCACAGCGCTCGCGCCTGTGCGCACACGTCGGCCAGTCGCGCGGCGTCGACCCGGTCGGTCTTGGTCACGACCACCGCGCCTTGCGAGAGGCCCAACAGCGAGAGCACGGCCAGGTGCTCGCGCGTCTGTGGCATCACGCCGTCGTCGGCCGCCACCAGCAGCAGCGCGAAGTCGATGCCGGTGGCGCCCGCGAGCATGGTGTGCACCAGGCGCTCGTGGCCAGGCACGTCGATGAAGCCGATGCGCTCGCCCGCGCCGCCGGCCGCTTCGGGGGCATCGAGGAAGGCATAACCGAGCTCGATGCTGATGCCGCGCTTCTTCTCCTCCGGCAGCCGGTCGGTGTCGACGCCGGTGAGCGCGCGCACCAGCGTCGTCTTGCCGTGGTCGATGTGGCCCGCTGTTCCGACGATCATCTGCCGACCATCATTCGCCGATGTTCATGGCGCCAGTCACGCCTGCCGCGGCGATTCGGCCAGCCCCTTGGTCGCCACGCCGGCAGCGCCGAGTGCCGAAGCCAACGCCGGCAGCTGGGCCGTGAACGCACGCGCGTCCTCCAGGCAGCGCAGGTCGAGCAACAGGCGGTCGTCGGCGATGCGGCCGATGACCGGCAGCGGCAACCCGCGCAGCGCAGTGGCGAGTTCGTCGAGGGCCCGCCCGGCGCCCTTCTTGCCGCCCAGCGGCGACAGGGCAAGGCCCGCCGAAGGCAACTGCTCGACCGGCAACGAGCCCGAGCCGATCTGGCCCAGCAGGTCGACCACCTCCACGGCAAATCGCGGCGCGACGGCGCTGGCCACTTCAGGCAGCAGCTGCGTGGCGAGCGTGCGGATGTCGCTCGCCTGGCGCGTGAGCAGGCGCAAGGTCGGCAGGTCGCGGGCCAGGCGCTCGGGCCGCAGGTACAGGCGCAGCGTCGCCTCCAGCGCCGCCAGCGGCAGCTTGCTCATGCGCAGCGCCCGCTTGAGCGGGAACTTGCGGATGCGCGCGATGGCGGCCTTGCTGCCGACGATGAGCCCGGCCTGCGGGCCACCGAGCAGCTTGTCGCCGCTGAAGGTGACGACATCGCAGCCCGCAGCCAGCTTCTCCTGCGGCGTGGGCTCGCGCGGCAGGCCGTGCGCGGCCAGGTCGACGAGCGAGCCGCTGCCCAGGTCGGTGGCCAGGGGCAGGCCCTTGGCGTGCGCGATGCGCGCCAGCTCGGCCTCGTCGACGGCCGACGTGAAACCCTGGATCGCGTAGTTGCTCGTGTGCACCTTCATGAGCAGCGCCGTGCGCTCGCCGATGGCGCGTTCGTAGTCGTGCGGGTGGGTGCGGTTGGTCGTGCCCACCTCCACGAGCTTGGCGCCGGCGGCGGCCATGACGTCGGGCATGCGGAAGGCGCCGCCGATCTCGACCAGTTCACCGCGCGAGACGATCACTTCCTTCTCGCGCGCCAGCGCGGCGATGGTTAGCAGCACCGCGGCGGCGTTGTTGTTGACCACCGTCGCCGCCTCGGCACCGGTAAGCGTGGTGAGCAACTCCTCGACGATGCTGTCGCGGTCGCCGCGGCCGCCGCCGGCGAGGTCGTACTCAAGGTTGTTGGGCCCGGCCATCATCGCCAGCAGGTGCTGCATGGCGGCGTCGGCCAGGAGTGCGCGGCCGAGGTTGGTGTGGATGACGGTGCCGGTGAGGTTGATGACGGCGCGCAGGTTCGGCGCGAGGCGATGCGCCACCGCCTGCCGCAACGCCCGCACGAGCGCGGCCGGGGCCACCTCGCTGGCGGCAAGGCGGCCGGCAACGGCTTCGCCACGCCGCGCCTCCAGCAGCGCGCGCGCCTCGCCCGCCACGAGCGTGTGGCCGTGCTCGTGCAGCAGCGCGGCGACCTCGGGCTCGCGCAGCAGGCGGTCGACCGCCGGCAGGTCCTTGGGCTCGGCGCGGGGTTCGGCTTGTTTCGCGTCCCCGGGGGCCTTGGAACCGTCGACGACGGATTCGGCGGGCCGCATCGTCAGCGCCCTCCGGAAGGCGCTTCTGGCATGCCAGGCGGCGCTTCGCCGGGCTCACCGAACAGCAGCATCAGGTTCACCCCGTGCCGCAGCTTGCCGGTCTCGGCCACGAGCAGGTCGAGCGTGATGCTCGCGAGGTCGTCGGCCACGGGTTCAGCCAGCGGGTCGCGGTCGCCGTGCACGATCTTCAGGTAGTGCCCGCAGGCGTCGCAGGTCTCGGCCTGGATGGAGGCGCGGGCCGCGCGAGAAGCGCTGTCGCCCCCCTCCTCGACATCGCTGCGGTCGAGCGACTGATAGGCGACCTTCTCGGCACTGGCCTCGCCGCAGTGCGTGCATTGGCCGCGCGGCACGTTCCACTCGGTGCCGCACAGGGAGCAGTGCAGGTAGCGCTGGCCGGCCACGTCGCCGGCGCTGCGCGTGACGCTGGCCACCGGGCGGCTGCCGCAGCAGGGACAGATGGCAGGATCGTCGAGCCGGCCGACCGGCAGCGTGGCCGTCTGGCCCAGCGCGGCATGGGCGCGCTCGACCTCGATGGCCATGTGCGTCCACAGCACCTGCAGCGCGGCAGCGACCACCGGTGCGGTGGCGAGGTCCAGGCCGGCCATCACAC
Organism: Rubrivivax sp.; assembly: GCA_016790435.1. Classification (GTDB taxonomy): domain Bacteria; phylum Pseudomonadota; class Gammaproteobacteria; order Burkholderiales; family Burkholderiaceae_C; genus Rubrivivax. Next base: position 1,511 of record JAEUPE010000068.1, on the reverse strand, counting down.
CGGTGAGCAGCGCATCGGCCTGGCGCTCGAGGAACACGTCGTCGGCAGCCGCCAGGCGGGCCAGCGCGTCGCTCGCGGGCCCGGCGGGCGTCTCGGCCCCCATGGCCTGCACGATCTCGCGCAGCACGGCGTGCCAGGCACGGTCGCGCGGCCCCTCCGCGGCACTCATTGGCGGAAGGCCCGCCAGCGAGGCCTGGTCGATCGCGGCCGCGTCCGGGATCGCCACGCCGCCTTCGCGACCCAGGCGCTCGAGCGCACTCTGCTGCGCCTTCGCCAGGCGCGACGCGAACTGCAGGAAGTCGCCCATCGCATGGCCGTTGGCCAGCTGGCGCAAGCGCATGGCGCGTTCGGCGAAATGCGTGCCGCGCACCGGCCAGCGCAGCGGGGGCGTGCTGCCCCCGGCCAGGGCGGCGATCTCCTCGGCGGGCATCACGCGGACAGTGGCGGTGGTGGGCATGGAGAGCTTCGGTATCAGAACGGGAGAGGAGGCGCAATGTAGATGCAAAACGGGCGCCGCGGCCGGCGGCGCCCGTGCGAGGCCACGGAACTCAGCGGGTCGAGATCAGCCGCGGCCCGCGAGAGAACGAGCGGTCAGCGACCACCCGTCACTTCCTTGTGCCACAGCGCGTGGTTGACCTTGGCCCAATCCTCGCTGACCGTGCCGCGCGTCATGGCACGCGTGGTGCCCTTCACCCACAGCGCGGCGTAGACGTGCATGATGGTCGCGGCGATGAGCACCACGGCGGAGATCGAGTGCAGCAGCGCCGCCGCGCGCAGCGCCTCGATCGGGAAGTACGGCGCGAACCAGGGCCGCCAGAACATGAGGCCGGTCACCAGCAGCACGACCAGGCTCGCCACCATGGCCCAGAACACCATCTTCTGCCCATAGTTGTACTTGCCCACCGGCGGCATCGCGGCCTTGTTCCCCCGCAGCATGTCGCCCATGTGCTTCTTCCACTCGCGGTCGGCGGCCGTGATGACGTTCGCCTTCCACAAGCGCGCCGCCAGCCCGAAGAACGCCAGCACCATGAGCACCCCCATGAAGGGATGCAGGATGCGCGCCCAGGAGCCACCGCCGAAGAAGTTGCTCAGGAAGAACAGGCTCGGGTGGAAGAAGGCCAGGCCCGAGAGCCCGGCAAGCACGAACATGAGCGCGATGAACCAGTGGTTCATGCGCTCGCTTTCGTCGTAGCGCTTCAGCAAACGAGCCATCTCAGGCCTCCTCTTTCTCACGCCCTTCGGCCTTCTCTTCGACCGGCCCGACCTTCATGTAGTGGAAGAACCCGACCACCACCGCGCCGAGCATGCCCGCGAGGGCCAGCGGCTTGGCGATGCCCTTCCACAGCGACACCATCGGGCTCACCGACGGATCCTTGGGCAGGTCCACGAGCCCGGGGTTGTCGGCATGCTTGAGCACGTACATGACGTGCGTGCCGCCGACACCGGCCGGGTTGTAGAGCCCCGCCTGCTGGAACCCGCGCTCGCGCAGCTCGCCGGCCCGCTTCTCGCCG
>JAEUPE010000048.1 GCA_016790435.1 Rubrivivax sp. | reverse complement strand
GGCCGTCTTGATCGCCTTCGCTGCTGGCGCCGGCTGGCCCATCACGAGCGTTTCGATCGCGGCGCGCGGCGGTGCCGGCGCGTCGGCCGTCGCCTGTGCCTCGGCCATCGCACACAGCATGTCGATGCGTTGCGCCGGCGTGGGCGCGCGGCCGATCACGTGCAGGCCGTGCGGCACGAGCGTCAGCTCCAGCTCGTGCAGGCGCTCGCCGAGCGCGGCCATCTCGGCTTCGGCGCGCGTGCCCCAGGGCGGTTCGGCGGGGGCGAGCTCGAGCGTGGCGGCCTGGGCCTGCACGAGCTCGGCGAGCGGGCCGCGTTCAGCTGCATCGTCCGGGCCGAGGCCGCGCCAGCGCTGCAGGCTGGCGCGCAGGTCGACGAGGCCGCGGTACAGGCCTGCCTGTGCCAGCGGCGGCGTGAGGTAGCTCACCAGCGTCGCGGCCGAGCGGCGCTTGGCAATCGTGCCTTCGCTCGGGTTGTTGCAGGCGTAGAGATAGAAGTGCGGCAGGTCGCCGATCAGCCGCTCGGGCCAGCAGTCGCCCGACAGGCCCGTCTGCTTGCCGGGCATGAATTCGAGCGCGCCGTGCGTGCCGAAGTGCAGCACGGCGTGCGCGGCGAAGTCCTCGCGCAGGTAGCGGTAGAAGGCAGAGAAGGCATGTGTCGGCGCAAAGCCCTTCTCGAAGAGCAGGCGCATCGGGTCGCCTTCGTAGCCCATCGAAGGCTGCACGGCGATGAGCACGTTGCCGAACTGCGCCCCAAGCACGAAGATGGAACGGCCATCACTGAGCTGGCGGCCGGGTGCCGGGCCCCACTGCGCCTCGATCTCGGCCAGCCAGCGCTCGCGCCGCACGTGGTCGTCGGTGGCGATGCGCGCGTGCACGTTGGCATCGGCGCCAAGCTCGCGCGCATTGCCGTTGAGGACGGCGTCGCGCAGCGCATCGACGCTGGCCGGTACCTCGACGGTGTAGCCGGCGGCACGCATGGACTTCAGGGTCTCGTAGACGCTCTCGAAGACCGAAAGGAAGGCGGCGGTGCCGACATGGCCGGCATTGGGCGGAAAGTTGAAGAGCACGAGCGCCAGGCGCCGCTGTGCGCGTTCGCTGCGCCGCAGGGCGATGAGCCGGGTGACCCGCGCGGCGAGCGTCTCGACGCGCTCGGCGCAGGCGTGCATGTCGTGCGCGTCATCCGTGGCCTTGCCCGAGCCGGCGCGGCCGGCGAACACCATCGGCGCGACGGCGCCGTCGAGTTCGGGGATCGCGACCATGATGGTGCTTTCCACCGGCAGCAGGCCGCGCGGCGACTCGCCCCACTCGGCGAGCGTCTGGAACTCCACCGGGTGCGCGGCGACGTAGGGCACGTCCAGGCGCTCGAGCGTCTGCGCGGCGGCGCTGGCGTCGTTGTAGGCGGGGCCACCGACGAGCGAGAAGCCGGTGAGCGAGACCACCGCGTCCACCGTCGGCCGGCCCTCGTGCATGAAGAAGCGTTCGATGGCCGGCCGCGCATCGAGCCCGGCGGCGAAGGCCGGCACGACCTGCAGGCCCCGCGCCTCGAAGGCGGCGATGACGGCGTCGTAGTGGCGGGCGTTGTCGGCGAGCAGGTAGGCGCGCAGCAGGAGCAGGCCCACCCTGCCGGTCGGTCCCGTCGGGCCGGTGCCGACGTTGCCGACATTGACGCCGGCGATGCTGCGCGGGGCCGCCGAGCCCTTCGCGGCGCGAGCCGGCGCCGTGGCGGGCGTCGGCAGGGCCGCCGCCTTGTCGCCGATGCGCCCCGGCAGGCGCGGGTGGTAGACCCCGACGTCGGGATACTCGGCCGGCGCCTGCGCGGGCACCCGCCCACGCAGCGCCGCGCGCGGGCCGGCGGCATAGCGGTCGACGACGAAACGCACGAGGTTGCGAACGTTGTCCTGCGAGCCGCCGAGCCAGTACTGCAGCGTCAGGAAGTAGGCGCGCACGTCCTGGGCCGTGCCCGGGATGAAGCGCAGAAACTGCGGGATGCGGCGCAGCATCTTCATCTGCTGCGCGCCGCCGGTGGCGGCCACGCCCTTGCCCTGGCCATGCTGGCCGCGCAGCCGCTTGAGCAGCGCCAGCGGTCCGCTGGCCGGCTTGGCCATGTCGAAGCGACCCATCCGGGTGAGCTTGGTCACCTCGGCGGCCGACATGGCGCAGATCATCGCGTCGCAGTGCTCTCGGCGTGCCTGCAGCGCCGGCAGCACGGGCAGGAAGTGCTCTTCCATGAAGAGCATCGTGACGATCACGATGTCGGCCGCGGCGATGTGCTCCAGGCAGCGCTGCAGCAGGGCCGGCTGGCCGGCCCACTCGGCCGCGGCGTGCGAGCTGAACACGAGGCCGGGCATCTCGCGCTGCAGCGTCAGGCGCGCGCGCTCGGTGGCGCTGGCGAGGTGCGTGTCCATCGTGACGATGACGACGCGCATGGGCGTGCGCTGCATCGCACCGGCGGAGGCGGCCGTGCTCTCGGCGACGACCGACGAACGTGAACCGGCCGACATGACGCCGCCGGCGCGGGCCGCGCCAGCGACCGTGCCAGTGAGACTAGCGGCTGAAGTGCGCCTTGGCGTCATACAGCGTTTCCAGCGTGATGGTGGTGAGGCCGCGCTCGACGGCATAGCGCTCGGTGTTGCGCCGAGCCCGCTTGCGCACGAAGAACGGCACTTTCATGAGCTCGCTTTCGGCCTCGGCGGCCCAGCCGGGCCCCAGCGGTTGTGTGGCAGGCTGCACCGCGGGCTGCGCCTTGGCGGGCCACTGGGCGGGCACGGGGGCGGGCATCTGAGCGGACATGGGGGCGGGCAGGGTGATGGATGCCCCGGCGCCTGCCGCCGCCGCCTCGGCGACCTGCTCGGTGGCCGGCTCGACGGCCAACTCGACAGCCAACTCGACGACCGGTTCCGGCATCCGCGCTGGCATCGCGTCGGCCGATGGCGCGGCGCGCAGGGCGGCTGGCGTTCCGTTCGCATGGCCGCGCGGCAGGTGCGAAGGCGCGGCCGCTTCGTGGAACTCGAAGTCCTCGCGGAACATGCCGAGCAGATGCTCCTCGAGGCCCATCATGAGCGGGTGCACCCAGGTGTCGAAGAGCACGTTGGCGCCTTCGAGGCCCATCTGGGGCGAGTGGCGCGCCGGGAAGTCCTGCACGTGCACCGGCGCCGAGATCACCGCGCAGGGCACGCCCAGGCGCTTGGCGATGTGGCGCTCCATCTGCGTGCCCAGCACGAGATCGGGCTGCAGCTCGGTGACCCGCGCCTCCACCTCGAGATAGTCGTCGGTGATGAGCGCCTCCAGCCCCAGCGCGGCCGCCGCCTCGCGCACCGGCCGCGCGTGTTCTCGGCTGTAGGTGCCCAGGCCCACGACCTCGAAGGCCAGTTCATGGGCCGCTACGTTGGCCGCGGCGATGGCGTGCGTGGCGTCGCCAAAGACGAAGACACGCTTGCCGGTGAGGTAGGTGGAGTCGACCGAGCGGCTGTACCAGCTGGCGCGCGCGTCGGTGCCGGCCACGGCCGCGTCGATGGCGGCGGTGTCGAAGCCGGCGAGCGTGCAGACCTCGCGCACGAAGGCGCGCGTGGCGTTGAGGCCGATGGGCACCGTGCGCGTGGCCGGCATGCCGTGTGTGCGCTGCAGGTAGGCGGCGGTGCTCGTGGCGCCTTCGAGGTACATGACGACGTTGAAGTCGGCCTGCGGCAGGCGCTGGATGTCGGCCGGCGTGGCGTCCAGCGGCGCCACCACGGCGACCTCGATGCCGAGGTCGCCGAGCAGGCGCTTCAACTCGAGCACGTCGTCGCGGTGCCGGAAGCCGAGAGCCATCGGGCCGAGCAGGTTGCAGCGGCGGCCGGGCTGGCGCTGCACGCGTTCGCCCGCGGGCGTTGCCGGCGGCGGGCACAGCGTGCGCACGAGGCGGTAGAAGGTCTCGTCGGCGCCCCAGTTCTCTTTCTTCTGGTACGCCGGCAGTTCGAGCGGCACCACCGGCACCGGCAGGCCGAGCGTGGCGGCGAGGCCGCCGGGGTCGTCCTGGATGAGCTCGGCCGTGCACGACGAGCCGACGAGCATCGCCTGCGGCTTGAAGCGCTCGTAGGCGGCGCGGGCAGCGGTCTTGAAGAGCTCGGCGGTGTCGCCGCCCAGGTCGCGCGCCTGGAAAGTGGTGTAGGTGACAGGCGGCCGACGGTCGCGCCGCTCGATCATCGTGAACAGCAGGTCGGCGTAGGTGTCGCCCTGCGGCGAGTGCAGCACGTAGTGCAGGCCCTGCATGGCCGTGGCGACACGCATCGCGCCGACGTGCGGCGGGCCTTCGTAGCTCCACAGCGTGAGCTTCATGCGGCGCGCCTCCAGGGCGTGGCCGGTGCCGGTGCCGCATCGGGCGCCGCCGGCGCGGCCAGCTTGCGGCGACGCAGCAGCGGCCGCGTGAAGAGTTCGGCCAGGTCGGACGCCTGCTCGAAGCCCTGCACCGGCGTGAAGACGAGCTCGATCGACCACTTGGTGGCGATGCCCTCGGCTTCGAGCGGGTTGGCCAGGCCCAGGCCGCAGACGACGAGGTCGGGCGCGGTGGCGCGGCAGCGGTCCAGCTGCGCCTCGACGTCCTGGCCTTCGGTGAGGACCACCGGGTCGGGCAGCAGCGCGAGGTCTTCGGCCAGATGCTGGCGATGCAGGTACGGCGTGCCCACCTCGGTGAGCTTCATGCCCAATTCGCGAGCCAGGAAGCGCGCCAGCGGCACCTCGAGCTGCGAATCGGGGAAGAAGAAGACGCGCTTGCCCTGCAAGGTGAGGCGGTGGCGCTCCATCGATCGTGCGGCGCGCTCGCGCTTCGGGCCGACGACGGTGGCGAAGGTGGTGTGCGGCACGCCGAAGGCCAGGCAGGCGGCATGCACCCACTCGGTGGTGCCCTCGGCACCGAGCGGGAAGAGGGCCGGGATGCGCTGGGCGCCACGGGCCTCGAGGGCGCGCACGGTGTCGGCGAGGAAGGGCTGCGCCATGAGCACGCGGGTGCCGGGGCCCACCGGCGGCATCGCATCGGCGCGCCGCGGCGGCAGGAAGTGCACCTCGGGGATGCCGAGGTCGGCGAACAGGCGCCGGAACTGGTCTTCGACGATGTCGGCCAGCGCGCCCACGACGAGCAGCGAGTTGGGGGGCGGATCGTCCGCGGCTTTGGCGAGGCCGGCGCGGCCAGCGGTCGCTTCGTCGCAAATAGAAGGCAGGGCTGCGGTGCCGACTGTCGGCATCAGCGGCACCAAGGAAGCCAGACAGGCATCCTCGCCCTGCGTGAAAGTGGTCTCGATGCCGCTGCCGGAGTAGTGCAGCACGCGCACCTGCGGCAGCAGGCGTTGCGAGAGGCGTTGCGCGGCGCGCCCGAGGTCGAGCTTGATGACCTCCGACGGACACGATCCGACGAGGAACAGCATGCGGATGTCGGGCCGCCGCGTGACGAGCTGCGTGACGACGCGGTCGAGCTCGTCGTTGGCATCGGCGAGGCCGGCGAGGTCGCGGTCGTCGATGATGGCCGTGGCGAAGCGCGGCTCGGCGAAGATCATCACGCCCGCCGCCGACTGCAGCAGGTGGGCGCAGGTGCGAGAGCCGACGACGAGGAAGAAGGCGTCCTGCAGCTTGCGGTGCAGCCAGACGATGCCGGTGAGGCCGCAGAACACCTCGCGCTGGCCACGCTCGCGCTGCACGGGACGTTCGACGGCGCAGGCGCTGCCGCCCTGGGGCGCCACGGGCTCGGAGAGGATCGGAATCACCGGATTCATCGGGCCCCCGCCGGGAAGGGTTGATGGGTGTCGGCCGGGTCGGCGCCGGCCGGCGCCTCGAGCCGCGCGGCGCGCAGTTTCAACAGGAACTGCGCGGCATTGATGACGTAGGCGGCGTAGGCGGCGAGCGCCAGGCCCATCTGGGCGCGCGGGCCGAGCGAGCCGGTGAAGAGGGCGTAGAGGCAGGCCGTGTGCAACGCCAGCACGGCCATGCTGAACACGTCTTCCCAGAAGAAGGCCGGCGCGAACAACCAGCGGCCGAACACCACCTTCTCCCAGATGCAGCCGGTGACCATGATCGTGTACAGCAGCGCCGTCTTGACGACGAACGAGGCGCTCGCCGCCCACCAGCCCGAGCCCGTGAGCAGGTAGCGCACCACGAGCCAGAGGCTGATCGCGAAGACGACGAACTGCAGCGGCGCCAGCACGCCCTGCACCAGCGTCCAGCGTGTGCGGTCGCGGCGCTCCCGCTCGGCGGCCGTGTACAGCGGCCGGCGCGCCGCAAGGGGTGCGGCGGCCAAGGCACCCGGGGAGGGTGCGGCGGAGTGGGGGCGACCTGCAGTGAGCATGGGCGAACGTTTGGCGCAGCCTATGGCGGTGCCGGAAGGTTGTCAATGCGGATTGACGTAAAGCAGACTTGACATGTCGGCGACGGCGCGCCAGCATGGCTTCGGAGTGCCCGGCATGGGGTCGGGTGCCAGAGGAGATAAGGGCTTCTGAGAAGTCGCTTGCGCGCTGCCCGGCCCCGAGCGGTGTGGGTGCATTGCGACATCTCAAGGAACCCGAGAAAACCCCCGGCGCGGCGCATTGCCGCTGTGGGTGGCGAGGTGTACAACCCATGAAGCCAGTTCCGCTGCGGCTGCGTGAGAACCTCGAGCGCCTGCGCCTCGGTGTGAAACCGGTAGGGGGAGAAGAACGTCCGCAGCGCCTGATGGGGCTGTCATGGACGGGCGGGTTTCAGGAGGGTGAACGCATGCCTGTCGAAGCGCCGGGCGGTCCGCCGACGAAGTCGGGCCAGCGCCGGGTCGTGGACTGCCGGGTCGAGGCCCCGGGCCGTGGGGAGGCGTCGGCAGGCGGCTCCGCGTGGGGTTCGGTCGAGGCCGAGCAGTCCGGCGCCAAGCACCGGCTGCTGGCGCTCGCGGATGCGCTGCATGGCGACATCATTCCCCGGCTCGTGCGCGCGCACGTCGGCACCGCGCTCACCCCCGCCAAGGTGTCGGAGGGCGAGATCGAGTCCTTCATCGGCCTGCTCCTGCAGGCCGGCGACGGGCGCGTCGATGAGTTCGTGCGCATGACGCACGAGCGCGGGCTCTCGGTCACGAACATCTACCTGGACCTCTTCGGGCCGGCGGCGCAGCGGCTGGGCGTGCTGTGGGAGCAGGACCTGTGCGACTTCGCCAGCGTCACCGTGGCGCTCGGCCGGTTGCAGCGGTTGCTGCGGCACTGGACGCAGGCTTTCGGCGGCGACGTGCGGCCGCCCCCGAACGGGCGGCGCGTGTTGCTGGCCCAGCATCCGCATGAGCAGCACAGCTTCGGCCTTTCGATGGTGGCCGAGTTCTTCCGCCGCGACGGCTGGGAGGTTCTCGGGGGCGTCGGCGGTGCGGTGCTCGATCCCTCGAAACAGGTCGCCCTCGACTGGTTCGACGTCGTCGGCTTCTCGATCGGGTCGGAAGGCCATGTAGCATGGGCCAAGGAGCGCGTCGCCGACGTTCGCGCCACCTCGCGCAACCGCGCCGTGGTGGTGCTGGCCGGCGGGCCTCTGCTGGCCGTGCACCCCGAATGGACCGCACGCATCGGTGCCGATGCGGCGGTGACAGACGGTGGGCAGGCGCCAGTGGTCGGCGAGCGGTTGATCGCCAAAGGGAGTTCGAACGCTTAGGGTCGGAGTGACCCCTCGGCACCAGCCCTCGGCCGCTCTCGAATCCTTCGAGATGACGCGCATGGCATGCCTACAACCACAGGACGCGGCGTTCTGCCGCCGCGCTCGGTCTTGACCCGAGCCGCGAACACCCCCAAGGCCGCCGCGTCGCGGCTGCGCGACGTCGACAGCGAGGCCCTGCAGCGGGTGGTGCACAACGCGGCCGACGTCACGCTCGTGCTCGACGGCGCCGGCGTGGTGCTCGAGGTGACCGCGCAGGACAAGGAGTTGCTGCAGGCCGGCGCGCGCGACTGGCGCGGTCTGACCTGGGCCGAAACGGTGGCCCCGGAGACGCGCGACAAGGTCGCCGAGATGCTGCAGGAGGCGCGCGAGAAGAACGGCGAGTCCACCCGCTGGCGCCAGGTGAACCAGCGCCTGTCCGACGGCACCGATTTTCCCGTGCTCTATTCGGTGGCGCTGCTCACCGACGATGCCCGCTCGGCGGGCAAGCGCCGGCTCATCGCGCTCGGCCGCGACCAGCGCCCGACGATGGCCATGCAGCAGCGGCTCGTGGAGGCGCAGCAGGCGGTGGAGCGCGACTACTGGCGTTTCCGCGAGGCCGAGACGCGTTACCGCAAGCTCTTCCAGACCTCCACCGATGCCGTGCTCATCGTGGACAGCACGAGCTCCAAGATCCTGGAAGCCAATCCGGCCGCGACCACGCTCGTGCGCCCGGCCGGTGGCCGCATCGTCGGCCTGTCGTTGCCGGCGCTCTTCGAGCCCGCGGCGGCCGACCCCGTGCAGGCGCTGCTCGCCAGTGCGCGCAGCGTGGGCAAGCACCAGCCGCTGACGGTGGTGTTGTCCGGCGGCAACCCGGTTTCGGTGCACGCGACCTTCGTGCGCCAGGACGAGTCGGCCTTCATGATCGTACGGCTCGCGCCGATGAGCGCGGTCGCGGGCGAGGGCGCGCGGCCGGCGCCGGCGCGTCGCAGCGGGGGTGTCGTGCACAGCAACGGCGCCCCGCGAGGCGAGGATTCGCTGCTCGCCTCGTTCATGCGCGCCAGCGCCGACGCGCTGGCCTTCACCGACTCGCAGGGGCGCATCGTCGGCGTCAACCGCGCCTTCGCCACGCTGGCCCAGCTGTCCAGCGAAGACCAGGCCCGCGGCGAGTCGCTCGACCGCTGGCTCGGCCGGCCGGGCGTCGAGCTCGACATGCTCATCACCAACCTGCGCCAGGAAGGCTCGCTCGGCCTCTATGCCACCGAGTTGCGGGGTGAATTCGGCGCCGTCAGCGAGGTGGAGATCTCCGCCTCGCGCCTGGAGGGCGCCGGCGAGGCGGTGTATTCGTTCGCCGTGCGCGACATCGGTCGCCGCCTGCGCCCCGAGGGCAGCAAGCCGGGGCCGCAGATGCCGGCCTCGGTGCACCAGCTCACCGAACTGGTGGGGCGGGTGCCGCTCAAGCAGATCGTCTCCGAGACCAGCGACCTCATCGAGCAGCTCTCGATCCAGGCGGCGCTGAAGCTCAGCCGCAACAACCGCGCGCTCGCGGCGCAGCTGCTCGGCCTCTCTCGCCAGAGCCTGTATGTCAAGTTGCGCCGTTACGGCTTGGGCGAGGTGCCGGCCGAGGCCGAGGAATGAGCGCCGCCGCCCGCGGGGCGGCGACCAGCGAAGTGTCCACATGAAAGTGTCCATCTCGATTGACGTTTGAGTCGGCGAGGTTCACCATCGGCGGCATGCCGCTGCCGGCCCCCTCGGCGATTGCCGAACTCTTCAAGCCGATCACCTGGTTCCCGCCCATGTGGGCCTTCGGGTGCGGCGTCGTGGCCTCGGGCATGCCGCTGGACGGGCGCCTGCATGTGCTGCTCGGCGGCGTCGTGCTCGCCGGGCCGATGGTGTGCGCCACGAGCCAGGCCGTGAACGACTGGTTCGACCGCCATGTGGACGCCATCAACGAGCCGCAGCGCCCCATCCCGAGCGGGCGCATGCCCGGCCGCTGGGGCCTCTACATGGCGCTCGCCTGGACGCTGCTGTCCCTCGCCGTCGGCTGGGCGCTGGGCCCCTGGGGCTTCATCGCCGCGGCTTTCGGGCTGGTGCTGGCGTGGGCCTACAGCGCGCCGCCGCTGCGCCTGAAGCGCAACGGCTGGTGGGGCAACGCGGCCTGCGGTCTGAGCTATGAAGGCTTGGCCTGGGTCACCGGCGCCGCGCTGATGGCCGGCGGCTGGCCGAGCCTGCCTTCGCTGATCCTGGCCGCGCTCTACTCGGCGGGTGCGCACGGCATCATGACGCTCAACGACTTCAAGTCGATGGCGGGCGACCGCCGCATGGGCATCCAGTCGTTGCCGGTGATGCTCGGCGCGCCGCGCGCCGCGCGTGTCGCGTGCTGGGTGATGGCGGTGCCGCAGGCGGCGGTGGTGGCGCTGCTCGTCGAGTGGGGCGCGCCCGTGCACGCGGCCGCGGTGGCCACGCTGCTGCTGGCGCAGGGGCTGTTGATGCGGCGCTTCCTCGCCGCACCCGAACAACGGGCCATCTGGTACAGCGGCCTCGGCGTCACGCTCTACGTGCTCGGCATGCTGGTGTCGGCCTTCGCGTTGCAGGGCCTCGTGAGGGGCGGCGCATGACACGAGAGTCGACGGCTGCCGATCCGGGCAGTGACGTGGGCCTGGGCTGGCTGGGCGTGGCGCGCCTGGGCCTCGTGCAGGCGATGCTCGGTGGCGTCGTCGTGCTGACCACTTCGACGTTGAACCGCGTCATGGTCGTGGAACTGGCGCTGCCGGCCCTGCTGCCCGGCCTGCTCGTCGCGCTGCACTATGCCGTGCAACTGACGCGGCCGCGCATGGGCTTCGGTGCCGACCGCACGGCGCGGCGCACGCCCTGGATCGTCGGCGGCATGGCCGTGCTGGCCACTTCGGGCTGGCTGGCGGCGGTGGCCACCGCATGGATGTCGCATGACGCGACGGCGGGCATTGCGCTGGCGGCCGTGGCCTTCGCCGGCGTCGGCCTGGGGGTCAGCGCCGCGGGCACCTCGCTGCTCACGCTCATGGCCACGCGTGTACAGGCCTCCAGGCGGGCCGGTGCCGCGGCCGTGGTGTGGGTGATGATGATCGCCGGCTTCGCCGTCACGGCCGGCGTGGCCGGGCGCTTCCTCGACCCCTACACGCCTTCGCGGCTGATGCTCGTCTCGGGCACGGTGTCGGTGATCGCGCTCGTGGTGACGATGCTCTCGCTGTGGCGGCTCGAGTCGGGCGCGCCGGCCTTGCGGCGCGCCGAGAACGAGGCGATGACGAGCCAGCGCTTCTTCGCCGCGCTGGCCGAGGTCTGGGCGGACGCACAGGCGCGTCGCTTCACGGTCTTCGTCTTTGCCTCGATGGTGGCCTACAGCGCGCAGGATCTGATCCTCGAGCCGTTCGCCGGCCTGGTCTTCGGCTTCTCGCCGGGCGAGACGACGCGTCTTTCTGGCGTGCAGCATGGCGGCACGCTCGCCGGCATGCTGCTGGCCGCGATGGCCGGCCGGCGCGTGGCCGGCGCCGAGCTCGGCTCGCTGCGCGCGTGGACGGTGGGCGGCTGCATCGCCTCCGGCGTGGCACTGCTCGGGCTCGTGGTCGGTGGCCTGTTCGCGGCGCCGGACTGGCCGCTGCGCGCCAACGTCTTCCTGATGGGCGCGGCCAATGGCGCGTTCTCGATCGCAGCCATCGGTTCGATGATGGCGTTAGCCGCTGGCCCCGCTCGCGCCGCTGGCCCCGCTGGCGGCGTCGACGCCTCGGGCGCCGGGGCGGACGCCGACGCCTCGGCCACATCCTCACCTTCCGCCCCTCCCGGCGGCCCGTCAGGCCGTGAAGGCACCCGCATGGGCTTGTGGGGTGCGGCGCAGGCCATCGGCTTCGCCGGCGGCGGCGTGCTCGGCGCGGTGGCGAGCGATGTCACACGCTGGCTCACCGGCTCGCCGGCGCTGGCCTACGCACTCGTCTTCGCCGGCGAGGCCGTGCTCTTCGTGGTGGCTGCGCGCCTGGCGCTGCGCCTGCGCGACGGGCCCGCAACACCCGCTGCCGCCCCGCGGGCGGTGGACCTCGGCGCCCACGCGGCGCTGGCCGTGTCTCCGTCATCGACTTCCACCCGGGAGAGGCCATGAACAGCCCTGCGCAGGCGCAAGCCCCATCCACCTATGACGTCGTCGTGGTCGGCGGCGGCCCGGCCGGCGCCACGACGGCGCACGAGCTGGCGCAGCGTGGCCTCTCGGTGCTGTTGCTCGACCGCGCCGGGCGCGTCAAGCCCTGCGGCGGCGCCATCCCGCCGCGGCTGATCGCCGACTTCGACATTCCGCCGCACCTGCTGGTGGCGCGCATCCGTTGCGCGCGCATGGTGTCGCCGGCCGACCAACGCGTCGACATCCCCATCGAGGGCGGCTTCGTCGGCATGGTCGACCGCGAGCACTTCGACGAGTGGCTGCGCGAGCGTGCCGCCGGCGCCGGTGCCGTGCGCACCAGCGGCAGCTTCGAGGCGCTCGAGCGCGACGCCGACGGCACCTCGGTCGTGCGCTGGCGCCCCGAAGGCGGCCCCGAAGGCGTCGGCCACGCCACGACGCGCGCGAGGTGCGTCGTCGGTGCCGACGGCGCGCGCTCGCTGGTCGCCGAACAAGCGCTCGGCCGCTTCGACCGCGCCCACCTCGTCTTCGCCTAACACGAGATCGTGCAGCGCCCCGCCACGCCGCCGGCCGACTACGACGACCAGCGCTGCGACGTCATCTATCGCGGCTCGCTGTCGCCGGACTTCTACGCCTGGGTGTTCCCGCACGGCGACACGCTGTCCATCGGCACCGGCAGCGCCAACAAGGGTTTCTCGCTGCGGCACTCGGTGGCCGCGTACCGGCGCGAGATCGGCTTCGGCGACGCGGTGACGGTGCGGCGCGAAGGTGCGCCCATCCCGCTCAAGCCGCTGCCGCGCTGGGACAACGGGCGCGACGTCATCGTCATCGGCGATGCCGCCGGTGTCGTGGCGCCTTCCTCCGGCGAGGGCATCTACTACGCGATGGCCTGCGGCCGCATGGCCGCCGACGGCGTGGCGGAGTTCCTGAGCACGGGGCAGGCCAAGCACCTGCGCAAGGTACGGCGCCGCTTCCTCGGCGAACACGGCCGCGTGTTCTGGGTGCTCGGCATCATGCAGCGCTTCTGGTACAGCAGCGACAAGCGCCGCGAGCGCTTCGTCAGCATCTGCCGCGACCGCGACGTGCAGCAACTCACCTTCGACGCCTACATGCACAAGCGCCTGGTGCGCGCGCGGCCGATGGCGCACGTGCGCATCTTCTTCAAGGACGTGGCCCATCTGCTGGGCCTGGCACGGGTCTAGCGCCCGGGCTTCATCGTCATCGTTCAGGAGCCGCAATCACATGGAACGCTCGATGCCGAACACCGCCGTGCTGCTCGAACATGGTTTTGCCGCGGCCTGCGCGCTGGCCGGCGGTGTTGCCGGCTTCTCGATCGGCGCGCGGGTGGAGGGCTTCTCGCTCGCCCTCATCATGGGCATCAACGCCGCGGTGTGCGCGGCGCTGCTGGCCGTCTCGTTGGTCGATGTGGCCGGCCGCCTGTTGCGGCGGCGCCCCCGCGGCCGCGCGGTTGCGCCTGACGCCTGACGCCTGAGCGGCGCCTTTCGGCGCTCGAGCTGCCGGAGCCCGCGCTGCTACCTCTCCTGCTGCCGCTCATCGTGCCGGCGATTGGCGGCCGAGATCTGGCGCGCCGCCCAGAACACGAAGACGATGACCCACACGATGAACAGAATGTGATGGACCTGCATGGTTGGCTCCAGGTGGTTGGCGGAGGGCGCGGCGACCTCCACGGGGGAATGACTCGCACGCCGACGCGTGCAGCTCCGAAAAACGATAGCACCGCATGACGAACCCGCGTCAGCCCGCGCCCATCGGCAGGCTGGGCGTGGCGCGGGTGGAAGGCAGGATGCGCTGGCCGAGCAATCGCGCCAGCACGGTCAGCGTCGCCAGCAGCAGCACGATCTCGACGAGATAGACGAAGGCATACCCCGTCGACGGCCCGGCGAGTGACGTGCCGAGCCAGCCGCGGGCCGCGACGGCAGCGACCACGTCGCGCAGCACGCCGCCGGCGGCGACCCCCACGCCGGCCGCGGTGGCCTGCACCGCGCCCCAGGCGCCGAGCGCCAGGCCGGCCTGGTCGACGGGGGCGCTGTTCATCGTGGCCGTGAGCGTGCCGTGCCCGAAGAGGCCGCCGCCGAAGCCGATGGCGAAGACGCCGGCTGCGAACAACGCGACCGACTGCGCGGCGCCGCCGGCGAGCACGGCCAGGAAGGCGGGCACGCCGACGACCGCACCGGCCGCGGCCATGCGCAGCGGGTCGGCGCCGCGGCTGAGCACGGCCGAAGCGAGGCTGAAGCCGATGAGTCCCCCGCCGGCCAGCGCCGCCGTGAGCCAGGTGGTGGCGCCGACGCCCATGCCGAGCACCTGCCCGCCGTAGGGTTCGAGCAACACGTCCTGCATGCCGAAGGCGAGCGTGCCGAGCGCGATGACGAGCAGGCGCGCGCGCACGCCGGGCCCGGCGGCGAATTCCCGCCAGGCTTCGGTGAACGTGGATGGCATGTCGGCCACCACCGCACCCGCGCCGACGCGCGCGGCGCGGCGGGAGTGGCGAGGCTCCTGCTTCCACAGCGCGACGCTGTTCAGCACGAGCGTGGCGACTGCCGCGGCCTGGATCACCTGCACCAGGCGCCCGGGCGTGAACTCGCGGAGGAAGGCACCGAACAGGAAGGCGCTGGCCACGGTGCCGGCGAGCAGCATCACGTACATCAGCCCGACGACGCGCGGCTGTGTTTCGCGCGGCGCGAGGTCGGTGGCCAGCGCGAGGCCGGCGGTCTGCACCGTGTGCAGGCCGGCACCGACGAGCAGGAACGCGAATCCGGCACCCAGCTGCCCGATCCACGCCGGCCATTGGGCGGCCTCACCGCCGCCCGACAGCACGAGCAAGGCGAAGGGCATGATCGCCAGGCCACCGAACTGCACCATCGAGCCCATCCAGATGAAGGGCACGCGGCGCCATCCGAGCGCCGAGCGATGGTTGTCCGAACGGAAGCCGATCAACGCGCGCAACGGCGCATAGAGGACCGGCAGCGAAACCATGACCGCGACGAGCGAAGCCGGCACGCCGAGCTCCACGATCATGACGCGGTTGAGCGTGCCGACGAGCAGCACGAGGGCCATGCCGACCGACACCTGGAACAACGACAGGCGCAGCAGGCGCGACAGCGGCAGGTCCGGCGTGGCCGCGTCGGCGAATGGAAGGAAGCGCGGACCCAGCCGCGCCCAGCGGTCGACGAGGCGGCGTGTGCGGCTTTTCATCGATGCTTCATCGAATGAGGTGTTCCCTGCGAACCGCGCAGGCAGAGACACGAGCCGCCGCCGGGCAGAACCCGGCCGGCAGCCGCGTCATTCGAGGTGGACGGTCAGGGCCGTCTACTTCTTGGTCGCCTGGGCGATCAACACGACCTCGCCCGGAGGCGCCGCCGCCATGGGGGTTGCCGAATCGACCATCGCCGTCTTCGCCTTGCCCATGTAGTACGTCTTCAACCAGCCCGTCGCCTGCAACAGGTGGTAGTGGACGAAGAGAGACGTGAGAGCCACCGAACCCAGGAACAGCGGGATGCCGACCGTGGGCTTGACGACGCACCAGATCTTTCCGTAGATCATTGTTGGTTCTCCTTCTTGCCTACTTCAGCCAGGGGGAATAGATGTAGGCGAACAGGTGCGCGAGCGCGGCGATGAAGCCGAAGATCTGCGTGCCCTGGATGACGTGCTTGTGGATTTCTTCGGACTCGGCCTCGGTGAGGCCGGTGGGCCAGACCTTGCTGGGGTCTGATCTGTACTCTGCCATGGACCCTCCTCTCGGGGGTTGAAAGCGTGCAAAACCTGCGCGCGGGTGCCTCGGCAACGGTGCTTGTGGCCAGACCGGTGTAATTTCCGGCGGACATACGTAGTTGTCAAGTCGTATTGACATTGACGTTTGATGCCGCGCAACGGTTCCCGTGCCTGCGTCCGGCGCCAGGCCACGCCGGGCGGGAGGTGGTGTAGCGGCCGGTGTGTCCGCAGCAGAAGGCCTGGGCGGGTGTCGCGGCAGGCGGTCGTCCGCCGGCCCCGGGGCCGGTGTGGAAGGCCCCGGGCCGTCCGCCCCGGGGCGGCGCCTCCGGCCGCCTTAGGCCGGCGCGATCTCTTCGAACAGGCGGCAGTGCGCCTCGAAGGCGTGCCGGGCCTCGCGCACGATGGCATCCACGATCGCCGGCTGGCGGTGCCCGATCTCGCCCAGGCCGCGGCGAAAGTCGACGATGAGGGCCTGCGTCGCGGCGCGGTCGCCGAAGCCGTAGAAGGACGTGCCGGCGCCGGCCTCGAGCGCAAAGGTGCGGGCGACGAGCGTCTTCAGCACCTGCCCGCCGTGCAGGTCGCCCAGGTAGCGCACGTAGGCGTGCGCGGCCAGCAGCGGCGGCTGCCAGCGCGCCAGCAGGCGCAGGCGCCGCGCGTAGCGGCGCGCCGCGGCGGGCAAGGCCAGGTCCTGCCGCCAGCTTTCGCCGTGCAACAGGCGCAGGTCGGCGGCCAGCAGTTCGGTGCGCGCGAGTCCCGGCAGGCAGACCGGCGCCACGAGCGGGTGCGGCGCATGCTGCGCCAGCGCCGCCTCGAGGCCCTCGTAGATGGCGTGCAGCGAGCGCAGCAGGGCGCAGTAGTGCGCCCTGTCGAGCCCACCGCGCAGCAGCCTGTGCATGGCGCCGCTGCGCTCGGCCCGCGCGTGCAGGTCGCGCGTCTCGTTCCTCAATCGCTCGGACAGGGCCACGTGAGTCAGCCAGAAAACAGTTCCGCCGCGTCCGGAATCGGAGATCGCGGTGGGAGGATTATCCGTCCGTGAGTCAGCCGGACCGAAGGGCGACAGGCCTTGAACCCGTGCTGCGCCTCGACTCCGCCCGCGCCTCGCGGCCACATACTCGGGCATGGCCGTACCGGTGATCTCCACTGCGCGTGCCCGGGCGGGCGGGCCGACGCGGATCGTTGGGCTGGGCGCATCGGCCGGCGGCCTCGGGCCGCTGGAGGAGTTCCTGGCCCACGTGCCGCCCAGGAGCGGCCTCGCCTACGTCGTGGTGCAGCACATGGACCCCACGCACAAGGCCATGCTGGGCGAGCTGCTGCAGCGCGTGACGCCCATGCCGGTGCGCGAGGTGTCCGACTCGCAGCATGTCGAGTTCGACACGGTCTACGTGATCCCGCCGAACGCGGAGATCACGCTTTCGGAAGGTGACCTGCTCCACCTGGCCGCGCCTTCGCAGCCGCGCGGCCAGCGCCTGCCCATCGACGTGCTCTTCAGCTCGCTGGCCCGCGAGCTGGGCGAGCGAGCGATCGGTGTCGTGCTCTCGGGCATGGGCTCGGACGGCACGCTTGGCCTGCAGGCGATACGGATGCAGGGCGGCCTCACCGTGGCGCAGCAGCCGGAGACGGCGCAATTCGACTCCATGCCCAGGAGCGCCATCGCGACCGGCTGTGTCGACATCGTCGCCGCGCCGGCCGAGATGCCGGCGCGCATCCTGCGCGTCACCGCGCCGCTGGCCTCGGCCGGGCTGGCGCCGGCGTCGGCCGCGTCGGCGGGCGGTGCCGGCATGCCCGCGCTGGGCACCATCCTGGCCCTGCTGCACGAACAGACGCGGCACGACCTGTCGCTGTACAAGCCCAGCACGCTGGTGAGACGCATCGCCCGCCGCATGAGCGTGCACGGCGTGGACACGATGGAGGCCTACGCGGCGCACCTGCGCGAGAACCCGCAGGAGGTCGACCTGCTGTTCAAGGAACTGCTGATCGGCGTCACCGCCTTCTTCCGCGACCCCGAGGTCTGGCAGGACCTTCGCGACTCGGCGTTGCCGGCCCTGCTGGCCCGCCGCGGTGGCGGCAGCGAACGCCTGCGCGCGTGGGTGGTGGGTTGTTCGACTGGCGAGGAGGCCTACTCGCTGGCCATGGCCTTCAGCGAGTGCCTCGAGGCCCGGCCAGAGTTTGGCGCCTGCCAGCTGCAGGTGTTCGCCACCGACCTCAGCGCCGACGCCATCGCCGTCGCACGCAGCGGACACTACCCCGGGACGATCGCCCGCGATCTCTCGCCGCAGCGCCTGGCCCGCTACTTCACCGAGCGCGAGGGCGGCTACCAGATCGACGTGCGCCTGCGCGAGATGGTGCTGTTCGCGCAGCACGACGTCATCCTCGATCCGCCGTTCACGCGGCTGGACATCCTGTCGTGCCGCAACCTGATGATCTACTTCGGTGCCGCGCTGCAGCAGCGGCTGGTGCCGCTGTTCCACTACAGCCTGCGCGCCGGAGGCGTGCTGCTGCTGGGCGGCTCGGAGACCGTCGGCCGCTCGCAGGGCCTGTTCAGGCCGCTGCACCTGAAGTCACGGCTATATTGGCGCAACGATCACGGGGGCGGCGCCGGCGCGGTCGTCTTTCCCACCCAGCACCGTCCGTCGTCGCGCTCGGCGGCCCAGGAGGACCATCTGCCCCAGACGTCCCCGCCCCCGGCCAACCTGCAGACGCTGGCCGACCAGTTGCTGCTGCAGGAGTTCTCGCCGCCTGCCGCACTGGTCAACGAAGGCGGCGACATCGTCTACATCAGCGGGCGCACGGGCCGCTATCTCGAGCCGGCGGCCGGCAAGGCCAACTGGAACATCCACGTGATGGCCCGCCCGGGCCTCCGGGCTCAGCTGGCGGCGGCGCTGCGCGCCACCTTTCAGGAGAAGAAGCGAGTCGATTTGCGCGGCCTGAGGCCGGACGACGAGGCGGCAGCGGTCGACGTCAGCGTGCAGGCGATCCAGCACCCCAGGGCGCTCGAAGGCATGGCCATGGTTGTCTTCCGGGACGTCGGCGCGGTGCCCGGTCGCCGCCCGCGCCGGGCCCAGGACGGCGCGGTCGACCCGGCGGTCAGCGACGATCTCGTGCGCGCGCGCGCGGAGATCCGCGCGTTGCGCCAGGAGATGCGCGCCTCCCAGGAAGAGTTGCAGGCCGCCAACGAGGAGCTGCAGTCGACCAACGAGGAGCTTCAATCCGCCAACGAGGAACTGACCACCTCGAAGGAGGAGGCGCAGTCGATGAACGAGGAGCTGCAGACGATCAACGGCGAGCTGCAGTCCAAGCTCGACGACCTGGCGCTGGCGCAGAGCGACATGCAGAACCTGCTGAACAGCACGGAGATCGCCACGCTCTTTCTCGACAACGACCTCAACGTGCGCCGCTTCACCGAGAAGATCGAGCGCGTGGTGCACCTGCGCGAGGTCGACATCGGCCGCCCGCTGAGCGAGCTGGCCACGACGCTCATCTACCCGGATCTCTCTGCCGATGCGCGGGAGACGCTGCGCACGCTGGCCTTCTGCGAAAAGCAGATCGCCACCACCGACGGGCGCTTGTATTCCGTGCGCATCATGCCGTACCGCACGCTCGCCAATGTCATCCAGGGTGCGGTGATCACCTTCGTCGACATCACGGTCGCGAAAGAGCTGGAGTCGCGCCTGCGCAAGGCGTAGTTAAGGCGTAGAGTGGGCCGGACGCAGCCCAGCTGCAGAAAGCCCGCCATGCCTGCCGTGCCCGCCGCTCCCATCACGCCGCAAGGTCTTGCGGACCTGCGCCTCAGGGCAGCCTCGCGCTTGAGCGGAATCGTCGGCGGCCCGGTCAGCGCCTCCGGTGCGCTGGCCGTGCTGCACGACCTGGCGGCTTCGCCCGACACGGCCTCCGACGCGCTAGCGCTGCTGCACGAACTGCAGGTGCATCAGGTCGAGGTTGACCTGCAGGCGGAAGCATTGAGTGAATCGCGCGCCGAGCTGGAGGCCGCGCTGCATCGGCAGGTCGAGCTCTACGACGCGCTGCCGGTGGGTTGTTTCACCATCGACCGCGCGCTCGTCGTGTACGAGCTCAACCGGGTGGCCGCGAGCATGCTCGGGGTCGCCCGCGACGAAGCGGTCGGGCTGGCGCTCGACCACTTCCTCACGCCGGAGTGCGAACGCGCGGTCAGGCGGGTGGTTTCGAACCTCACCGAAGGCAAGGCAGGCGGCGCGCCGACGCTGCAGCTGATCGCCAAGCGAGGCGCCGAGCGCCGCGTGCAGGCGCATGTGAGCGCCGACCCCGCCGGCCAGCGCTTCCTGCTCGTGATGGCCGAGATGGGCGACGTGGCGGCCGACGGCGGCCGCTAGCGGCCGGGCGAGAAGGCGGTTCCGGTCCTCTGTTCGCCAGCGCACGGACGGAGTGCGCGCACGGGACCACCATCGGCCATCCCTTTCGCAGGATGGCTCGGTCATGGAACCCACAGGCGATCCGGTGCTGGCGCCCTTCGCGGACCCACGGGCTCTGCCGCCCGCTGTCCAGCCGCCCCGATTCCCCCGCGTCCTCGTCGTCGACGACAACCCCGTCAACCTCGAATTGGCCTCGGCCCTGCTGTCGGAGTTGGGTGCCGGCCCCGTGCTCGCGGGCGACGGCGCTGCAGCAGTCGCGTTGGCGCTCGAGCTCAGCCCCGACCTGGTCCTGATGGACCTGCAGATGCCCGTGCTCGATGGCGTCGAGGCGGCACGCCAGATCAGGCGTCTCGAGCGGGAGCACGGTCGCACCCGCATGCCCATCCTGGCGTTCACCGCGACGCGTGTCGATACGCAGCGCCTCATGGACTACGGCTTCGACGGCCTGCTGCTCAAGCCGTGCGAAGAACCCGAACTGCTCAAGTGCCTGCAGCGCTGGTGCACCTCGGCCGGCCCATTGATCGAACGCGCTGCCGGGGCCGGCTGATGGCATCGCCTCTGCGCCGGAACCGAGCCGGCGCAGGGCGTCGCAGCCTTCGCCGAAGGAGGTCCTTCCGGTTCGGGATGGCGCCGCCTCGGCGCCGCCCTCGCGGCCTGTCCGCTCGCGGCGAGCGTGCACACCTCCACCGCGCTCGTCTGTACGACAGCGCACATGGAAGCGCACCATCTTTTTCGCGCTGCCCATGTTGCGAGCGGCGCACGCGCCTACAGTCGGCGCAGGCAACCACGGGAAGCAGGTCATCCTTGGAGACACGGAAGGCATCGAAAGCATCGAAGGCATCGACCCGCCCGCTCGCCGTCTTGAAGGCTGCTTCAGCGAGCGGCCCGAAGACCGTGACGCCCCGGCCGCTCGACAAGGTCGCGACTGGCGTGAACGGCTTCGATGAGGTGAGCCGCGGCGGCTTGCCTCGCCACCGCACGACGCTGCTGCGGGGCGGCCCGGGCTCGGGCAAGACCGTGTTCGCGTTGCAGACGCTTGTCAACGCTGCCCGCCAGCGGCACGAGCCCGGCATCTTCGTCGCGTTCGAGGAGAGCCCGGCCCAGATCAGCGCCAACGCCGCCACCTTCGATTGGGGCGCTCCGGCCGCTTCTGCCAAGGAAATCTACTTCCTCGACGCCAACCTCTCGCCCGAGGTCATCCAGTCCGGCGAGTTCGACCTCAGTGGCATGTTGGCCATCCTCGAAGCGAAGAAGGAAGAGATCGGCGCGAAGTGGATCGTCTTCGACGGCGTCGATGTCCTGCTCACCTTGTTGCACAACCGCGTTGCGGAGATTCGCGAGGTCTACCGCATCCGCGACTGGCTCGCCGCCAATGAGATGACGGCCATCGTCACGGCCAAGGTCGAAAGCAACGGCGCCGATGCCGGCAACTATGGCTTCATGCAGTTCATGGTCGACTGCGTCGTCGCCTTCGAGCGCCGGCTGGAACACGGCGTCGCGCTGCACAGGCTGCAGATCACCAAGTACCGCGGCTCGGACTTCGTCGCCGGCGAGTTCCCGGTGAACTTCGGGCCCGCCGGCATGGAGGTGGGCGCGCCGGAGCCGCTCGAGATTCGGCACGACGCCTCGACCGAGCGCATCTCGGCCGGCTTCGAGCGCCTGGACACCATGCTCGGCGGCGGCCTGTTCCGCGGCAGCAGCACGCTGATCACGGGCGTGCCCGGCACGTCGAAGACGACGCTGGCCGGCCGCTTCGCCGAGGCCGCCTGCCTGCGCGGCGAGAAGACGCTGTTCGTCAGCTTCGACGAGGGGGCCGACCCGATCGCGCGAAACCTGTCGTCGGTGGGCATCCTGCTCGCGCCGCACGTCAAGTCGGGCCTGCTGCGCATGTACTCGGGCCGCACGGAGTCGATCAGCGCCGAGGACCACCTGCTCAAGCTCATGTCGCTGATCCGCCAGCACCGGCCGCGCTGCATGGTGATCGACCCCATCTCGGCCATCGCCAAGTCGGGCGGGCTCGGCGCGGCACGCGCCGTCGCCAGCCGGCTCATCTACATGGTGAAAGACGAAGGTATCACCGTCGTCGTCACCGCCATCAACCAGGGCGACGACCCGCAGGCGGAAGCGACCGAGCTCCAGGTCTCGACGATCGCCGACACCTGGATTCACCTGTCCTACCTGATCCGCAGCGGGGAGCGCAACCGCGCCCTGACCATCATCAAGTCGCGCGGCACCTGGCACTCGAACCAGGTGCGCGAGTTGCTCCTCGACCAGGCCGGCCCGTCGCTGGCCGACGTGTACACCGCCGGCGGCGAGGTGCTCATGGGCACCCTGCGCTGGGAGAAGGAGACCGAAGAAGAGGTCAAGTCGGTTCAGCAGCGCGCCGACTTCGAACAACGGCGCGGCGAGTTGCGGGTGGCGGAGGCCGACACCCATGCGCGCATCGAGGCCCTGCAGCTCGATCTCGAGCGCCAGCGTGCCGAACTGGCGACCTACTCGAGCGACAACGAGGCGCGCATCGTCTCGTCCAGCAAGCGCGAGGCCGAGTTGCGCCGGATCCGCAGCGCCGACGCCCCGGAGCACATGCCGAAAGGCTCTGCACGGGCCGGTTCCACCAAGCGCAGCGGCGGCAACGGCTCGAAGCCGCTGGTCTGAGGCCAGGGCACACCCGATGAGCCGCAAGAAGGTGATCGCCACGCCACGCGAGGCCCCGGCCGCCCCCGCCGTGGTGCTGTGCCTGTACGTGGCCGAAGGGGCGCCCAATTCGCTGCAGGCGGTGGCCAACCTGGCGGCGATCTGCAAGGGCCTGCCGCCGCGGTCGTTCGAGCTCGAAGTGGTCGACGTGCTGACCGACCCGCTGCGCGCGCTGGCCGACGGCATTCTCGTCACGCCGAGCCTGAACAAGCTGTCCCCGTCGCCGCCGGCGCGGCTGGTCGGCAACCTCAGCGACAGGGGCACGGTGCTGCGCGCACTTGGATTGCAGACCTAGATGGGATTGGAGACCTGGATGGCCACGAGTTCCCCGAGTCCCGAACAGGGCGCCTTGAACGGCGCGTCCGATGGCGCCTCCGACAGCGCGTCCGATGGCGCGTCCGATAGCGCGTCCGATAGCGCGTCCGATAGCGCGCTTGTTCCCTGCGAACCTCGCAGCCCCAACCGGCGTGCCGGCCTCGGGCTCCCGGCAGGCTTCCTGCGCCTGGTGAAGGGTGCGCCGGAGCGCGCCGCCATCGCGACAGGGCAGGTCGACGCCGTCGTCGACCCGGCCTCCGGCAACGTCTTCCTGCTGCCCGACGCCCAGCAAGCGCTGCACGCGCGCCAGGCCCGCGCCAGCGGCCTGCTTGCACTGGCCGCAGACTGGACCTGGGAGCAGGACGAGAACTACCACTTCACCTCGCACGCCGGCACCGCGGCGCGCGAGCGGGCGCCGTGCGAGGCGATCGTTCCGGGCAAGGCGCTGTGGGAGCTCGGCCTCACGGCGAGGCCGGAGCTGGACTGGAAGACCCATCGGCAGCAGCTCGAGTGGCGCGCAACCTTCCGCGACCTCGAGCTCGGATGGACCAACGCCGCCGGCGATGAGCGCTGGGTGAGCCTGGACGGCGAACCGGTGTTCGACGCGCAGGACAAGTTCAAGGGCTACCGCGGCACGGTGCGCGACATCACTTGCCGCGAGCGGCTGCGCACGCTCTCACAAGCCTGGCGCACGGGCGGCGCCGAACGGCAGGTCGAAGGACCGGTTGCGGACCCGCCGGAGGCACTGCCACAGCGCCGACCTCACCTCGGCGTGGCCTCGATGGCCAACGCGCTGCTCGCGGCGTTGCCCGCCGAGGACCTCCGGCGCATGTCGGCCGACCTGAAGCCTGTCACCCTCGCCTTCGGCGACGTGCTCTGCGCGCCGGGCGAGCCAGTCCCGTACGTCTACTTCCCGACCGACGCCGTGGTGTCGCTTCGCCAGGGCGTGAAGGACGGCTCGGCCATGGAAGTGGGCATGGTGGGGCACGAAGGCATGGTCGGCGCCTCCCTCGTGCTCGGGTCGGACGTCAGCACCATCCGCGCCGTCGTGCTGCGCGCCGGTGACGCGTTGCGCATGACTGCGGCCAGCTTCCGGCGCATGTTCCGCACGAGCCTGCCGCTGCAGGCCGAGGCATGCCGCTTCGTCCACTCGAAGCTGGCCCTGGCCCGGCAAACCGCCGCATGCGCCCGCTTCCATTTGCTGGAAGCGCGCCTGGCGAGCTGGTTGCTGGGGGCCAGCGAACGCATCGGCTCCCCCGGACTGCACTTCACCCAGGATTCGCTGGCGAGTGTGCTCGGGGTGCGGCGCGTCGGCGTCACGCGCGCCGCCTCCAACCTGGAGCAACGCCGGCTGATCAGCTACCGGCGCGGAGACATCCGCATCCTCGACCGCGCAGGCCTCGTCGCGGCCTCCTGCGGGTGCCACACGAGCTTCGGGCCGCGGGATGGCCCAAGAGGCCCGTGGGCCGATGGTCGTCCGCTTCAGAAGCGGTGAACGTATCCCAGGCTGGCGCCGTCGATGTTGCTGCGCCCGCCGCCCGGGACGTGGAAGTCGTTGCGCGTCCACTCCAGAACGACGCCCGAACCAGCCGTGATGTCGAACCCGACTCCGGCGCCGAACGATGGCCCCCAGCCGCGCTCGCGGCCTTCGGCGATGCCCGAAAGCGGGCTGGCCGAAACGCGCGTGCGACCGTAGGTGCCGCCCACCTTGCCGAAGACGTTGAAGGCGCCCAGCGGCAGCCGCCCGACGAGGCTGAGGTTGATGCCTTCGGCGCGCGTCGAACCGCCGCTGCGATCGACCTTGCCTTCGTTCAGGTAGCCGACCTCCATGCCGAGCCAGTCGTTGAAATAGCCGCCCGTGTACAGGTGGGCTCGTGTGCCGCTGTCGTCGCAGCTGAACCCGATGCCGCAACTCAGGTCGCCGTAGTCGGAGCGCCCGACGTTCAGGCCCAGGTAGCCCCGGCGCGTCCCGGGCAGGATGGACCAGCCGTCGCCGCGGCTCGAGGAAGCCGAGGGACTGCGACCGTCGGAGCCCGGCCCGGTTTGCGCGAGCGACAGCGTCGCGGCGCTCATCAGCACCGCGGCGGCGGCGAGCGCCAAACATCGGGAACGGGGAGTGGTGGATCGTTTCATGGTGACTTCCTTTGCGGGTGTTGATGGAGTGGAGGAGGACTCAGGTGTCGCGTTCCGGAAGGCCGACGCCCTGGCACCGGCAGGCGTCGGCCGGATGCGGCAGACGCCTCGTTGTCAATCCAGGAGCACGAGGTGCCCGAGGTCCTGGGCCGCCTCGATGTCCTCGATGCGCAGCGCGACGGCACTCTGGCCGCGCGATCCCCAGATGATGTCGATGCATCGGCCGCCATGGCTCTCCACCACGCACGGTCCGATGGGGATGCGTTGCTTGCGGCCGCTGCCCGCGAGGTAGGAAACCGGCCCGGTGATGCGCGCGTGATGTGTGGTGATGTCCATGAACCCCTTCCCTGCGTTCGGCGCCAGCTGGCAGCCTGCGGGCAAGGATGCGTCGGCCGTGAGGGGCGGTCTGTGCGGTGTCGCACTCGATGCCCGTTGCGAGAGCCGTTGCGAGAGCCGCTCGGAGGCCACCGAGACGTGGCTCGGGTTGTCGTCGACGTCCAGGGAGATCTGGACCCGAGCGCATGGCCGATCCTTGATGCCTGGCGTCTGTGCGGTATCGAACGGTGCAATTGAGCGTCGTGCGCGAGCATTGGATCGCGG
The DNA here is from genome assembly GCA_016790435.1 of Rubrivivax sp. Classification (GTDB taxonomy): domain Bacteria; phylum Pseudomonadota; class Gammaproteobacteria; order Burkholderiales; family Burkholderiaceae_C; genus Rubrivivax. Next base: position 12,554 of record JAEUPE010000048.1, on the reverse strand, counting down.
CGTGGTGCTTCTCGCGCAAGGCCACGCGGCGTTGGCCGCAGATCCCTGAAGCCGTGCAGCAGGCCACGCAGAAGCGCATCGCCGGCATGCCGCGCGTGCGTGGCGAGGGTGTCACCACCGCCGCCTTGAAGCGGCAGCGGGAAGCGCTCACTCGCTGCGGCCGCGGGCGCATCCACGTGCTCGAGCGCCGCGGGCTGTCTCCCGTTTCGTCCTTTCTCTTTCTGCCAGCCAACCGATCCCACTGTTCCATCAAGGAGTCTTCATGAACAAGCACATCGCGATCCTCTCGGTCTTCGCCGTCCTGTCCACCGGCGCCCACGCGCAGGGGGCGCAACCGAGCACCCAACCGGGCGCCCAACCGAGCGCGCAACCGAGCCCCGAATCGAGGCCCCGCACGGGCATCACCGAAAGCACCGACCCGACCCGAGCCGAAGCCGTGCAGCGGGCCGCCAGCGGCATCCAGGAACGCGCGGCCCGTGACCCCCAGGCCGGCATGCCGGCGCTGGCGCGCGCCAAGACGCCCGCCGGCCTGGCCTTTCTCTCCGGCGGCATCTCGGTGGGTGACCGGGCAACCATGCATGCCGAGCGCAGCGACTACAGCCTGTGGGTCGCCACCGTGGCCAAGCCCTCGGGCGCCTACCTGGCGGGCGCGAAACTGCGCGTCGTCGACCTCAAGAGCAAGACCGCGGTCCTCGAGCGTGAGATGGATGGGCCCTGGCTCATGGTGTCCCTGCCCGCCGGGCAGTACCGTGTCGAGGCCACGTTCAAGGCCGATGGCGCCGACAAGTCACAGACGCTTTCGGAGCAGGTGAGCATCGCGCCGAGCGGGCTGCGCCAGTCGCTGCTGCGCTTCGACTCCAAGGCCCTGGTGTCGCCTGACATGCACACGCCGGACGGCAACGCGTTCAGCCCGCCCACCCCGACCCGCTGACATGCAGATCCGCGTCGGCTTCGAGATGGAGTACCAGTGCCCGGCGCCGACGCCGATGATCCTGGCGCTGAGCATCCACTATTCGAGGGCCTCCGACCTGGTGCGGCCGGACCACCTCGTCACCCGTCCGGCGGTGCCGATCAGCGCCTACCGCGACCTGTTCGGCAACTGGTGCAGCCGCCTAGTCGCGCCGGCCGGGCAGTTCTTGCTGAAGACGGATGCGTTGGTCAACGACAGCGGTGCCACCGACATCGTGGAAGCGGGGGCGGCGCAGTTGCCGGTCGAACACCTGCCCGAATCGACGCTGGTCTACCTGCTGGGCAGCCGCTATTGCGACACCGAAGGGCTTTCTGACTTCGCCTGGAAGCAGTTCGGCGGCTCGGGCAGCCCGACCGGCTGGGCGCGCGTGCAGGCCGTCTGCGACTTCGTCCATCGGCACATCGAGTTCGGCTACGAGCACGCGCGGCGCACGCGAACCGCCTCGGAGGCCTACGCCGAGGGCCGCGGCGTCTGCCGCGACTACGCCCACCTGGCCATCGCGCTGTGCCGCTGCCTGAACATCCCGGCCCGCTACTGCACGGGTTACCTGGGCGACATGGGCACCGAGCCCCCCTACGGGCCGATGGACTTCGCTGCCTGGTTCGAAGTCTTCCTGGGCACGCGCTGGTACACCTTCGACGCACGCAACAACACGCCGCGCATCGGCCGCGTGCTCATCGCGCGAGGGCGCGACGCCTGCGACGTCGCCTTGTCCAGCACCTTCGGGCCGAACACGCTCGAGCGCTTCACGGTGTGGACGGACGAGGTCGTGCCGGCATGACCGGCGTCCGTGATCTGCTGCGCCTGACCGGCCGCAGATGACCTACTGCGTCGGCGTCAAGCTGGAGCAGGGGCTGATCTTCGCCAGCGACTCGCGCACGCACGCGGGCGTCGACAACTTCGCCACCTTCTGCAAGATGACGGTCTTCGAGCGCGCGGGCGACCGCGTGCTCGTGCTGCTGAGCTCGGGCGGGCTGGCCGCCACGCAGGCCGTGATCAGCGTGCTGCGCCAGCGCGCTGCCGCCGCGCCACCGCACCTGTGGAGCGTGGCCTCGCTGTTCGACGTGGCCAACCTGGTCTCCGACGCCATGCGCGACATCGAGCGGCGCGACACGCCTTTCCTCGAGAGCGGCGGCCTGAAGTTCAACGCCTCGTTCATCCTCGGCGGGCAGATCGCCGGCGAGGCGATGCGCCTCTTCCGTCTCTATGCCGAAGGCAACTTCATCGAGGCCGGCACCGACACGCCGTTCCTGCAGACTGGCGAGGCCAAGTACGGCAAGCCGATCCTTGACCTGGCGGTGACCTCGAGCGCGACGCTGGAAGACGCCACCAAGTGCGTGCTCGTGTCGTTCGACTCGACGATGCTCAGCAACCTGTCGGTGGGCATGCCGATCGACCTGCTGTGTTATGCCCGCGACAGCCTGCAGGTGACGATGAAGCGGCGGTTCGACACCGGCGACGCCTACTTCCAGGCGCTGACCAAACAGTGGCTCGACGGCACGCGCCGGGTCTTCCGCGAACTGCCGGCCCTGGAGTGGTAGGCGCTGCGAGCGCGCCCGTCTTCGGGCGCTCAGGCCGTGAAGTCACGCAACATCACGTCTTCGGCGCGTGTGGCGAGGAAGTCGGCCTGACCCAGGCCGCCGCGGCGGCGCTGCAGCCGATGATGGGTATCCCGACGCCGCTGCATCTCCGGCGAGGCCGACCCCGCCGGGCTCGCTGACGTCCCCGGTCCGGACGAGGGCATCATTCGCTTCATTGCCGCCACCGGCCAACACCGCCATCCTCGACGGCTCGAACGAAGACCGCGTGAAGATCGCGCCTTGAAGACCCCATGAAGACTCCATGAAGATCCACCTGCCGGCCCACGTTCTCGCCGCCGAACCGAACGCCCCCACTGCGGCCCGCCCGGATCCGCGCGGGTCCGATCGCAGTCCATCCGGCGCGGCGGCCTTGCCCCCCGCGCTGGAGGCAGAGGGCCTGCGCTTCGACGGCCTGCACTGCTACGTGGCGGGCGAGGGCCCGCCGCTCGTGCTGGTGCACAGCGTCAACGCGGCGGCGTCCGCGGCCGAGGTGCGGCCGCTGTTCGAGCGCCTGCGCGCCAAGCGCACCGTGTTCGCGCTGGACCTGCCGGGCTTCGGGCTCAGCGATCGCTCCGACCGGAACTACACCCCCAGGCTCATGACCGATGCCTTGCACGCGCTCGCCCAGCAGGTGCGCCAACGATGCGGCGCGGAGCCCATCGACGCCCTGGCGGTCTCGCTGGGCTGCGAGTTCCTCGCCCGGGCGGCGGCCGAGCAGCCGGCGACGTGGGGCCGCCTCGCCCTCGTCAGCCCCACGGGCCTGGCCGGCCTCACGCCGCGCCGCGGGCCACCTAGCAGCACGCGCGGCATGCCGTGGCTGCACGCGGCGCTCAGCGCCCGGCCCTGGGCCGAGGCGCTCTACCGCGGTCTGACGAAGCCCTCGGTGATCCGCTACTTCCTGAAGCGGACTTGGGGCGGCCCGAACATCGACGAGGCGCTGTGGGCCTACGACGTGCTCACGGCGCGCCAGCCCGGGGCGCACTTCGCACCGCTGCATTTCCTCTCCGGGGGGCTGTTCAGCCAGGACATCCACGCCGTCTACGACACGTTGACGCAACCGGTGTGGATGAGCCACGGCGTGCATGGCGACTTCGTCGACTACCGCGGCAAGAGCCTGCTGCACGATCGCGGCAACTGGACCCGCACCACGTTCCAGACCGGCGCCTTGCCCTACTTCGAACTGCCTTCGGAGTTCCAGCGCGAGTTCGAGGCCTTTCTCGACGACGACGTGCCCGCGCGCCTTCAGTAAGGCGGCGGCTCCCGCGCCGGAACGTGGTGCTCGCGGTAGCCGCGCCTACCCACACTCAGGGCCGGGCCGCGCGCCCGTGCGCGGCGCGATCCACTTCGTGCTCGTGATGCACGTCTTCAACGCCGCCGCCCCCTGGTGCCGGCGAGGCCACCAGGCCCTGAGTGGTGCCGAAAGTCTGCGACCGCGCGGACGATCGATGGGCCCGGGCATGGGCGAATCCGCCGGGGCTTCGGCGGCCCAACGTGCGGCAGTACGAAGGCGACGTCGGAAAAGCGAGCGCCCGTGTGTGCTGACGCACCGACGGCAGCGCGGGCGTCCCATAGAAGACTCGCATGAACATCCTGATGGCCATGGCTGCGACACGACGCTGGAACGGTCCGGTGAAGCGTGCATGACGGGCACGGCCCCTGTGACGGGTCCTGCGCCACCGCGGCGCGGCTTCTCGTCCTACAGAGGCGCGAGCCCTTTCGGTCAACCTTTGCGGGGCTTCGTCCGGTTCACGCGCCCATATGCCGGCGGTACCGTGGGTTCCTCTGAATCGCCGGCAGGGCCCGTGCGGCCCGGCGGCACTTCTCCACCCGAGGATCTCCTGATGAACACCCCGACCTTCAAGACCCGTCTCCCGATCCTGGCGCTGCTGCTGTGCGGCGCCTTTGCTGCCGTGCCGGCCTGGGCGGCCCCGACCACCGACCCGGCAGAGCTGGCCGCGCTCGCGGCCCGCCACCGCCAGGAACGCGCCGACTGCATGAGCGTTCCGCAGGGCGAGGCACGCACCGACTGCGTGCGCGACACCGACGTCGCCTACGGCCACGCCAAGCGCCATCGCGCGAGCGACATCGATCCGCCGTTCGCGAAGAACGTCACCCTGCGTTGCGACGCACTCAGCGGTGACGAGAACCGCGACTGCCTGGCGCGCATGGACGGCCAGGGAACGACCTCGGGCAGCGTCGCGGAGGGCGGCATCTATCGCGAGCTGGTGGTCGTCGAGACGATCGCGGTGCCGGCACCGGCGTTGCCGTCGGCTCCCGAGGCAGCAAGCACGCCTTCAACCCCGACGACCGTGATGCCCTCGGCAGCGATGACGAGCCCGATGGCGCCCATGACGCCGGTCGCTCCTGCGGCGTCGATGGCAGTGCCGCCGCCGAGCGCGACGAATCCGATCACGCCGAAGTGATCTTCGCCACCGCGACCTGTTGCACGATCGCGGAAACCCGCGGTCCCGGCATCGGCCCAGGCTGGCACGCCGCTCGCACTGGTCCGGTGCGGCGGCTGCCTGAATGAGTCGTGCGTTGCGAGACGGCCGCGGTGCCTGCGGGCACCGCGGCACTGCCCATGCATCCGCTCAAGACCTACATCGTCGAAGACAACCTGCTGATCCGCGACAGCCTCATCGCCACGCTGGACGAGCTGGTGTCGATCGAGGTGGTGGGCGTGGCGCAGGACGAAGCGACCGCGGTGCAGTGGCTGACGCGCACCGGGCACGATGCGGAACTGGTCATCGTCGACCTCTTTCTCAAGGCCGGTTCCGGCCTCGGCGTGCTGCGTGCCGCCCATGCTGCGCGCGCCTCCCAGGGGTCGCACGGGGCCCAGGCGCGGCGCAAGCTGGTCGTGCTGAGCAACTACGCCACGCCGGATGTCCGCCGCCGGTGCCTCTTCATGGGCGCCGACCGCGTCTTCGACAAGTCCAACGACATCGACGAGCTCATCCAGTACTGCGGCCGGTTGTCCGCGGGCGGCACCGGCGACAGCGTGCCTGCGGCCTTGTCCTGACCGGTGTGGCGTGCGGGGCGGGTTCGCCTCGATTCACCGGCAAGCCTTGCTCGTTGGGGGCGCGGTGCTCAGGGCCGCTTCGCTCCGGCCCGCTTCGCTCCGGCCCGGCGCGCTCAGCGGATCAATCCGTTCTTCAGCGCGTAGTAGGTGAGGTCGCTGTTGCTCTGCAACGCCATCTTCTCCATCACCCGCGTGCGGTAGGTGCTCACCGTCTTGATGCTCAGCGACAGGCCCTGCGCGGCATGGCCGATGGTCTCGCCCTGGGCCAGTCGCAGGAACACCTGCAGCTCGCGCTCGGAGAGCTGCTCGTGCGGCAGCTTGTCGCCTTCAGGGCCCAGGGTCTCGGCCAGCCGTTCGGCGACGCCGGCGGTGATGTACTTGCGGCCGCGGTAGACCGTGCGGATGGCCTTGAGGATTTCCTCCGGGTCGCAGTCCTTGTTGAGGTAGCCGCTCGCGCCCTGGCGCAGCAGCGTCGTGGCGTAGTGCGCCTCGGGAAATCCGCTGAGGATGAGCACCGGCAGCGCCGGCGCCCGCGCCCGAATGGCCGCCAGCGCGTCGACGCCGCCCTGGCCGGGCATCGAGATGTCCAGCAGCATCACGTCCACTGCGCCGCCGCGCACGATGTCCAGGGCCTCTCGGCCACTGGCCGCTTCGGCCACCACGGACAGGTCCACCTGGTCGCTGAAGAACTGGCGCAGGCCGGCCCGCACCACGGCGTGATCGTCGACGATCGCGATTCGAATCATCGAGTGCGCTCCATGTCTGTTCCAAGAGGTCCGCGAGGTCGGCCATGTCCTTCGTCCCGCGGCTGATCCGCCACAGCCCGCTGACGCTGGTGCTGGCCTGCGCCGCCGCCGCGACGATGCTCTTCATCAGCGAAGGCACGTACTACTGGCGCGCCGCCAACCTGCTGGAGAGCCGCGAGGAGATCTCCCGCGTGTTGCTGGCCAGCCGCATCGGCATCGCGGTGCTGACGGCGATCAGCCTGCTCGCCTTGTACTTCTATCTGCGGCAGGCTGCGGTCGTGCAGCGGCAGCAGGCCCACCTCAACGCCCTGACGCAGGCCGACCACCACCGGCTCGAGCTCGAAGTGGCGCGCCGCACGGCCGAGCTGACCGAGCTCACGCAGCACCTGTTGACGGCGCGCGAAGACGAACGCAGCCGCCTGGCGCGCGACCTGCACGACGAGCTCGGTGCGCTGCTCACCTCGGCCAAGCTGGACGCGGCGCGCATCCGCTCGCGCCTGGGGCAGACGGCGCCCGAGGCGCAGGACCGCCTGGCGCACCTCGTGCTCACGCTCAACGGCGTCATCGCGCTCAAGCGCCGCATCGTCGAGGACCTGCGACCCTCGTCGCTCAGCAACCTGGGGCTCGTGGCGACGCTGGAGATCCTGGCGCGCGAATTCGCGCAGGCCTCCGGCCTGCCAGTGCACTGCGAGCTGCAACCCGTGCCGCTGGACGCCGACGCCGACCTGGTGGTGTACCGGGTTGTGCAGGAAGGCATCACCAACATCGGCAAACACGCCCGGGCCCGGCAGGTGTGGCTGGGCCTCGGCCAGGAAGGCGACCAGGTCGTGGTGACGCTGCGTGACGACGGCGTGGGCTTTGACCCGCAAACACGGCCGAGTGCCGCCCACGGATTGATGGGCATGCGCTTTCGCGTTCAGGCCGAGGGCGGCCGGCTGGAGCTGGTCTCGGCACCGGGCCGCGGCACGGCGATCCGCGTGCAACTGCCCTGCGTGGCGGGCAGCGGAGAGAGTCGGCGCGAAATCCCGGGCGAGGGTGAGAGCGAAGGTGAGGGCGTTCAACGACTGGTCGCCTGACCGAAGAACGCCACCTCACTGCGCTCCCGCCGCGCGCGGAACATGGCGGCATCGGCGCTGTCGAGCAAGGCGTCTGCGCCGCGGCCGTCGCAAGGGAACATCGCCAGGCCGAGGTTTGCCGAAGCGGTGAGCTCGATCGACCCGATGCGGACCTGCGCGGCCAGGGTGTCCAACAGCCTGCGCGCGACCTTGCCACCGTCCTGGCAATTGGCCAGGTCGGGCAGCATGCAGGCGAACTCGACTCGGCCGACGCGGCCGATCACGTCGCTGGCGCGCAGCGCGTGACGCAGCCGTGCCGCCACGATGCGCAGCAGTTCGTCGCTGGCCGCCTGGCCGAAGGTCACGGTCGCGGGCGTGGACTCGGTCAGGCCCACGCACAGCAGGCCCATGGGGCGGCCGGCGCGCATAAGCAGCGACAGCGTGTGGCTCAGGCGCAGGCGAAAGTGGGCCCGGCTCGGCAGGGACGTCAGCCCGTCCTGCCAGCCGACATGGCGTGGCTGGCGCTCGCCCACGGCGGTGTCCACGAGCTCGAGGCGCAGGCGCTGCAGCTTTTCGCGCAGTTGGCCGGCTGTGGCTGGCGGGGTCGACGCCGGCCTCGTGCCGCCCTGGCTGTCCCGGCGCTCGATCATGGTCGCTTCACGCATGTGCACTTCCCCGAAGTGGCAGGTGCGCCCTTCGCGCCTGCCGATGCAGGGCATTCGAACGCGCCGGGCCCTGCGGGTCTGTGCGCGATCGCACATTGCCGGGTGTCCGGGCTCCTGCCGTGATTCAGTGGCGCTTGCGACGACTCGTGCCGAGGCCCGGCCGGGCCTCGGCGCCAACTCACTGCGGCGTTGCCTTGCGCGAGCCGCGTTCCAGCCACTGACCGGTCAGCTCGTCCCACTCGTGCGTGCGCGTGAACCGGATCGTTTCGGCCTTCACGGTGTCGCGCGACAACGTGCTCATGTTGCGTGGTGTTCCGGCCAGCGGCACCCAGCGCGCCTGCTTCTCGTCCCAGCGGTTGCTGGCCAGGAACTGGTCGCGCGCCTGCCTGACTTCGAGCCGCGACTTGATGCCCATCGGCGGCTCGACGCCTGCCTTGAGCATCCAGGTGTCCGTCGGCTCGTCCCAGCGGTGCGTCTTCAGGAACTCGCTGCGCTCCATCGCGACCTGCTGGCGCGTGAGCGGTGCCGGGCCGATGCCCGAACCGCCCTGGGGCTGCGACCAGGCGGGCGTGGTGACGCACAACGCGCCGGCGAGGAGGGAGATGGCATGGATGAGTTTCATGGGATGCGTTGTTCCTGGTTGTTCCTGGCAGGGCGGCCGGCGCGGAGTGCACGGGCCATCGGGGGCGCATTGGGGCGCAATCAAGGTGCCGCATCTGTGCGGTGTCGTACGCAGCCGCGGCCCTGTTGCGAAGCGGGGCTTCCTCCTACAAGCGATGGGCCTTCGCGCCGATGGTCGGGCCGCGGCCCACGAGCGACATTGGTCCACCGGATGCAGTCCATCGCATGCACCCCGCACGCAGCCAGCCGGATTGGAGATCCACCATGAACTTCCGCACCACGCTTGCCGCCGCCTTCGTCGCGGCTTCGCTCATCGCCCTGCAGGGCTGCGCCGTCACGCGCGGCCAGGAAACGGTGGGCGCCTATGTCGACGACTCCGCCATCACCACCGCGGTGAAGGCGCGCTTCGTCGAGAACAAGGAAGTCGACGCCGCGGCCATCAGCGTCGAGACGCTCAAGGGCACGGTCATGCTCTCCGGCTTCGCCAAGAGCAACACCGAGCGCAACACCGCCGAGGCCCTGGCCATGAAGGTCAGTGGCGTCAAGTCGGTGCGCAACGAAATCGCCGTGCGGCCTTGAGGCCTTGAGCCCTTGAGACCGCCCTGCCGTCTCGTCGACCCGCACCACCCGTACCAACCATCTCAAGGAGCACACATGAATTGGGACCGCATTCAAGGCGACTGGAAGCAGCTGACCGGCCGCGCCAAGGAGCAATGGGGCAAGCTGACCGATGACGACCTGAGCATCGTGGCCGGCCGCCGCGACCAGCTCGCCGGCAAGATCCAGGAGCGCTACGGCGTGGCCAAGGAAGATGCCGAGAAGCAGGTCGCTGCCTGGCAGCGGCTGGCCACGGACGACTGGTTCGGCAAGGACAAGCCCCGCGTCTGACGCCACCGATCGGCGCCGGGCCCGCCTCGCGGGCCGGCGGCCACAGCGCCCCCGCACCGGCAACGGTGCGGGGGCGCACGTTCGTCAGGCCGTCGCGGCGCGGGCCTCGATGAGGCGTTTCAGCCTTCGCATCTGGCCTTGCTGGATCTTCAGCAGGCCGTGCCATTGCGCTTCGCGCATCGCATCGACCTTGTGGTGCAGCAGCATGATCTCGAGTTCGGCCTTGAGGTTGATCTCGTAGTCATGTTCCGACGCGGCGCGGTCCTTCTGCGCCTGGCGGTTCTGCGACATCAGGATGATCGGCGCCTGGATCGCGGCCAGCATCGACAGGAACAGGTTGAGCAGGATGTAGGGGTAGGGGTCGAACGTGTTGCCGCGGTGCACGAGCAGCACCGCGTTCAACACCACCCAGCACCCCATGGTGGCCGCGAACAGGCCGACGAAGACCCATGAGCCGCCGAACGACGCCACGGCGTCGGCCGCGCGCTGGCCGCCCGTCGGCGCCGGTTGCTCCGTGCGGGCCGGGCCGCGCGTGATGTGCGTGCGCGCGGCGACGTGCCGCGTCACCTTCTTCGCGCGCTCGTCGAGTGCCTCGAAGGGCACGCCGAGCAGACGGGATGCAATGTCATCGGGCTTGTGCATGGTCGCTCTCCAATGCGAGCGTCGGTGCTCGTCCACCCGATGATGCGCGCGCCGGGCCAGCGATCGCGGGCCCTCCGTCGTTCAGGGGTAGCGCGCCTTCGACGGGCGGGGCCCGTGCGGGCGGGCGCCGCGCCGCCCTGGCGGTGCGGCGGGCGCCACGGTGGCGCCGCCGGGCCGGGGGGCCGGCAGCTCCACCTGCACGGGCGCGACGTTCGCCACCTTGCCCGGCGGCGGCGAGCCTTCGGCCGTGAAGTCGGACTTCTGGCCTGCGAGCGTCGCGTGCGCCGTGGGGCGCGGCGAGAGCGACGGTGTGGCGCGCGCCTTGCGGGACGTCAAGGGTTCCGGGGCGGCTGGCCTCGTGCGCATGTCAGATCTCGAAGTCCAGGCCCCGGTGGCCTTCGAAGGCCAGCAGGTCCGCCTCGATCTGCGTCATGGCCAACCATGTCCAGGTGGCCAGGCCGAGGGCGGGAAGGACGATGAGCGAGGCGAGGAGCAGGCTGGGCAGGTACATGGCGGATTGACTCGGGTGAAAGGCGCAGCCTAGGCAGGTGCGACGCCAGCGTCTGTGCGCTTGCGCACAGGGCCGATCGGGCCGGCCGGGCGGGCACGACGATCGTCCGCGTTGCCCGCGCGCGCCTCTTCGTGCGCTGGCAGACAGACGACGCCTGCCCTGCCGCCTAACGTTGCAGGTGCAAGATCAGCCGCACGGCCCCGTCGATGACGGACCGGACCCCGGGCGAGCGGCACGCCCCGGCTTGCGGCCCTCGTTGCCGGCATCGCCAACACCAGGAGAAACATCCATGAACCTCGTCATTTGGCTCGCCGTGGGCGGCGTGATCGGCTGGCTCGCCAGCATGCTCATGAAGACCGACGGGCAGCAGGGCATCATCCTCAACGTCGTCGTCGGCATCGTCGGCGCCATGATCGGCGGCTGGTTCATCTCGCCGCTCGTGGGCGTGGGCACCATCAACCAGAGCAATTTCAGCGTGCCGGCGATGGGCGTCTCGTTCATCGGCGCCGTCATCCTGCTGGCCGTCGTCAACCTGTTCCGCCGCGGCGCCATGCGCTGAGGTGGACGGGCCGGGCGTTCGCATGAACACCGCCCCGCTCGCGAGGACGGGCCTCCACCCGGGGGTCCTTCTCGGCACGCTGGCACTGGGGGCCGTGCTCATCGCCGTCGCCTTCGTCGGCGTCGTGCGCGAGGCGGTGCGCCAGGCCGATACGGGCCGGCGTGCCGTGGCTTTGCTGGACGAGGCGCACTGGCGCTGCAGGGCCCTGAAGCTGCCAAGGCAGCGCGAAGAGTGCCTGCGCCTGTTCGGCGAAGCGCGGCCCGGTGACAGCGCCACCCTGCAGTTGCTCGTGAGCGCGGCGGCTGCCGCGCCGGTGGCCCCCTTCGGCCCCACACGCTGACGCCCGCCGATCGAATTGCGCGCCCGCAAGGGGATATCGCATCGTGCTGGCCGCCTTGTGCGCCATCGCACATACTGCGGTTCCAGGCCCATCGGGTCGATTGCTGGAGGAGGACTGCGTTGGCCAAAGACTCCGACCCGCGCCTGAACCACCTCCTGGCCGCCTTGCCCGAGGCCGAATGGCAGCGCTGGGCGCCGCAGCTCGAGTGGGTGACCATGCCGCTCGGCGAGGTGCTCTACGAGTCGGGACGGACGCTCAGCCACGTCTACTTCCCCATCACCTCGATCGTCTCGTTGCTCTACGTGATGGAAAACGGCGCCTCGGCCGAGATCGCCGTCGTCGGCAACGAGGGCCTGGTGGGCATCTCGCTGTTCATGGGCGGCGGCTCCACGCCCAGCCGCGGCGTCGTGCAGAGCGCCGGCGAGGGCTTTCGCATGCGGTCCAACCTGGTGATGGAGGAGTTCAACCGGGCCGGGCCGGTGATGCACCTGCTGCTGCGCTACACGCAGGCGCTCATCACGCAGATGGCGCAGACGGCCGTGTGCAACCGCCACCACTCGCTGGACCAGCAGCAGCCAGCGGCACAGCTGCTGGCTGCTGCTGAGCCTGGACCGGCTCGTCGGCAGCGAACTCGTGATGACACAGGAGCTGATCGCCAACATGCTGGGCGTACGCCGCGAAGGCGTCACCGAGGCGGCGCTGAGCCTGCAGCGGGCCGGGCTGATCCGCTACGCGCGCGGGCGCATCAAGGTGCTCGACCGCCCCGGTCTCGAACACCGGACCTGCGAGTGCTACGAGGTCGTCAAGAAGGAGTATTCGCGGCTGCTGCCGCCGCAGCTCGCGCAGTAGCGCGGCCGATGTTCGTCAGCGCACAGACGGCGCTGCGCGCAGCTGGCCCAATGGACTTCTGGCGTGGCATCCGCTGCGTCGCCGCTGGAAGGTCATGTCGTGAGCGCTG
>JAEUPE010000025.1 GCA_016790435.1 Rubrivivax sp. | reverse complement strand
GAGAGCCGCCCCGGCGTCGTCAGCCAGAAGCTCACGCCCGAGCAGGCGGTGAAGAAGGTGGTGGCGGTCGCCAGCGAGATCCCGCAGATGACGGTGCTCGGCATCGCCGGCCCCGGTGACGCGCTGGCCGCGTGTCGGCGGCAGCAAGCCGGTGAAGGTGGACGTGCGCCTGATCTGCGCCACCAACCGCGACCTGGAGAAGATGGTGCAGCGCGGCGAGTACCGCGCCGACCTCTACTACCGCATCAACGTGGTCAGCATCTTCCTGCCGCCGCTGCGCGAGCGGCGCGAGGACATCCCGCCGCTGGTGGCGCACTTCATCGACCGCTACAACAAGGAGAACCGGCGCCAGCTCAAGGTCACGCCCGAGGCCATGAAGGTGCTGGTGAGCTGCTACTGGCCGGGCAACGTGCGCGAGCTCGAGAACTGCATCGAGCGCACCGCCACCATGGTGCAGGGCGACACCATTCGCGACCTCGCCTTCCCGTGCCGGCAGAACCGTTGCCTGACGCAGACGCTGCACTTCGTGGACAAGGCCGATGCGGTGGCGGCGGTGGCGGCCTTCGGGCCGGCGCCGGCGCGCGCGGTGGCACCGATGTCGGCGCCCGCGGCGGCCGCGGCCTCGGGGCCGGCGCCCCGGCCGGCGGCCGACGACGTGACGCACATCGGCCCGACGCACGCGCTGCCGGCGGCCAGCCCTTCGCGCGACGACGAGGCGCCGCCCGAGGGCGAGCGCCAGCGCCTCATCTGGGCCATGGAGCAGTGCGGCTGGGTGCAGGCCAAGGCGGCGCGCCTGCTGCGCATCACGCCGCGACAGCTCGGCTACGCTTTGCAGAAGAACCGGATCGAAGTGCGCAAGTTCTGACGTCGGGCCCGCCGGCGCCGCAGCGAGGCGCTCAGCGGCCAGGGGGCCGGTCCGCCGGGGTGATGTCGAAGTGAAGCACGTCCTCCCGTTGCCCGAGCTTGCTGTAGAGCGCAATGGCCGGGTCGTCGCCCAGGTCGGCCTGCACGAAAATGACGTAGGCCCCGCGCTCGGCGGCCATCACCTTCAGCCGCTCGATCATGGCGGTGGCCACGCCGGCGCGGCGGTGCGCCTCGTCGACCGCGAGGTCGTAGAGGTACAGCTCGCTTCGCGCCTGCTCGAACTTGGGCAGGACGTAGCCGGCGATGCCGCCGATCACCTCGTCGCCCGCGAACGCCGCCACGGCAATGAACGTGTCGCTGGCCAGCAGGCGCGCCAGGTAGTCGTCGCCCGGCTGATGGGCGGTGTACTGGTCGGGGTCCTCGAACGCCCGGCCGAACATCGCCAGCATGGCGCGCATCGCGACCACGTCGCCGCCGTGCAGCGCCCGGACGAGAACGGAAGTCTTCATGGATCGAAGTGCCGGGTCGGTTTGTTCAGGCGGTTCGTTCAATCCGTTCAGGCACCCCGTGCCCGCACGGCCGATGATGGTGTGGCGCGGCCTCGTGGGCAAGCGTAGGGTTCCCCGAGCGAAGACGGCCCTTGATCGAAGCCGTCGCCTGCGCCTCGATGCGGCCGAGGCGCCCGGCTTGCTGCCCGTGGGCTCGGTCAGGATGTGAGCCACCGACGTGGCATCCTGCGGCCGTGGAAACCTCCCGCGATTCGGCCGATGACTCTGCCGGCACCCCGCCCGACGCCCCCCGCCCGGGCCTGCTGGTGCTGCACGGCAACCGCCTAGAGCTCCTGGCCGACGCGGTGCTCGCCTGGCTGGCCGCGCACCCGCTGCAGCCGCTGGAGGCCGAGACCCTGCTCGTGCAAAGCCACGGCATGGGCGAGTGGCTGAAGATGGAGATGGCCCTGGCGCACGGCGTGTGCGCGGCCGTGCGCGTCGAGTTGCCGGCGCGCTTTCTCTGGCGTGCCTACCGCGCCGTGCTCGGCCGTGAGGCTGTGCCGGCCGTCTCGGCGCTGGACAAGCAGCCGCTCACCTGGCGCCTGATGCAGCTGCTGCCCGAGTGCGTGGGACAGCCGGGCTTCGAGCCCGTGGCCGCGTTTCTCGGCGGCAACGAAAGCGTCAGCGAGGGCGGCAATGAGAGCGGCCAAGGCCACGGCGACCCGGCCCGGCGCCTGCAACTCGCGCAGCGCCTGGCGGACCTCTTCGACCAGTACCAGGTCTATCGGAGCGACTGGCTCGCCGACTGGGCCCGGCACGCCGACCAGCTGCGCGCCGGCAGCGGCCGGTTGATGCCGGTGCCGCCGGGCCAGCAGTGGCAGCCGGCGCTGTGGCGGGCGCTGCTGCAGGGCCTGCCGGCCGAAGCGCAGGCGGCGGCGCGCGACGCCCTGCACGAGCGTTTCCTGCGCGCGCTGGCCGAGCCGGCGACGGCGCGCCCCTTTCCGGCGCTGCCGCGGCGCGTGGTGCTGTTCGGCACCACACACATTCCGCACCAGACGCTGGAGGCCATCGCCGCCCTGGCCACGCGGTGCCAGGTGCTGATGGCGGTGCCCAACCCCTGCCGCTACCACTGGGCCGACCTCATCGACGGCCACGACCTGCTGCGCGCCGAACGCCGCCGCCACCCGCTGCGCGCGGGCCGCGACCTGGCCTCGATGGCGCCGGAGGCGCTGCACGCGCATGGCCACCCGTTGCTCGCGGCCTGGGGGCGGCAGGGGCGTGACTTCATCCGCCAGCTCGACGCGTTCGACGACGTGCAGGCGGCGCGGCAGCACTTCGACGTACCGCGCGTGGACTTGTTTGACGACACGCCGGCCGCCGCGCTGCTGCAACAGGTGCAGGCCGCCATCCGCGACCTCTTGCCGCTGGCCGAGCACCCGCGGGCAGCCGTGCCCGCCGCCGACCGCTCGATCGTCTTCCACGTGGCGCACAGCGCGCAGCGCGAGGTCGAGATCCTGCACGACCAGCTGCTGCACCTGTTCGCGCAGGCCTCGCGCGAGCAGCCCCGGGAGGATGCTGCCGCGCGCGCAGCGCCCTTGCCGCTTGGGCTGCAGCGGGACCTGTTCGAACCTGACCCCGAACCTGAGGCCGAGCGCGCGTCGCCGCGTGATCCGTGTGAGTCGCGTGCGCTTCGCGAGCGGCCTTTGAACCCGCGCGACGTCGTGGTGATGGTGCCGGACATCGACGCCTTCGCGCCGGCCATCCGCTCGGTGTTCGGCCAGCATGCGCGCCACCACCCGCGCCACATTCCCTGGGGCATCGCCGACCTGCGCGCGCGCGGGCAGCAGCCGCTGCTCGTGGCCCTGGAGTGGCTGCTGCGGGCGCCGCAGAAGCGCTTCGGCGCCAGCGAGATCCGCGACCTGCTCGACGTGCCGGCCGTCGGGCGGCGCTTCGGCCTCGCGCCCGAGGACACGCCCACGCTCGTTTCGTGGGTCGAGGGCGCGGGCATCCGGTGGGGCTTGCACGCCGCGCAGCGCGCAGGCCTCGGCCTGGGCGCGGCGGGCGAGCCCAACACGTGGGTCTTCGGCCTGCGCCGGATGCTGCTTGGCTATGCGGCCGGCGAGCGGGTCGGGGCCGAGGGCTTCGACGGCATCGAGCCCTTTGCCGAGGTGGCCGGCCTCTCGGCGGCGCTGGCCGGCGTGCTGGCCGACTTGCTGCAGGTGCTCTCGGCGTGGTGGGTCGATGCCAGCGCCAGCCGCTCGCCGGTGGCCTGGGGCGAGCGGCTGCGCGGTCTCGTCGCAGCCATGTTCAAGGCCGGTGACGAGGACGACCGGGCTGTGCTCGCCGCGGCGGACGACGCGCTCGCCGCCTGGCTGCAGGCGTGCGAGGCCGCCGGGTTCGAGCAGGCCGTCGACGTGGCCGTCGTGCGCGAAGCCTGGCTCGAGGCCGTGGACGATCCCGGCGCCTCGACGCGCTTCCGGGCCGGAGGCGTCACCTTCTGCACGCTGCTGCCGATGCGCGCCATCCCGTTCGAGGTGGTCTGCCTGCTTGGCATGAACGAGGGCGACTACCCGCGGCGCAGCCCGCGCAGCGACTTCGACCTCATGGCCGAGCCCGGCCAGGCGCAGCCGGGCGACCGCTCGCGGCGCGACGACGACCGCCAGCTCATGCTCGATGCGCTGCAGTCGGCGCGCCGCGTGCTCTACGTCAGCTGGGCCGGGCGCAGCGTGCGCGACAACCAGCCGCAGCCGCCCTCGGTGCTGGTGGCGCAGCTGCGCGACTACCTGGCGGCGGGCTGGGGGCGCGAGGTGCTCGAGGCGCGTACCACGCAGCATCCGCTGCAGCCTTTCAGCCGCCGCTACTTCGAGCCCGGGGCCGCTGGGCAACCCGGGGGCGGGCTCGTCACCTATGCGAGCGAGTGGCGCGCGGCGCATGCCGATGCCCGGGCAGGCACGGGCGGCCGTGCCGGCACCGATGCGTGGACCGGCACCGGCGCCGTCGCTGGTGCTGGTGCTGATGCCCTCACCCGCGCGGCACCGCGAACCGAGCCGTCGTCGACCCACGCTCGCGAAGTGGCCGCGGACGCCGGTGCCGTGCGCAGCTTCACCATCGCCACCCTGGCGGCCTTCCTGCGCAACCCGGTGAAGGAGTTTATCCGCCATCGCCTGCAGGTGACGTTCCGCGACCTCGACGCGGCGGCCGGCGACGAAGAAGCGTTCACCAGCGAGGGGCTGCAGCGCTGGGCCCTGATGGACGAGGTGCTGCGCGCCACCCGGGCGCTCGCCGGCGCCGCCGACGACACGACGGGCGCCGCGCCGGACTCCGACGCGGTGGCCGCGCTCGTCGAGCGCCAGGTCGCGTCCCTGCGCCGCGCCAGCCGGTTGCCCCTGGCCGAGCCGGGCGGGAAGGTGCAGCAAGAGCTCCTGGCCGATTTGCAGCCCTTGGCAGCGCGCTGGCAGGTGGCGCTCGCCGCGCATCCCGAGGCGCGCGGCAAGCTGGCGCTGCGCTTCGTGCATCCCGAAGAGCCGGGCCTGGTGCTCGACGACGCGCTGCCCGGCCTGCGTGCTGGGGATGGCAGCGAGCGCCCGCTTTGGATCGAACTGCAGGCGAGCGTGGTGGCGAAGGCGGGGAAAGAGGGGAAAGAGGGCAAGGCGGGGAAGGAAGGCCAGGGCGGCAAGGCCGGCAAGGGCACTGCGCCCAGCCTGCGCGCCGACAAGCTGCTCGTCGCCTGGGTGCGTGGCCTCGCTTCGGCGGCCTGTGGCTGCCCGGCCGATGGGCTCGTCATCGGCCCCGGTGCCGCCGTGCGCGTGACGCCGCCCGCCCGCGACGACGCGGCGGCCGTGCTCGCGGGCCTGCTGCAGGACTGCCACGCGGCCCTCACCGGCGACAGGCCGTGGCCGACGGCCGTGAAGACCGGCCTCGCGTGGCTGCAGGACCCGGACACGGCGGAGAGAGCCTACGAGGGCGACCGCATGGGCGGTACGCGGGGCAAGGCGCGCGGCGAGGGCGACGAGGCCTGCCTGGCGCGCCTGTACCCCGACTACGAAGCCCTGAGCGCGCAGTCCGCGTTCGAAGTCGCGACGCGAAGGCTCTACGAACCTTTCAGTCGCTGGTTGGCCGCTCACACCGATGTCGAACTGCTGGCGGCGGCCGAGGGCGACGACGATGAGTGACGCGCTCGACGTGCTGGACCCGCTCACCCTGCCCCTGCACGGCAGCCGGCTCATCGAAGCCAGCGCCGGCACGGGCAAGACCTGGACCATCGCGGCGCTGTACGTGCGCCTCGTGCTCGGCCACGGCGAACCCGGTCGCACGCTGGCACCGGGCGAGATCCTGGTCATGACCTTCACGAAGGCCGCGACACGCGAGCTCTCCGAGCGCATCCGCGGCCGGCTCGTGCAGACGGCGGCCCGCTTTCGTGGTGAGGCGCCGGACGGGGTCAAGGACGATCCGTTCCTCGACGGCCTGCTGGCGGCCTTTCCCGAAGGCCCGGCGCGGCAACAGGCGGCCTGGCGCCTGGCCATGGCGGCCGAGGCCATGGACGATGCCGCCATCCACACCATCGACGCCTGGTGCCAGCGCATGCTGCGCGAACACGCGTTCGACAGCGGCTGCCTCTTCGACGAGGAGCTGCAGCCCAACGAGGCCGCCGTGCTCGCCGATGCCGTGCGCGACTACTGGCGGCAGCAGGTGTACCCGATCGGCGGCGAGGCGCTCGACACGGTGCTGAAGCAGTGGCCGGATGTCGAGGCGCTCGAAGCCGACTTGCGCTCGCTGATCGACAAACCGCTGCCGGCCGGCGAGGGGGCGGGCCCCTTCGCGTCGTGTGTCGAGCGAGCGGAGCGTGAGTGCCGCGAGAGGCTGGCGGCGCTGAAGGCGGGGTGGTCCGAACGGGCCAAAGAGATGCAGCAGTGGCTCGATCGCGCCTGGGACGACAAGGATCACCCGGCGCGCAAGGGCCTTCCAAAAAAGCATGACGGCACGCGCTGGATCGAGGCGCTGAAGTCGTGGGCGCGCGATCCGGCGCTGGAGCAGCCCGACGTGAAGAGCGGCGCAGAGCGGCTTTCGCTGGCGTCCATCCGAGCCGCCTTCGCGCACGATCCGGCGGCCGCCATCCCCACGTGCTTCGCCGAGTTCGATGCCTTGATGGCCGCACTCAAGCAGCTGCCGCAGCCCGGCCCGGCGCTGCGCCTGCACGCCGCCGCCGGCGTGCGCCGACGCATGCAGCAGCTCAAGGCGCAGGCCGGGGCGTTCGGCTTCGCCGACATGCTGAACCGCCTCGACCTCGCGCTCGACGAGACGGTGCACGGCGCCAAGGCGCGCAGCCTGCGCGAGCGCATCCTGCGGCAGTACCCGGCCGCGCTCATCGACGAGTTCCAGGACACGTCGCCGGTGCAGCTGCGCATCTTCGACCGCCTGTATCGCATCGCCGAGAACGACGCCTCGCGGGCGCTGCTGCTCATCGGCGACCCCAAGCAGGCGATCTACGCCTTCCGCGGCGCCGACATCCACAGCTACCTGCAGGCACGCGAGGCGACGCGCGGCCGCCACCACGTGCTGGGCACCAACCACCGGTCGACGACCGGCCTGGTGGAAGCGGTCAACCGCCTCTTCCTCGGGGCCGAGCAGCGCCTGGGCGAAGGCGCGTTCCGCTTCCGAGCGCCGGGGGCGGGCGATGCTGCCGCCGCCACGAACGCTGCCAACGCCAACGCCAACGCCAACGCCGACATCGACACCGAGGCCGGCATCGGCATCGTCACCAACGCCGGCACGGGCATCGGCGTCGGCGCTCATGCCGGCAGCGGCACCAACAACGCATCGGCGCTGCCGTTCGCGCCGGTACATGCGAAGGGCCGCCCGGAGCGGCTCGTCTGCGCGGCCGGCGATGTGCCCGCCGTTACCCTGGTGGCCGACGGCGAGGTGCGCAAGCAGGGTGATGCGCAGCGGCTCTTCGCCGAGCTCTGTGCCGAGCGCATCGTGACGCAGCTCAACGACCCGAAGGCGGGCTTCGTCGAGCCGGACCAGCCCTTCCGGCGCCTGCGGCCGGCCGACATCGCCGTGCTCGTGCGCACCGGCGCCGAGGCCGAGGCGGTGCGGCGCGCGCTGCGCCGGCGCGGCCTGCCTTCGGTCTACCTCTCGGACAAGGACACGGTCTTCCAGACCCCCGAGGCCGGCGACCTGCTGCGCCTGCTGCAGGCCGTGGCCTCGCCGCGCGACGTGCGCCTGGCACGTGCCGCGCTGGCCACGGCGCTGCTCGGGCTGAGCCTGCCCGAGCTGCTGGCGCTGGCCAGCGACGACGAGCGCTTCGACCGCCAGTGCCTGCTGCTGCAGCAGCTCAACGCCGACTGGCGCAGCCTGGGCGTGCTCGCGATGCTGCGCCGCGCCCTGCACGCCTTCGGGCTGCCCGCACGCTGGCTGGGCGCGCCGGCCCAGAACCTGACGAACCTGCCTGGCGCGTCGAGCCCGGCTGGGCAGGGTGAACGGCGGCTCACCAACGTGCTGCATCTGGCCGAGCTGCTGCAGGCTGCCAGCACCCAGGTGGAGGGCGAGCAGGCGCTCATCCGCTGGCTGGCGCGGCAGATCGACGAGGCCGGCTCGCCCTTCGCTGTCGGCGACGACCTCGTGCTGCGCCTGGAGAGCGATGCCGATCTCGTGCAGGTCGTGACCGTGCACAAGAGCAAGGGGCTGGAGTACCCGCTCGTGTTCCTGCCCTTCCCCGCGCTCTTCCGCGAGAGCGAACGCAGCGGCGATGCGGCCTTCCTGTTGCCCGACGGCCCGGGCCGCCAGAAGCTCGTGCTGGCGCCGACACCCGAGCAGTTCGCAGCGCGGCAGAAGGAGGAGCAGCGCGAGGCCCTGCGGCTGCTGTACGTGGCCCTGACGCGGGCGTGCCACGCGCTGTGGGTGGGCGTGGCGGGCGTGCAGGTGGGTTTGTCGCGCGCCTACGCGTGGCATCGCTGTGCGCTCGGCTACCTCGTCTCCGGCGGCACGGACCGGCCGCCCGAGCAGCGCCTGCCGGACCTGCACGCGCTGGCCGCGGCCTGCCCGCACGTGACGGTGCAGCCCGTGCCCCTGCCGGTGCCCGGGGCCGGGCCGGCGCGTGATGGCCCGCCCCGGCCGCCCGTCACGCCGCTGCAGCCGCGCGAGGCGTTGCCCGCGCTTGCGCCACCGCCGACCTACGACGCGAGCTTCGAACGCGGCTGGTCGATCAGCAGTTACTCGGCGCTCGTGCGGGACATCCGTGATGTGCGGGACGTGCAGGATGCGCGTGACCCGCGCGAGAGGCGCGATGGGCGCGATGGGCTTGACGCACTCGATGCGCCCGACGCGCACGAAGCGGCAAGGGCATCGCTCACCACCGGCATGGTGCCTGCGGCGCGCTTGTGGCGCGAGGACGAACCCATGGAGAGCGAGCCGATGCCCCTGTCGCAGCGGCCCGCCGACGAGCCCTGGCACCGCTTCCCGCGCGGCGCCTTCGCGGGCAACTTCCTGCACGACCAACTCGAGTGGCTGGCCGGCGAGGGTTTTGCGCTCGACACCTCGGCCAGCGTGCAGGAGGCGCTGCGCAGCCGTTGCGAACGGCAGGGCTGGGGCCACCGTGCCGACGACGTGCTGCAGTGGCTGGGCCGCGTCTGCGCGGCGCCGGTGCCGGCGCTCGGCGTGCCGCTGGCCCGCCTCGCGGTGCTGTCGCCCGAGATGGAGTTCTGGTTCCCGACCGAGGGCCTGCAGGCGCGCCAGGTCGACGCTCTCTGCCGGCAGCATCTGCTGCCCGGCCGGGAGCGGCCACCGCTGCCCGAGCGCGCGTTGAGCGGCATGCTGATGGGTTTTGCCGATCTGGTGTTCGCGCACGCCGGCAGCCACTGGGTGCTGGACTACAAGTCGAACGCGCTCGGCGCGCGCGATGCCGACTACACCGCCGAGGCCATGGCCGCGGCCGTGCTCGTGCACCGCTACGACGTGCAGGCCGCGCTCTACCTGCTGGCCCTGCACCGGTTGCTGCAGGCGCGGCTCGGTGCGGGTTACGACCCGGCGCGGCACGTGGGTGGCGCCGTGGTCCTCTTTCTGCGGGGCGTGTCCGGGCCGGCCGGCGGCTGCTGCCACCTGCAGGCGCCCGCGGCCCTGCTCGCGGCGCTCGACGCCCTTCTGCCGCGGCGTGCCGCGGGCGCGGCCCGGGAGATGGCATGACGCCGGCGGAGATGCTGCAGGTCCTCGGCCGTTGGCGCGACGCCGGCTGGCTGCGCAGCCTGGACGTGGCGCTGGCGCGCTGGCTGCACGAGACGGACTCCGCCGCCCCGCCCAGCCTGCTGCTCGCGGCGGCGCTCGTGGCGCAGATGGAGGGCCGCGGTCACAGCGGCCTGCCGCTCACGGCGCTGGCCGCCGACCCGCCGGCGACGCTGGATTGGCCCGCCGAGGCCCGCGACGAGTGTGCGCGGGCCTTCGCCGACTGGCCGGTCGATCAAGAGCGCCTGCGGGCAGTCTGGAGCGCGGCCCGCGCTGCGGGCCCCGACAGAGCGGCCCTCGTCGAGTTCGACCCCAGCAACGATGCGGGCGCTTCGCCGCTGGTGGTGGCGGGCGACCTGCTGCTCCTGCGCCGCTACTGGCGCGACGAGCTTCATGTGGCGGCGCAGGTTCGAGCCAGGGCGGCCACGGTCGTCAGCGCCAGCGTTGACGAGCCTCAGCCGCTTTCGCTGCAAAGTCCATCGAGTGGTTCTCTGCCAGGCCGGGCGCAGGGCGCTTCGCAAGGTCCATCGCAAGGTCGATCGCAAGACCTGTCGCACGGTCCATCGGGAGGTTCGTCTCCGGCGGTGGACCCGGCCCGCGCGCGCCACCTCCTGGGCCTGCTGTTCCCACCCGCGCCGCCAGGCGAGGTCGACTGGCAGCAGGTGGCCTGCGCGCTCGCGGTGCGCGGCCGCCTCACGCTCGTCACTGGCGGGCCGGGCACCGGCAAGACCTACACCGCGGCGCGCATGCTCGTGCTGCTGCAGGCCCTGCATGCGGGGCCACAGCCGTTGCGCGTGGCGCTGGCCGCGCCCACCGGCAAGGCGGCGGCGCGCCTGCGCCAGTCGATCAGCAAGGCAATGCAAGGCCTGCGCGAGCAACTCGGCACCGCGCTGCCACTCGACGAGTGGGCTTCGCAGCTGGCGCCGGCACGCACGCTGCATTCGCTGCTCGGCACGCAGCCGGGCACGCGGCGCTTCCGGCACGACGCCGGCAACCCGCTGGAGGTGGACGTGCTCTTCGTCGACGAGGCGTCGATGGTGCACCTGGAGATGATGGCCCGGCTGCTGGACGCCTTGTCGCCCGCGGCCCGCCTGGTGCTGCTGGGCGACAAGGATCAGCTCGCCTCGGTGGAAGCGGGCGCGGTGATGGGCGACCTGTGCCATGGCGCGGGCGCGGGCGGGGCCGAGGGCGGCTACCGGCCCGCGGCCGCGGCCTGGATCGAGCAGGTCACCGGACGCGCCCTGCCACCCGAGGAACTCGGGCCGGGGCCGGCCCTTGCGCAGCAGACCGTGATGCTGCGTCGCAGCCATCGTTTCGAAGGCCCGATCGGCCAGCTCGCCGTGGCCGTGAACCGGGGCGATGCGCCGGCTGCCCTGGAATTGCTGCGCACGCGCCCCGACGGCGCGGTGGCGTTCGCGCAGGCGCGCGACGCCGGTGCCGTGTTGCCGCTGGCGGCGCAGGGGCGGCCCGGCGCACCGGGCGGCTACCGCGACTATCTGGCGGCGCTGGCGCAGCGGCCGGCCAAGGCAGCCGCGTCGGGTGCGAGCGCTGATGGCCGCTTCGATGAATGGGTGCGCGGCGTGCTGCGCCGCTTCGACGCCTTCCGCGTGCTCTGTGTCGTGCGCGAGGGCGCCTGGGGTGTCGCCGGCCTGAACGCGGCGATCGAACGCGCGCTGGCCGAAGCCGGCGCGTTGCCTTCGCGACGCGGTGAGTGGTACGAAGGCCGGCCGGTGATGGTGACGCGCAACAGCCCGGAGCTCGGCGTCTTCAACGGCGACGTCGGCATTGTCCTGCGCTCGCCGGTGGGTGAGGGCGCGCTGCGCGCCTACTTCGCGGACGGCGAGGCGTTGCGCTCGGTCTCCGTCGGCCGCCTCGCCGATGTCGAGACCGCCTTCGCGATGACGGTGCACAAGAGCCAGGGCTCGGAGTTCGAGCATGTGCTGCTGGTGCTGCCCGACGAGGACGTGCAGGTGCTGACGCGCGAGTTGCTCTACACCGGCATCACGCGCGCCAGCCGCGCGCTGACGTTGCTGTGCACGAACCCGGCGCGGCTGGTCGCGGCGGCCGGCCGCTTGACGCGCAGGGTGAGCGGCCTGCGGGCGATGCTGGCGTGAGGCTCCCGCGGTTTGGCTCCGCGTGCTTCCGCCCCCCCGCCCCGGCCCGCGCCGACTCAGCCGATCAGGAGCACCGGGCAGCCCAGGCGCGCCAGCCTGGCCCAGCGCTCGGGCGTCGCGAGCGCGCGCGGCATGAGCAGAGCGTCGAGCGGCGGTGGTTGCCTGAGCAAGGCATCGAGGGCCACACCATCGGCCACGGGCAGTTCGCGCACGCGCCAGGCGCCGGAAGGGGAGGTGGCCAGGCCAGATGACGAGCCCGAAGCCGAGCGGAAAGCCCCACCTGAGGCCATGCCCGAAGCCATGCGCGCGGCCAGCTGCATGCCGCGGCGGGCCGCCGCACTGCCGTCGTCCAGCACGGCCAGGACGGCGGGCGCCGCGGCCGCGCGCGCCATCGCGCGCGTGTGCCAGACCATGGCGCCGAGGAAGAGCAGGTCGGTCTCGTCGAGCAGCCCGCGCGCCACGGCGCCGATCTCACCGCGCACCGTGCGCAGCGACCACGGCAGCGAGTGCCGCGTGGCAATGGGGCCGGCCAGCGCGCGCAGCCGCGCCGTCTGCGCGCGCCAGCCGCGCTCCACGTCCTGCGGCGCGAAGGCCGCCCACGGCGCGCCGGCGTGTGCCAGCACGCGCGTCTGCGGCAGGGCGGCCGCCTGCAGGGCGAGCGTGCTCTGCACCTGCACGACAGCCAGCTCGCGGCCGAGCGCGCGCGCCAGCGCAGCCGAACACTCGATCAGCACGGCCCCGCCGGCACAGTCTTCCAGCACGGCAAGCACCGGGCGGTCGGCCGGGCTGGCCTCAACGTGGTGCTCTTCCGCCGCGCGGTGGGCAGGCGCCTGGCCCTGCGGCCGCGTGACCATCAGCGCACCCGGCCTCTGGGCGGCGCGGCACGTGCGCCGTTGGCGTGCATCAACGGCGAGCCGCCGCCGCGGTGCCGGCGCGGCCAGCGCTGCTCGCCACCGTGCAGCCGCGCGTACTCGCGCAGGCGTGCCACGATGCGGCCGTTGACGGTGTCGGCATGCGGCGCGTGCGCTTCGCCGGCGGCCACGCCGGTCAGCACCTCGATCGCCTCGTCGACATGGCGCACGGCGTGGATCGTGAAGCGCCCGGCGGCCACGGCGGCCACGATGTCTTCGCGCAGCATCAGCTGCGCCACGTTGGCCTCGGGCATGACGATGCCGTGCGTGCCGTCCAGGCCGCGCGCGGCGCAGACGTCGAAGAAGCCTTCGATCTTCTCGTTCACGCCACCGATCGGCTGCACGTCGCCGAACTGGTTGATCGAGCCGGTGACGGCCAGGCTCTGCTTCAGCGGCACGTCGGCGATCGACGACAGCAGCGCCAGCAGTTCGGCGAGCGAGGCGCTGTCGCCCTCGACGATGCCGTAGGTCTGCTCGAACACCAGGCTGGCGAAGATGGCGTGGGCGCGGAAGCGCGAGTAGCGCGCGCCGAGGAAGGAGGTGAGGATGAGCACGCCCTTGGCGTGCACCGGGCCACCCATGTGCGTCTCGCGCTGGATGTCGATGACCTCGCCGTCGCCCAGCCGCGTCGTGGCGCTGATGCGCACCGGCTCGCCGAAGGTCTCGCCGCCCGACTCGTAGACCATGAGGCCGTTGATCTGGCCGACCCGTTCGCCCGTGGTGGCGATCATCAACATGCCGCGGCCGACCTCCTCGCGCAGGCGCTCGTCGATGCGGCTGGCGCGGCGGCGGCGCGCGGCCACGGCGCTGTCGACATCAGTGGCCTCGATGCGCGTGCGCGTGGCTTCGCGGGCCCGGTGGTCGGCCTCGGTCAGCACGTCGAGCAGCCGCTGTACCGAGGCGCTGAGCCGCTGCGCGTCGCCGGCCAGGCGCGCGCCGTGGTCCACCAGCCGCGCCAGCGCGCCGGCACTGGGCGGCAGCAGCGACAGCGCCGCGCCTTGGGCGACGATCGACTGCACGAGTTCGCGCTGCACGCCGTCGGCGCGCGGCAGGTCGTCGGAGAAATCGGCCACGACGCGGAAGAGGCGGCCGAAGTCGGGGTCGAACTCCTGCAGCAACTCGCCGATCTCGCGCTCGCCGAACAACACCACCTTCACCGACAGAGGAATCGGCATCGGTTCGAGTTGCACCGTGGTGACGAGACTCACCATCTCGGCCATCGACTCGATGCGGATCTCGTGCCGCATGAGGGCGCGCTTCAGCGCGTCCCAGGCGAAGGGCTGCACGAGCAGCTTGGCCGCGTCGATGAGGAGGTAGCCGCCGTTGGCGCGGTGCAGGGCGCCGGGCTTGACGAGGCGGTAGTCGGTGAGCAGCGTGCCCATGCGCGCGAGGTGGTCGACGCGGCCGATGAGCTGCTGGTGCGTGGGGTGGTCGACCGTGACGATGGGCGCGCCGTCGTTGCCGGCGGCATCGACGAGCGCGTTCACCTCGTAGGCCGAGAGGTCGATCTCGGCCACGGCGGTGGTCTCGCCGGCGCTGGCTTCGTCGCCCGGCGGGCTGCGGAAGCGGTCGGCCTTGTCGATGACGTCGTCGCGCACCGCCTCGAGGTAGGCCAGCACCTCGGGCAGGTCGGCGTAGTCGTCCTTGACCTCGTCGACGGCATGCTCCACGGCCACGAGCGTCATCGAGCGGTTGAGGGCGCGCAGCTTGTCGGCGTGTTCCTTGCGCAGGCGCACGGTGCCACGCAGCGCGCGCACGAGCTGCTCCTGCGCCGCCTGCAGCGCCTGCTGCAACCTCGTGCGCTCGGCCTCGGGCAGCGCGGCGAATTCCTCGGGGGTGTAGACGGTGTCGCCGTCCGCGGTTTTGCCGCCAGCGCTGCCGGCGCTCGCGGGCTTGCGCGGCGCGAAGCTCAGGCCGACCGGCGTGCGCACCATCACCAGGCCCTGGGCCTGCGCCTGCTCGCCCACCGCCAGCACCGCCTGCTCGGCGCGCTCTTTGTACTCGGTGTTCAGGCGTTCGACGGCAGTGGCGTACTCCTCCGATTCGAACGTGGCCGGGATCATCGTGCGCAGGTCGTCGGCGAGTGCGCGCATGTGCTGGCGCAGCGCGCCGGCGCGGCCGCGCGGCAGGCGCAGCACGCGCGGCTGGTGCGGCTGCGCGAAGTGGTTGACGTAGGCCCAGTCGAAGCGCTCGACACCGTTGCGTGCCACGTGCGCCTCGATGGCGTGGCGCACGAGCGTGTGCTTGCCCACGCCGGGCGGGCCCATGACGAAGAGATGGTGGCCTTCGTGCGGCATCGCGATGGCGTAGGCCACGGCCTCGTAGGCGCGCTGCTGGCCGACGATGGTGGCGGCGCCTTCTGCACTCGCCTTGCCCGTTCCGGGCGCGAGCGGCGAGGCCGTGGCCGCGGGCTCGTCGCCCGAGGCGGCCAGGCTCTCCAGCGCGGCCGGATCGCAACGGCGGCACAACTCAGCGGGGGTCAGCACACGGCCGGACATGGATGCTCCATCGCGCTGCGCCGCGCTTGCTCGGGCCGAGGGCCCCGGCGGATCAGAACCCGCCCGGCCCACCGTCGCCGCTGTCGAGGTGCGGCGCGCTGCGTCCTTCGGCGGGTTCACCGGTTTCGGGGTCGATCCAGTCGTTGATGCCGATGGCTTCTTCGGCTTCGGCCAGTGTCAGGGCGGGGGCGATGCCTTCGTCGCGGTCGCGGTCGGCGCGCGCCGCCTCGGCCGACTCGAACGGGCCGAACTCCTGGTGGCCGTCGGGGGCCACCCAGTACCAGCCGTCGGGGTGCGAGACGATGCCGCGGTCGGCACCTTCGGCACGGTGTTCTTCAATCACGGCGGCGGCGCCGACGCGGCGGCGGGGCTTCGGGTGCTGGCGCATCGAGGGGACCTCCGGCACTTCGGCGTCAGACCAGCACGGGGGCGGCCACGCGCGGCGCGCTCTCGCGCACGGCGTGCACCCAGCGCCGGGGCATCGTAATCCAGCCCGCCTGGGCGGGAGGCATCAAGACCCGATGCGTCGCAGGGTGCGCCCCTGCGTGCAACTCGAGATCCATGCCGGCGTAGGCGGTGCCGGGCATCGGGGCAAGGCGTGACATCGGGCGATTCCTCTTTGACTGCAAAGTCCGTCGATGCCAACGTTGCGCCATGGGACGGGCGGCCGCCTTGCGCCGGATCAAGTCGAACATGAAGCCGGGCCTCGACGGCGCCTGCGCCGTCAGCGCTGCAACACGTGGTGGCCCGGCGCGGCCTGCAGCGGCGCGAGGCCGCGCTCGGGCGCCCCCATCGTCGGTGGGCGGCGCCAGGGGCCGCTGTGCGCGTGCAGCCAGGCGAACCAGGGGGTCCACCACGAGCCCTCGGTCACCGGCGTGCGCTCGAGCCACTGGTCCGGCGTGAGCAGCGGATTGCCGGCGCGCCAGCGGCGCAGGCGGTGGCTGGTGCGGGCCGCGCCGGGCGGGTTGACGATGCCCACGTTGTGCCCGCCGGCCGTGAGGCAGAAGGTCTGCTCGGCGTCGGTGAGCGCGTGCAGCTTGAACACCGAGCGCCACGGCGCCACGTGGTCCTGCACGGCGCCGACGTTGAACACCGGCACGCGCACGTGCGCGAGGTTGATGGGCTCGCCGTCGATGCGCGCCTGCCCGTGCGCGAGCGCGTTGTCGAGGAACAGCGAGTGCAGGTACTCCGAGTGCATGCGGTAGGGCAGCCGCGTGCCGTCGGCGTTCCAGGCCATCAGGTCGTTCGGCGCATGTCGCTCGCCGAGCAGGTAGTTGAGCAGGCGGTACGACCAGACCAGGTCCTGCGAGCGCAGCATCTGGAACGTGCCCTTCATCTGGCGTGACTGCAGCACGCCCTGGCGCCACATCAGGCTGTCGAGCATCTCGACCTGGCCGTCGTCGATGAAGAGGCCGAGCTCGCCGGGGTCGCTGAAATCGGTCTGCGCGGCGAGCAGCGTCAAGCTCTTGAGGGCCGACGGCTGCCTTCGTGTCAATGCCGCCGCGGCCATCGCCAGCAGCGTGCCGCCCAGGCAGTAGCCCACCGCGTGCACCGGCTCGCGCGGGCAAACCTCGCCGATGGCCTGCAGCGCCGCCAAGATGCCGATATGGAGGTAGTCCTCCAGGCCGATGTCGCGGTCTTCGGGCCCCGGGTTCTTCCAGGAGATCACGAAGACGGTGAAGCCCTGGTCGACGAGCGCCTTGACGAGCGAGTTGTGCGGCGACAGGTCGAGCACGTAGTACTTCATGATCCACGCCGGCACCAGCAGCACCGGTTCGGGCCGCACCTTGGCGGTGGCCGGTGCGTACTGGATCAGCTCCGCAAGGCGGTTGCGCAGGATGACCTGGCCCGGCGTGACGGCGACGTTGTGGCCCGGCTCGTAGGCTTCGGCGCCAGCGGGCGGCAGGTCGAGCGCATCGCGCCAGGCGTCCTCGGCGGCGTGCAGCGCGCCCCGCACGAGATTGGCGCCGCCTTCGCGTAGCGTGCGCTCGAGGACCACCGGGTTGGTGAACAGGCCGTTCGATGGGGCCGCCATGTCCAGCCACTGCCGCGCGCCGAACGCGACCATGTCTTCATGGTGCCGGGCGACGCCGGGCACGCCTTCGGTGGCGATGCGCCAAGCCTGCTGCGCCACGAGGAAGCCTTGCGCCCAGGTGCAGAACGGCCACTGCTGCCAGGCCGGCGCGGAGAAGCGCTTGTCCTGCGGCAGCACCGCGGGCTCGCCCGGGGTGGCCTTCGCGGCGGGGCTGGACGAAGCCAAGGCCGCCGACGCGCCCGCAGCCTTGGGGGTCGCCGTGGGCATGTTGGCCGCGGCAGCCCGCGCCGGCAGGCAGGCGCGTTCGGCCAGTCGCGGCGCCGCTTCGGCGAGCCACTGCATCACCTCGATCTGCTTGGCGGGGGAGGCCAGCAGGTGAGCCCACCAATCGAAGGCAGCCAGCGCCGCCGTCACGGGCGACGTGCCGCCTGTCCATTGGCCGACCGTCGAAACGAGCAGGCGGTCGAGGTCGCGCAGGTGCGCCGATGCCGTCGGGGCTCCTTCGGGGCGACCGAGCCAGGTGCTGGCCGCCCGTTCGCGCATGCCCGGAGCAATCGAGGCGGCTTGGGCGACTGTGACCGGTGCGGCCACCGAGGCCATTTCGGCCGCTTCCGCCGGTATGAGGGCGCCACGGACGCGTGCGGATTCGCGTGGAGATCCGCGTGCAGGTTCGCGCGCGCCGGCGGACGTGCGGGCGGCCCTGGACTGAGCCGGGCTCGTGCGGCGTTTGCCGCGGTGGGTTCGGAGGGGTGCGTTCATGTCCGGGCCAGTCTACGAACCCGTCGGGCGCAGCCTCTTGAACGAAGTCAATGCGACGGCGTGCCGCGCCGCGAGCCAAGCGGTGGCTTGCAGGTGGCGCAGCGGCCCCTCGCGCCGGCGCAGCGGCGCAAGAAGGGCGTCAGCCCTCGGCGCGCCCGCCCAGGCTCTGGCAGGCCCGGCGCAACCGGGACTCTGCCTCGTCGGCCACCGGCTTGATCTCGTCGCGGCCGACCAGTGCAACCATGGTCTGCGGGTCGAGGAAGCCCACCACCACGGTGCCCGCCGCCTGCTCGCGCACGATCACGTTGCAGGGCAACAGCAGCCCGATGTTGGGCTCGCCCTGCAGCGCGCGGTGCGCCAGCGGCGGGTTGCACGCGCCCAGGATGCGGTAGGGCGGCATCTCGACGCCGAGCTTGTCCTTCATCGTGCGCTGCACGTCGATCTCGGTGAGCACGCCGAAGCCCTCAGCCTTCAGCGCCGCGAGGGTCTTGGCGAGCACGTCGTCGAACGCCTGCCCGCTGAGGGTGGTGGTGAATCCGTACATGGCGAGAACTCCCGGCTTCAGGCACTGCAGGCGGCGCCGCCGCTCTTCAACCCGAGCCGGCGCAGCACGCTCTCGAGCGGGCACAGGCGAGTGAAGGCGCTCTGGAAGAGGTTGAAGCCGACGAAGGCGGTCAACCACAGCCAGTGCGGCGAATGGAACACGGGGCTGGCCGCGGCGCCGAGCGCCAGGGACAGCATGACGACGACGCCGGCGAAGGCGCGGATGACGTTTTCGATGGGCACGGTGCGGGCTCCTGTTTGAACCGCGGCTGCCGCCGGAATGGCGGGCTGGCCACAATGAGCGTCATCCTGCGCTGCGGCAGCCCGCCTGTCCGCTACCAAAGTTGCACCATGCCCGCCCCTCCGCACCCTCCCGAGCCCACGGCACTGCGCGAGTCGTTGCTGGCGCGCTTCCCGGTTTTTGCGCAGTTGCCCGAGGAAGCGCTCACCCGCCTGCTGGCCGCCGCGAGCGCGCGGCGCGTCGCCGCCGGCACCGTGCTGTTCGAGCCCGGCCGCGCCTGCGAGGGTTTTCCGCTGCTGCTGCAGGGCAGCGTGCGCGTGAGCAAGTCGTCGGACCAGGGACGCGAAATCGTGCTCTACCGCGTCAGCCCCGGCGAGGCCTGCCTGCTCTCGGGTGGCTGCCTGCTGGGCCACGGCGCCTACCGGGCGCGCGGCGTGGCGGAGAGCGAAGTCGAGCTGATCGTCATTCCGCCGCCCTTGTTCGACGAGCTGGTCCTGCACCACGCGCCGTTTCGCCGCTTTGTCTTCGACACTTACGGCGAGCGCCTGGCCGAGGTGATGGATCTGGTGGACGAGATTGCCTTCCGCAAGCTGGATACGCGGCTGGCGCGCCTGCTCGTGCAGCGCGGCCCGGTGATCGCAGCCACGCACCAGAACCTGGCTGACGAACTGGGCAGCGTGCGCGTCTTCGTCAGCCGCCTGCTGCGAGGCTTCGAGGAGAGGGGCTGGGTGAAGCTGGAGCGCGAACGCGTCACGGTGGTCGACGCCAAGGCGCTGCTCGCGTTCGCGGGCGCCTGACGGCGGGTCCTGCGGCGGCCGGGCCTGTCCTTGATCGAGCCCCAACGGTCGGCGAGCGACGGTCTCAGCGCCCGGCATTGCCGGCTCGGCGTCGCCCCGGGGATGCGAAGGCCGCGCGCTGCGCCTGTGTCTTCTCGAAGCGGCGGCCGAGGTTGCCGCACACCAGGTCGCACAACTCGTAGATGGCAGGGTCGGCGATGCCGTAGTAGACGCTCGTCCCGCGCGTCTCGCGCGCGAGCAGCCCGCGTTGCGCGAGCAGTGCCAGGTGGCGCGACACGTTGGCCACCGAATGGCCGGTCTCGATCGCCAGCTCGCTCACGCTGCGCGGCTCGTGTCGCAACAGGTTGAGGATGCGCAAGCGGGTCGGCTCTGACAGCGCCTGAAAATAGTCCGCGACCTGCGCCAGCGCTTCGGGCGTGAGTTTTTCCATCGGTGTGCACATCATGCCCGATTCCCCAGCACGTTTGCGGACTTGCATATTTGCATGATTGCGCAAATAATAGATCCAACGATCGCACTTGTCCAGGGCCCCCACCATGAATCACCCACCTGCCATCCACGACGTCCTTGTACGGATGGCCCCACAGGCGCCGAGACTCGTCTCGCTGGTCCTGACGGGCGTGCTCGCCGGCACGCTGGCTGCCGGCGCGCACGCGGCTGGCCCCGCTGCGGCGGAGTTGAAGTCCGTCGCCGCCACGGCAGCCACCGGTGCGGCCGCGGTCGCCTACGACGGCGTGGTCGAGGCCTTGCGCCAGACGACGATCGCCGCCCAGGTGCCCGGCGCGGTCGTGCAGCTCACTGTCAAGCCCGGCGACCGCGTCGCCGCCGGCCAGGTGCTCGTGCAGATCGACGCGCGCGCCGCGGCGCAGTCGGCGGAGGCGAGCGCTGCCCAGGTGCGTGCCGCGCGCGCGGCGCTCGACGTGGCGGCCAAGGATCTCGAGCGCCAGCGCTCGCTCTTCGCCAGCCAGTTCATCAGCGCCGCCGCGCTCGACCGCGCCGAGGCTGAGTACCGCGCCGCGCAGGCACAGGCCGGCGCACAGGTGGCGCAGGCCGATGCCGCGCGCACGCAGACCGGCTTCTTCACCGTGCGCGCGCCCTACGCCGGCGTGGTGGCCGAGGTGCCGGTGACGCTGGGCGACATGGCCATGCCCGGCCGCGCGCTGCTGACGCTCTACGACCCGGCCGCGCTGCGGGTGACGGCGGCGGTGCCGCAGTCGGTGGCCACGCGCCTCGGTGCCGATGCCAGTGCCGGGGCCGGCGTGCGCATCGAGCTGCCCACGCTGCCGGCGGCGGGCCGCTTGGTGCCGCCGACCCGCGTGCAAGTGCTGCCCGCAGCCGATGCGGCGACGCACACCCTGACCGTGCGCGCCGACCTCGCGCCGCGCACCGAGGGCCTCGTGCCCGGGCAGTTCGCGCGACTGTGGTTGCCCGCCTCGTCGGGCGCCGAGGGTGGCGCCGCCGCGCGCGGCGCTTCGCCCTGGGTGCCGGCCTCCGCCGTCGTGCGTCGTGCCGAGATGACCGGCCTCTACGTGCTCGACGCGCAGGGCCGCCCGCTGCTGCGCCAGGTGCGCCTCGGTCGCAGCGACGGCGAGCGTGTCGAGGTGCTCTCCGGCCTGAATGCCGGCGAACGTGTCGCCGCCGAGCCGCAGGCGGCGGCCCGCGTCGCCGACGCGCGCTGAGGAGCGGCCATGTCCCACACCGACACCCCCCGCATGGGCATTTCGGGCCGCATCGCCGCGGCCTTCCAGTCGGCGCAGATCACGCCGCTGCTCGCGCTCGTTGCGCTGCTGCTCGGCATCTTCGCCGTGCTCGTCACGCCGCGCGAGGAGGAGCCGCAGATCAACGTGACGATGGCCAACGTGCTCATCCCCTTCCCCGGGGCCTCGGTGCGCGACGTGGAGCAGATGGTCACGACACCGGCCGAGCAGGTGCTCTCGCAGATCGCCGGCATCGAGCACGTGATGTCGGTCTCGCGCCCCGGGCTGGCCGTGGTGACGGTGCAGTTCAAGGTCGGCGTGCCCCGCATCGAGGCCCTGGTGCGGCTGCACGACACCGTGAGTGCCAACGCCGACTGGTTGCCGGCGGGCCTGGGCGTGGGTGAACCCATCATCAAGCCCAAGGGCATCGATGACGTGCCCATCGTCAGCTTCACGCTGTGGCGCGAGCAGGCCATGGGCAGCGCCTTCGACCTCGAGCGCGTGGCGCACAGCATCGAGGCCGACCTGAAGCGCGTGCCGGGAACGCGCGAAGTGCGCACCATCGGCGGCCCCGGTCGAGGCGTGATGGTCGAGATGGACCCGCAGCGCCTGGCCGGTGCCGGCGTGACGGTGGCCGACCTGCGCCAGGCGCTGCTCACCGCGAACGCCGGCGCGCCGCTGGGCGAGTTGCTGGGCGGCAACCGCAGCGTCACGCTCGAATCGGGGCCCTTCCTGCGCGACGCCAACGACCTTGCTCAGCTCGTCGTGGGTGTGCAGGGCGGCAAGCCGGTCTTCCTGGGCGACGTGGCCACGGTCCGCGACGGGCCCATGACGCCGACGCAGTACGTCTGGCACGGTGTCGCGAGGCAGGCGGGTGCCTCGGAGGCCGGCAAGCCGGGTGACGCCAAGTCCGGCAAGACGGGTGATGCCAAGCCCGGCACGCCGGGTGAGGCCAAGCCCGGCACGCCGGGCGTCGCAGAGCCCGGCGAGTATCCGGCCGTCACCATCGCCGTCACCAAGAAGCCGGGCGAAAACGCCATCGACGTCGCCAACGGCCTGGTCAAGCGAGTCGACGAACTGCGCAACACCGTCATCCCGCACGACGTGCAGGTGACCACGACGCGCAACTACGGCGCCACCGCCAACGACAAGGCGACGCAGCTGATGCAGAAGCTGCTCTTCGCCACGATCTCGGTGGTGGCGCTGGTCTTCTTTGCGCTCGGCCGGCGCGAGGCGGCCATCGTCGGTACGGCGGTCATCCTGACGCTGACGGTGACGCTCTTCGCCTCCTGGGCCTGGGGCTTCACGCTCAACCGGGTGTCGCTGTTCGCGCTCATCTTCTCCATCGGCATCCTGGTCGACGACGCCATCGTGGTGGTGGAGAACATCCACCGCCACCAGCACCACCACCCGGGCCGCCCGCTGGCGCAGATCATCCCGGCCGCGGTCGACGAGGTCGGCGGGCCGACCATCCTGGCCACCCTCACCGTCATCGCGGCGCTGCTGCCGATGGCCTTCGTGAGCGGGCTCATGGGGCCGTACATGGCGCCGATCCCCATCAACGCCAGCATGGGCATGGTGCTGTCGCTGGCCATCGCCTTCGTCGTCACGCCTTGGCTGGCGCGGCTGTGGATGAAGGCCGTGCCGGCGCCGGCCGAAGGCGCCGCCGGCGACCACGCCGCGCACGTGGCCGGCCAGGGTTTCGCGGGCAAGGTGGGGCCGGTGTTCCACCGCATCTTCCAGCCGCTGCTGGACGAGCGGCGCGGCACGCGCAACCGCCGCTGGCTCGCTGCCGGCGTGGGCGCGCTCATCGTCGCCTCGCTCGTGCTGCCGGTGGCCGGGCTCGTGCGGTTGAAGATGCTACCGTTCGACAACAAGTCCGAGTTCCAGGTCATCGTCGACATGCCTGCGGGCACGCCGGTAGAGCAGACCGCCGCCTTGTTGCACGAGCTCGGGGCCTGGCTGGGCGCGCAGCCCGAGGTCACCCATTACCAGGCCTATGCCGGCACGGCGAGCCCGATCAACTTCAACGGCCTCGTGCGCCAGTACGACTTCCGCACCGGCGGCGAGGTCGGCGACCTGCAGGTCAACCTTGCCGACAAGGCGCATCGCAGCGAGCAGAGCCACGCCATCGCCATGCGCATGCGGCCCGAGCTGCAGAAGATCGGCGCGCGCTTCGGTGCCAACGTCAAGGTGGTCGAAGTGCCGCCGGGCCCGCCGGTGCTCTCGCCCATCGTCGCCGAGGTCTATGGCCCCGAGGCCGAGGGTCGCCGCCAGGTGGCCAAGGCCGTGCGCGCCGTGTTCGAGAAGACGGCCGGCGTTGTCGACGTCGACGACTCGAGCATCGTCGCCGCCCCGCGCACGCTGCTGGTCGTCGACCGGCGCAAGGCGGCCATGCTGGGCGTGCCGCAGCAGGCCATCGTGGCCACGCTGCGCGCCGGCCTGGCCGGCGAGGCCACGGCCTACCTGCACGACGCGAGCAAGTACCCGGCGGCCGCCGTGTTGCAGTTGCCGCCCGAGCGGCACGGCGACCTCGATGCGCTGCTCGCGCTGTCGGTGCGTTCCGCCGCCGGCAAGCTGGTGCCGATCCGCGAGCTCGTCACGCCCACCGACACCCTGCGCGAGCAGCCGGTCTTCCACAAGGACGGGTTGCCGGTGAACTACGTCGTCGGCGACATGGCCGGCGCCAACGACAGCCCGCTGTACGGCGTGTTCGCCATGCGAAGCGAGCTGGCCGCCCTGCGCACGCCCGACGGCGGCACGCTCGGCGAGACCTTCATCCGACAGCCGAGCGATCCCTACCGCGGCTACTCGATCAAGTGGGACGGCGAATGGCAGATCACCTACGAGACCTTCCGCGACATGGGCGCCGCCTATGCCGTCGGCCTCGTGCTCATCTACCTGCTCGTGGTGGCGCAGTTCGGCTCGTACCTGACGCCGCTCATCATCATGGCGCCCATCCCGCTCACCATCATCGGCGTCATGCCCGGGCACGCGCTGCTCGGCGCGCAGTACACGGCCACCAGCATGATCGGCATGATCGCTCTGGCCGGCATCATCGTGCGCAACTCGATCCTGCTCGTCGACTTCATCAACCTGCAGGTGCGCGAGGGCGTGCCCTTCGAGCGCGCTGTTCAGCACTCGGCGGTCACGCGCGCCCAGCCCATCGTGCTCACCGGGCTGGCGGCGATGGGCGGTGCCTTCTTCATCCTCGGCGACCCCATCTTCAACGGCCTGGCCATCTCGCTCATCTTCGGCATCTTCGTCTCGACGCTGCTGACGCTGGTCGTGATCCCGATCCTCTACTACGTGGCCTGGCGGCACCGCTTGCATCTGCTCGTGCCGCCCGCATCTGATCCGTCATCTGCTGCTTCCCCCTCTTCGTCCACTTCACCTCAAGTCCAAGGAGCCTGACCATGACCTCATGGCGCGTCGTCCGCATCGTTGCCGGTGCCTTCATCCTCTTGTCGCTGGCGCTCGGCATTCCCGGCAGCCCCCTCTTCGTGAGTCCGTGGTGGCTCGCCTTCACCGCCTTCGTCGGGCTGAACCTGCTGCAAAGCGGCTTCACCAAGTGGTGCCTGATGGAGCAGATCCTGCGCAAGGTCGGCGTCACGCCGGGCGCCTGAGGCCCGGCCCTGGCCCTCTGGAGGTACCGCATGACAACACCCCTGACGCACCTCGTCTGCCCGCAGTGCGCCGCCACCAACCGCTTGCCCGAGGAGCGGCTCGACCATCACCCGGTGTGCGGCCGCTGCGGCATGGAGTTGATGGAAACGAAGCCGGTGGCACTCACCGATGCCGTCTTCGATAAGTTCGTCGGCGGCACCGAGTTGCCTGTGCTGGTCGACTTCTGGGCCGAGTGGTGTGGCCCGTGCCACGCCATGGCACCTCAGTTCGAGCAGGCGGCGCGGCAGTTGCCGCGCGTGCGGCTGGCGAAAGTGGAGACAGACGCCAACCCGCAAGCCAGCGTGCGCAACCGCATCCGCAGCATTCCGACGCTCGTGCTTTACCAGCGCGGGCAGGAAGTGGCCCGGCAGTCGGGCGCGATGGCGGCCGGCGACCTCGTGCGCTGGGTGCAGCGGCAGCTGGCCCAGGCGCAGACGGCCTGAGCCCCATCTACGTTCGACCGCTTGGAAGTCGACTGGGCGGGGCCACCTGCGTGGGGAGTTGCAACGCCGGCAGGGCTTGGGGCAGCGTGCGTCGAAGTGTGCCGAGAAGTGTGCCGAGAAGT
Organism: Rubrivivax sp.; assembly: GCA_016790435.1. GTDB lineage: Bacteria > Pseudomonadota > Gammaproteobacteria > Burkholderiales > Burkholderiaceae_C > Rubrivivax. The sequence continues at coordinate 4,536 of JAEUPE010000025.1, read as the reverse complement.
GCGCCGAGAAGTGCGCCGAGAAGTGCGTCGAGAAGTGCGTCGATGTGGTGGTGCGCCGAGGATGCCGCGTGGCCGGCTCCGCGAATGTCCTCTTCCGGCGGCCCAGCTTCGCTGGTCCCCCGGATGCCCCCTTGATTTCGCTGCGCCGGCCACCCAGCATCCTCGGCGGGCACCGACATCTGTCTCCCCGGAGTCGCCTTCGGCGAGGTGCCACCGCGGATGCCGGATCGGCATCTGCCTTCGCGGAGTTGTCTTCTCCGGGTGTCACGACCACGCGGCGCACTCGGCGTGGCACCAGCGGTTGTCCTCGATGAGGTGCCACTGCGGGTGCCGGATCGGGACGGCGGGGTGCCCTGCGCAGCGAAATCAAGGGGGCATTCAAGGGCCCTGCGAAGCCGGGCCCTTGAAAGAGGACATTCGCGAAGCAGGGCACCCCGCCGTCCCGATCCCGCCACCGGCTCGCGAATCCGGGCCTGGCGGGCGCACCCGTCGGCGGCGGCAGACCGCCTGGCCTGTCAGCCATCGGCTGGCGGCCGTGGGCCCAGTCCTTGACGTTCTACAAGCGGGGCGCCACCTTGCGCGGCGTCAATGGCGATAGGTCGACATTGCGGTTTCATGCATCAGCCGCGTGAGCGGCGCCGACGCGAACACCCCGGAGACTGTCATGACCTACCGACGCCTTCTCGTGCCCCTGGATGACTCCGCCACCGCCCAACGCGGGCTGGGCGAGGCGCTCGCGCTGGCGCGCGATCTGCGCAGCACGATCGTGCTGCTTCACGTGGTCGAACTCGTGCCGGTGATGCCCGAAGTGGCCACCGCGGAAGCCTGGGAGGCGATCCGCGAAGGCATGAAGGTCACCGGGCAGCGCGTGCTCGAAGACGCGGCCAAGCAGGTGCGCGCGGCAGGCGTGACCTGCGAAACGGTGTTGAACGACCTCGACGCGCGCCGTCCGGCCGATGCCATCGTCGACCAGGCCGCCGTGCAGCGTTGCGACCTCATCGTCATGGGCACGCACGGCCGGCGCGGCTTCGGCCGCGCCTTGCTCGGCTCGGACGCCGAACTCGTGCTGCGCCAGAGCCCCGTGCCGGTGCTGCTGGTGCGTGGCGCCGCGGCGCCGAAGACCTGATGCCGGGCGCCCTCAGTGGTGCACTCGGTGGCGCACTCGGTGGCGCACTCGGCGGCACGCTGAGAGTCGCCGCCGTTCGGCGGCTTCAGCGCCGCCGACGCGGCGCCCTGCCCTGCAGCGCGACGATGCGCTGAAGCTTTCCCGTGCGCCCGAGCGGCAGTTGCGGCAGCGCGGCCGTGCTGATGCGCAGCGCAGAGGCCCCCTGCATGGCCGCAAAGTCAGCGAGCGCGCGCCGGCAGCGCTCGCGGGCGCGCTCGCCACGCGCCGCGCCGGGGCCCAGGCAAAGGCGCAGCGCATCGGGGGCCGTCTGCTGCAACTGGAAGTCGTAGGCGCCGGCCTCGTCTTCCAGCACGGTGGTCAGCGCCAACGGCAGCAGCGGCACCGGCCGCCCGGCGCGGCCGGGCACGAACAGCGTGTCGTCGCGCCGGCCCTGCACCTCGATCACGGGCAGCGCCGAGCCGCAAGGGCAACGTGCGTCAGCCGCACCACCGAGCACGATGCGGTCGCCGATGTCGAAGCGCAGGATCGGCTGCACGTGGTTGGCCAGGTTGGTGAGTAGCGTCGTGTGCGACAGCGTGCCCGGCGGCACCGGCCGGTGCCGCGCGTCCACCGCCTCCAGCATCACCCAGTCGGCATTCACGTGCAGCCGGCCTGCCGAGCACTCCCAGGCGATGGGCAGGAACTCCGAAGCCCCGTAGCTGTTGCGCAGCGCGCAGCCGAACGCCTGCTCGATGAAGGCGCGCACCCCTTTGCCGAGGGTCTCGCCCCCGGTCCACACTTCCTGCAACCGCAGCGCGAGACGCCCGGCGCGCGCCTCCTCGGCGAGCAGCGCTGCCGCCGTCGGGTAGGTGGCGAGGATGGTGGGTTGCAGCGCGTGCAGCGCGTCCACCAGGGCCGGCAGCGGCTGCAGGATCGACAGGCTCTGCCAGCGCTGCGTGGCCCAGGGGTACGCCTGGCGCAGCCGCTGCACAGAAACGTGGCTGGCGAAGTGCCCGCCAGTGGCGCCGACGAAGGCGATGCGCTCGCTCAGGAACAGCGGGTCGAACCAGCGCACCCACGGGCGCGGCGAGTCGCGCCGTGACGACTCGAGCGCGTCGTACACCGCCATGGCCGCCGCGTCGTGCACGTACAGGCCGGGCTCACCCGTGCTGCCCGAGCTCTCCCACACCCAGTGCCGGCCGAGGTAGGGTTGCCCGACCTTCCCCGGCTCCCGCATGAACTCGTGCAGCGAGCCGAGCGTGATGGCCGGGTCGGTGACCGAAGCCTCGAAGTTCCGCATGAGTTCGCGCTTGCCGGTCACGGGCAGGTCTGTGAGGCGCCAGCCCGTGGCCGCTCGACCCTCCAGCAGCGGCCGGTACCTCGCCGTATGGGCAGCCGCCTGCAGCAGGCCGGTGAGCCGCTGCTGCTGGCGTGCCGCGATGCCGGCCGCGTCGGCATGCGCCGCGATGCGGATGTCGAGTCCCACGCCGATCGCGTCGCCGTCACCCGTGGCCGGGCCCGCACCGAGGCCTGCGCCGCAAGGCAGTGGGTCGGGAGCGGGGTGGGGCCGGGGCGTGCGCATGCCGCTCGTGCAGTGGTTTGGGTGGAGCATCGCGCCGCCAGGGCCCCGGCTGTTGATCGAGCGCAAGCGGCGTCCGGTCCGTCACAGCGCCGTCATGCGTGCCAGCAGCGGTGCCCAATCGACCTGCGGCCCATCACCGGCGGTGCCGGCCTGCGCCCGGGCTTCGAAGGTGACCTCGAGCTCGTCGGCCTGCAGCGGCTCCAGCGCCTGCCACTGCGCCGCGAGCACGGCCCCGTCGGCTTCGGAGGCGTCGGTGCCCCGTGCAGAGCGGGCGCGCACGCGCGCGCGCAGCAACTCGAACTCGGCGGTGAAACGCACGATGAGAAAGGGCACCTTCAGGCGCAGCGCACATTGCCGGGCCTCCTCGCGTGAGCCGTGGCGGATGAAGGTGGCGTCGACGACGACCGGCCAGCCGCCCTCGACCACGTCCGCTGCGGCCTGCAGCAGGCGCGCCTGCGTCGCCTCGTTCATCGCGGGCGTGTACAGCCCCGCCCCCGGCAGCGAGCGGCTCTCCTGCAGTGGCGCCAAGCCCGCGAGGCGCTTGCGTTCGACGTCGGCGCGCACGCGCACGGCACCGGCGGCTTCGACGAGGCCTTGCGTGAGCGTCGTCTTGCCGCTGCCCGAGAGGCCGTGCGTGATGACGAAGGCGCACGGGGGCGGGGCCGCGAAGCGCAAGGCCAGGCCGAAGTAGCGCTGCGCCGCCGCCAGCGCCTCGGCGCGGTCGGCACCGGCGGCCTGCTCGACGCGCAGTTGTGCCACCTTGGCGCGCACGAGCGCGCGGTGCACGAGGTAGTAGCCGAGCACGTGCAGGCCGTCGTAGTCGCCGCAGGCCTCGAGGTAGGCGTTGACGAAGCGGTGCGCGAGCGCCGGCAGGCCATGCGCGTGCAGGTCCATGGCCATGAAGGCGACCTCGTCCATCACGTCGAGCCAGCGGAAGGCGTCGTTGAACTCGATGCCGTCGAAGACGAGGCAGCGGCCATGCTCGCGCGCGACGTTGCCCAGGTGCAGGTCGCCGTGGCCTTCGCGCACCCGACCGCTCGCGAGGCGGCGCGCCATCGCCGGCGCGGCAGACGCGAAGGCCTCGGCCTCCCAGGCGCGCAGGCGCGCAAGTTCGGCCAGTCCGGTGGTGTCGGGCCAGCCGGCGCGGGCGGCCTGCGCCTGCAGGTCGGCGAGGCTGTCCTGCAGCGCCTGGCGCACGAGGGCGGGCGAACCGAGCGTTCCGTCCGGCGGCGCCACCGCGGCCGCGGCGTGGAACGTGGCGAGCCGCGCCGCGAGATCGTCGACGTCGGCGGCGCCGAGCGCGCCGCGCGCGGCGAGCCGATCCCACAGGCCCGCCTCGTCGAACTCGCGCATGCGCACCGCCACGTCGAGGACGCGGCCCGCGCCGCCGAGGCGCGGCGCCAGCAACGTGCCGGTGATCTCCACCGCATCGAGGTACAGGTCCGGCGCCAGTCGTCGGTTCAGGCGCAGTTCCTCGGCGCAGGCCCGGCGCCGCCGCGCCAGCGTGCTCTGGTCGAGGAACGAGGTCGCGATCGCCTTCTTGATCTTGAAGGCATGCCCGCCGTGCAGCAGGACGTGCGAGATGTGCGTCTCGATGTGGCGCACCGGTTCGCTGCCGTCATGCGCGAGCGAGGCGGCCAGCGCGCGCACGAGGCGCGCTTGCTCTTCGGGCGCGAGTTCACCCGCCCGCACCTCGCCTGACAGCGGGCGCGGCAGCAGGGGCTCAGCCGGTGCGGTGGGCATCCCCGGAGTGTGCCTGTCGGCCGGACGCCGCTGCCGCTCGTGCGGCGGGGGCGGGCCACGCGGTTTGCGCTGCGGGGGGCGCTTCTTCGTCCGAGGCCTCGGACCG